>JASGCW010000018.1:2588-39319 GCA_030053945.1 Limnohabitans sp.
TGCAACAAACAACTTTGATTATAATTAAATTTTTAAACTTAACATTATGAGAACTTTACTTTATACTTTCGGTTTTTTAACACTTTTAATTTCCCCAGTAACTTGCACAATGGATTCAAATGGGAATATGCAATCAGAAGAACAACTATCTGCAACAAACGATAATTCTGGAAATAATAATGTTAACTGTAAAGAAGGTGATATTGATCCAATAATTATTCCAACGAAACCCTAAACTTAAGCAAAATTTAATAAAATATAAGTAAGCCCTTATTTCTTTTTGCAACAAACAACTTTGATTATAATTAAATTTTTAAACTTAACATTATGAGAACTCTACTATACTCTTTTAGCATATTAACACTTTTAATTTCTCCAGTAACTTGCACAATGGATTCTAAAGAAAATACTCAGTCACCGGAACAAATATCGGGTGTAAATGATAATTCTAATAATAACGTTTCTGGGATAGATCCAATAATTATTCCAACAAAACCTAACTAAACTAAGGAAAATAAAAAGGTTTTATTGTATAATTTTTTATTGCCTTGAAATAATTGTAGCTTTGATTAAATTATTTAATGTGAAGCAATTTTATGTTTGGCTATGTTTATTTTTCTTGTTTCTTGCATGTCAAGATAATAAGTACTATGGGGATAATCAAGATATAGATTTGGTACTAGAAAAAGCGAATGATTTTAAGCTGGCAAAATCACAAAGAATAAAATTGATAAATCAAGCAGAAATAATACTGTTAGATTCAAAAAATGATTCTATTACAAGAAGTCGGTATTTGAAATTAGCAGGTAGGTATTTTAATATTGAAGACTATAATAATTATTTAAAGGCTTCTCGAAAACTATATAAAATGTCATTTGAACAAAATGATCATTTTTATTCTGCACGAGCTCTTAGTTATATAGGGGATTATTATTACAGTAAGTTTATAAATGATAGTGCATATTATTATTTTACTAAGGCAGAAAAAGCTTTTAAAGTTTTGAATGATAATGAAGAATTGTCGAGAATTAAATTTTCAAAAGCTATTATTCTTATTTATGAAAAGAACTTTTCCGAAGCCGAGGTACAAATTATAAAAGTTCTAAAGCGAGCTAAAGAGATTAATAATCAAAGGCTAATCTATGATTGTTATATAAGCTTAGGGAATGCACTGGACGGGATGAATTATACTAAGGAATCTATCAATTATTATAATTTAGCGATTGAATATGTCGAAAATTTAAAATTTGACCCGCAATATTTAGCCTTAAAAGCTCAGTCTTATAATTATTTAGGGAAAGTATATTCAAAAAATAAGCAGTATTTAAAAGCAATAGACAACTTCAATCAAGCGTTAAAGATTTCGAATTTCAAAGCGAATGAACTGTTTATGTATGCTAATCTTATTAATAATAAAGCATACGCAGAAATGCATTTAGGAAGATTGGAGCTTGCAAAAGTAAAATTTGAAGAGGCACTTCAGGTTAGACAAAAATTGGAAAATATTCCAGGAATTGTTTCAAGTAAGTTAATGCTTTCAGAATATTACTTATTAAAAAAAGATACCTTAAATGCTGTTTTAGGATTGAGATATGCTCAAAAGTTAGCTGCCGCAAATAGAATTTATGAAGATGAATTAAAAGCGGTTAGACTTTTGTCTAAAATAGATTTTGACAAAAAAGAAGTCTATTATGATAGGTATATAGGACTTACTGATAGTCTTCAAAATGTAGAAAGAGCTAATCGAAATAAATTTGCAAGGATAGAGTTTGAAACAGATGAAATAATAGATCAAAAGAAGTCAATTCAAGAGCAAAATGAGAAAATATCCTCTCAAATTTGGTTTATTTTAGCTGTTAGTATAGTTTCTATATTAGTTTTAGGTCTTGCTTATTATTTAAAAAATCAAAGAGCAAGATATAGACAATTACAATTTGAAAAAACACAACAGGAAAATAACGAAGAGATTTATAGACTAATGCTTCGTCAGCAAACTCTTATAGAAGAAGTTAGAAGAAATGAAAAAAAGAGAATTTCTCAAGAACTTCACGATGGAATAATGAGCAAATTAACAAGTACTAGACTTAATTTGTTTGTGTTAGGTAAAAGAAATGATGAAGAAACCATAAAAAAATGTTTGGGCTATATAGATAATATACAAAATATTGAAAAAGAAATTAGAAGTATTTCTCATAATTTGAATAAAGACTCAATATTTGAAGCAGATAGTTTTAAGGTAATTGTAGAAAATCTTTTTCAAGAATATTGTAGCGCAACCGAAATAAATTATAATCTTAATATAGATTCTAATATTGTTTGGTCTAATGTAGATAGTTCTACAAAAATGCATCTTTATAGAATTTTTCAAGAAAGTCTTCAAAATATTTTTAAATACTCTGATGCAGAAAACGTATATTTAAACATTCAAAAAATTAATGACGAATCTTTTTTTATCAAAATTGAAGATGATGGGGTGGGATTTGATTTAAAAAAGACAACAAAAGGAATTGGTTTTAAGAATATGAAATCAAGAGTTAAAGAATTTAAAGGAAGTTTCAAGTTAGATTCTCAAATTGGAAAAGGAACAATTATCGAAATAGTAACCCCTTTTATTTAGTAGTGGTATGAAAATCAAAGTGTTAATGATAGATGATCATCCTTCAATGATTGAAGGATATAAGATTATATTAGGATATAATAATTTTGGTTATGAATTAGAAGTAAAGTCTGCCTTTAATTGTGAAACTGCTTACGAACTTATAACAGGTGAGGAAAAGTTTGATGTCGTTTTATTAGATTACAGTTTACCTCCATTTGAGGAAATGAAGATAAAAAACGGTTTAGATTTAGCTTTAGTATTAAGAAAGGAAAAGCCAGAAACAAAATTAGTTGTTCTAACCTCTCATTCTGAAGCACTAATTATCTATGAAATTATTAATGCTGTAGAACCTGAAGGTATTTTAGTTAAAAGTGATTTTACAGGTGACGAATTAATTGAAGCCTTTGAGAAAATTATTCATGGCGGAAAATTTAAAAGTATTACAGCTCAACAAAGTTTAAGCGAGTTATTGTCCCATCGTGAATATTTAGATGAATATTGTAGAAAAATAATAACCCTGCTTTCCCAAGGAATAAAAACTAAAAACCTTCCTACATATCTTAACCTGTCAATGAGTGCAATTGAAAAAAGAAAGGTACAGATAAAAGAGTATTTTAGCATTGAAAAAGGAAATGATGAAGATATTATAAGAGAAGCGAAAAAGGCGGGATTAGTATAGTAGCTTTAACAAAATATATGGTTTTACCGTAACTAAAAATCAGGAAAAATGCGGAACTTTATATATATAAAAAGTTATATAAAATGTTTCCTGAAAATCACAAAATAGACGGTAATCTTAAGCTGCAAATGCTAACTAGTACTTTTGCTCTAGCATTATTAGTGATTTTTATTCTAAATCTATTTTTTCTTCTAAAAGTTATAAGTGAAAATATATATCATCCAGATTTTATAATAGCCAAATTAACTATTAAAAAAAACTATTTAATGTTAAATAATCAAGAATTTGGACTTACGGTTATATCAAATATCATTCTGTTTGTTTTTATTTGGTTTTGTATGCTGATACATACACTCAAGTCTATGAATAAAAAGATTGTAACCTTTTTCCTCTAATTGTTTTTATCATATTTCATTTTTCTTAAAACCCTTAATGCCTCTTTAAAAGAAAGATAGACTTTCGGAAATGGTTTCAATAGGATTTTCGAATCAATTAATCTTTGTTTAGCGTTTTCAAATCCATTAAGATGACAAAGCATAAATGTTGAGGGTAAATTAATCAAATCTTTTTCATCACGTTCTGAAAGAACTAATCCTTTCTCTAATTTTTCAAGCAACGATTTGTTAGAATTATAGATATGATGAAGCATTTTACGATTGTACTGCGGAGGTTCAAAGAGTATTTCAGTTTCGATTTTGTAATATCCATTATCAAAAAAAGTGATAGAAACTTTTTCTAACGGGTAAAAACTCGTTTTGTCATTCAAACCAAGAGCAATATATTCGGTTATTATAAATGACGAGTCTGTATATTCAATGGTTACGTCATCTTGGGCAGAATAAAATAATTTGATTTGTTCATTAATTAATTCTATATCAACTCTTGAAAAATAAATTTTGTCTCTAATCTTTTTTTTATTTCCTGCCCAACAAACTACAAATAACTCTTTAAATACTTTGTATTTAGTATCCATATCTTTATGACGTATGTTCATAAAATCAAGGACTCCCTCAAGTGTGTGTTCTATACTGTTGCGAGAGTTGTTTTCAATACTAATTACCGTTTCGATATTATTTTTGTTGAAAGTAATTTTGTCTGTTGTAGGAAGTGTATTACTACCCACCCTTATAAAAACAGAATTTATTTCGATAGTATGAATTCCTTTTTTAAAAAACGAAACTTTATGGTTTGGCTTAATAGTTACTAAACCGACAACTTTATCTTTTGGTAAATGTGGAAAAGGAATATTTTCATATTGAATTTTAGGAGGATTCTCTAAAAAAGCATTTACTAAATTTTGGATTCGGCTATCATCAAAAAAATCATCCCCTACAATTTCATTACTCATATCTTCCACACCCACAACGATATAAGAATTGTTGTTTGGATTTGAGTTAGAAAGAGCACAAATGTGTTTTATAAACTTTCCTTTCCCTTCTTTTGTATGAAGGTTCAATTGCCTTTTTTTATCATAAAAACTGTTCTCATCATTATGAGCTAATAAATTCTTTATGAGTAGTCGTTTGTTTATCATACAGGTTAGAAATTCTAAAAATAATAAAACAAAATGATAAACAATCCTTAAAATGTACTTCTTATTTTAATATTTAACTGATTATTAACAGCATAAAACTAATTTAATTTACAATTTGCGTCTTATAATTTAAGATGTTAAATTCACGCCCACAAATCTTAACTAAAATGGAAGAAAACACAACTACTTTAGATATTAGAGCTATCAATGAAAAAATAGAAAGAGAGAGTGCTTTCATAGACTTACTTACAATGGAGATGAATAAAGTCATTGTAGGACAAAAACAGATGGTGGAACGATTGTTAATTGGTTTGCTTGGTCAAGGACATATTTTGCTTGAAGGCGTACCAGGATTAGCAAAAACATTAGCTATCAATACACTTTCGCAAGCAGTTCATGGAAGTTTTAGCCGTATTCAGTTTACCCCAGATTTACTACCTGCTGATGTTGTTGGAACAATGATATACAATATCAAAGAAAATCAGTTTACTATAAAAAAAGGACCTGTTTTTGCTAACTTCGTTTTAGCCGATGAGATAAATCGTGCCCCAGCAAAAGTACAATCTGCTCTTCTAGAAGCGATGCAGGAGAAACAAGTAACAATTGGAGAAAATACATTCAAATTAGAAAAACCATTTTTAGTTTTAGCTACTCAAAATCCAGTTGAACAAGAAGGAACATATCCACTTCCAGAAGCTCAAGTGGACCGTTTTATGCTTAAAACAGTTATAGATTATCCAAAAATGGAGGACGAGCGTTTAGTAATACGCCAAAATTTAAATGGAAGCTTCGAAAAAGTAAATCCAGTTGTTTCTATCGAACAAATTCTTCGTGCGCAAGCAGCAGTTCGTGAAGTTTATATGGATGAGAAAATTGAAAAGTATATTTTAGATATAATTTTTGCAACTCGTTATCCTGAAAAATACAAATTAGAATCACTAAAACCTCTAATTAGTTTTGGAGCATCACCTCGAGGAAGTATCAATTTAGCTGTAGCCGCAAAATGTTATGCTTTTATCAAACGTCGTGGTTATGTTATTCCAGAAGATGTACGTGCAGTAGTTCACGATGTGTTGCGTCATCGTATAGGTATTACTTATGAAGCCGAAGCAGAAAATGTAACTTCTGTAGATATCATCAACAAGATTGTAAACGAGATTGAAGTGCCTTAAGATTAGTATGCAGTAAACAGTTTTCAGTAAGCAGTGACTGAACACTTGAAACTGAACACTGAACACTAATAAAAAATGGAAACAAAAGACCTACTTAAAAAAGTTCGAAAAATAGAAATCAAAACCCGAAGATTGAGTGATCATATCTTCTCGGGTGAATATCATACTTCTTTCAAAGGACGTGGAATGACGTTTTCCGAGGTGCGCCAGTATCAATATGGAGACGATGTGCGTGCTATCGATTGGAATGTAACTGCTCGTTATAATGAACCATATGTAAAGGTTTTTGAAGAGGAACGCGAGCTTACGATGATGCTAATGGTTGATATTTCGGGTTCAGAAAGTTTTGGTACTAAAAACCAACTAAAAAGTGAAATAGTTACAGAAATTGCCGCTACATTAGCTTTTTCTGCAACACAAAATAATGACAAAATTGGTTTGATTTTGTTTTCTGACCAAATCGAATTGTATATACCACCCAAAAAAGGAAAATCGCACGTACTTAGAATAATTCGAGAGTTGATTGAATTTGAGCCAAAAAGTAAACAAACAAATATTGGTCAAGCATTACAATTTTTATCCGCTACTCAAAAGAAAAAAGCGATTGTTTTTATGATTTCTGATTTTATCACAGATGATGATTATGAGAAAGCATTAAAAATAGCAAGTAAAAAGCACGATATTACGGGAGTAAGAGTGTTTGATATTCGTGAAGAGAAAATGCCAAATATTGGACTTGTTGCTATGCAAGATGCAGAAACTGGACAAACACAGTGGGTAAATACGAGTTCAAAAAATGTTCGATTACAGTATGAACAATACTATAATAATAAGGTACATTATTTTAAGGATATTTTTTCTAAATGTGGAGCGGGTACTGTCAATACTCGTGTTGACGAAAGTTATGTGACAAAATTGTTAGGATATTTTAAATCGAGATAGAAACCTAACAGGTTTTCAAAACCTGTTAGGTTTAATACAATATGAAACTAAAACTATACATATTATTATTTCTTTCTTCCATTGGTTTTGCACAATCATTGGAAACAAAAATTGATACAACCAAAAATAAAATTGGTGCTCAATTTACACTGTCTTTAAAAGTAAAATCAAATACAAAAACCGTAGTAGTTTTTCCAAAAGATAAAACTTTTGGAACATTTGAAGTAATTGAGTCATATCCCATAGATACTGTAAAAGAAGAATCTAAATTTGAATTGATAAAAAAATATGGATTAATTCAGTTTGATTCTGGAAAGTATGTGATTCCACGATTACCAGTTTTGGTTAATAAAAAGCAATTTTTGTCGGATAGTATCAAAGTGGAAGTATTTAACGTAAAAGTGGATACTTTAAAACAAAAAATGTATGATATTAAACCAATTATTGAAGCCGAAAGACCATTCGGTAACTGGTGGAAATACTTTTTGGGCTTATTACTTTTAGCTGGATTAGGATATTTAGGGTATAGATTATTTAAAAAGTATCAAAAACCCAAATCAGAAGAAATAGTTTATAGCACTCCTATTGAAAAAGCTACTGCTTTACTTCAATTGTTAGAAAAGAAGCAACATTTACAAAAAGGAGAAATTAAAGCATATTATTCTGAAATGACAGATATTGCTCGTGATTATATTGAAGAGGCAATTGAAATTCCAGCAAAAGAAAGTACCACTTCCGAATTGATAGTGACATTACGTCAAGCTGCAAGTAAACGTAAATTGAAACTTTCTAAAGAGGTAGTTGAAAGTCTTGAAAGAGTGCTAAAACAAGCCGATTTAGTAAAGTTTGCACAATCAAAACCATTAGATTTTGAAATTACAGATGATCGCAAAAAAATTGAAAAAAGTTTAATTGGCATACATCAGTCTATCCCCGTAGTTGTAGATGATAATAGTGTAAAATGGCAAAAAGAACAAGAAGAGATTCGTAAGAAGCAAGCACGTAAAAAACGTATAGCATCCATTGCAGGAATAGCTGGGTTTTTATTATTGTGCATCCTTATTTTTGTGGTGATTACTAAGGGTATCGATTTTGTTAAAAACGGATTTACTGGTCCATCAACTAAAGAATTAGTAAAAGGTAATTGGATTAAGTCAGAATATGGCAATCCTGCTATTATTTTAGAAACGCCAGCAGTTTTGACTCGTATTGATGCCAGTAAAGCAATTCCTAAAGATGCTACTGGATTAATAAAAGACACCCAAATGTTTGCATACGGAAGTTTCATTCAGAAATTCTATATTGCAATATCAGCCACAGAGTTTAAGCAAAAACAAGAATTGGATTTGAGTAAAGCTCTTGATGGGATGATTCAAACTATGGAAGTACAAGGTTGTAAAAATATTGTTGTTAAACAGGATGAATTTGCCACTAAAGATGGATTAAAAGGACTAAAAGGTTACGGCACTTTGTCATTTAATGATGAGAAAATGGTCTATCAAGTTTTATTGTTTACCCAAGATGGTGGTTTACAACAAATTTTAATAGCTTTTAAAGAAGGTGATGAAAATGGGCAAAAAATTTCCGATAGAATGTTGCAATCTGTTGAACTTAAAAAAGCACCGTGATGAAGAATGTAACGTTTTTAAATCCTGAGTTTTTTTGGTTGTTTTTGGTGTTACCATTAGCAATTGTTTGGTATTTCTTTATGTACAAAAAAGAACAACCAACCTTAAAAATTAGTTCAACAAAAGGTTTTAAGGGAACTACTTCCATTTTGCCAAAATTGAAACCTGTATTATTTGTCTTGAGATTGTTAGCACTTAGCGCATTGATTGTAGCTTTAGCTAGACCAAGAACAGTTGATATAAGTAGCAAAAACAATAGTACTTTTGGGATTGATATTGTAATTGCTTCGGATGTCTCTGGAAGTATGCTTGCCAAAGATTTAAAACCAAATCGACTTGAGGCTTTAAAAGAAGTAGCATCAAGTTTCGTTAAAGAAAGAATTACTGACCGTATCGGTATAGTAGTTTATGCAGCAGAAGCCTATACTAAAACACCTGTTACCAGTGACAAAGCGGTTGTTTTACAGGCTATCAAAGATATCAAATATGATAATGTGTTGCAAGACGGAACTGGAATAGGTATGGGATTAGCCACGGCAGTGAATCGTTTAAAAGATAGTAAAGCAAAAAGTAAAGTCGTTATTCTGATGACAGATGGAGTAAATAACTCTGGTTTTTTAGATCCGCAAACATCTGCTGAAATTGCAGCCGATTTAGGAATAAAAGTCTATACAGTTGGAATTGGGACAAATGGTAATGCCCTTTTTCCTTATTCAATAGGACCTAATGGGGATTTTTTGTATAAAATGATGCCTGTTCAAATAGATGAAAAACTAATGAAAGAGATTGCTCAAAAAACAGGAGGGAGGTATTTTAGAGCAACAAATAATGAAGGATTAGAAAAGATTTATAACGAAATTAATAAATTAGAAAAAACGAAAGTCGATGAGTTAAAGTTTGTTAATTATGACGAAAAATTCCGCCCTTGGGTTTATATGGCAGGTTTGTTGTTGTTAATTGAAATTATATTACGAAATACAATTTTTAAAAGTTTTATATAAAGTACTAATCTGAAAATTCAATTTTTAATAAAAAAATATTTTGGATTTGGGATTTTAAAAGGAATAATTGGAATTTAGGTTTTTAAATGTTGGGATTTTAAAAGGAATAATTGGAATTTGGGTTTTTAAATGTTGGAATTTTAAAAAAATATGTACGAATTAGACGAGTCAAAATATTTATATCTATTGTTGCTAATACCTTTTTTAGTAGCACTTTTTCTTTGGGTTCAAATATGGAAAAGAAAAAGGCAAAAGGAATTTGGTGATATAGAATTGGTCAAAAAGTTAAGTCCAGAAAAATCAAATTTTAAACCAGCCTTAAAATTTGGTATTCTTCTATTAGGACTCTCAATGATAATTTTAGGATTGGTTAATCCAAAAATTGGCACAAAAGTAGAGAAAGTAAAACGCGAAGGAATAGATATCGTTTTTGCTATCGATGTTTCAAAAAGTATGTTATGTGAGGATATTGCTCCAAGCCGTTTAGAAAAAAGTAAACAATTAGTTTCTCAAATTATCAATGGGCTTGGTAGTGACAGAATTGGGATTATTGCTTATTCAGGTAGCGCTTTTCCAGTTTTGCCAATTACAACCGATTATAATGCAGCCAAAATGTTTTTACAAGGAATGAATCCTGGTATAATTTCATCACAAGGAAGTAACCTAGATGAGGCGATAACACTGACAGAAAAGTATTTTGAAGGAAGTGGGAATACCAGTAAATTATTAGTAATGGTTACAGACGGTGAAGACCATTCTGAAAAAGCACAAGATGCAGCTGAACAAGCAAAGAAAAAAGGCATAAAAATTATTACTATTGGTGTGGGAACCACAAAAGGAGGTCCTATTCCTATTAGAAATGGAAATTCAGTCGTTTATCATAAAGATAAAGAAACGGGCGAAACCGTTACGACTAAATTGAGACCTGAAGCTTTAGAAGCTATAGCAAAAAATGCAAATGGAGGCTATATAAACGGTACAAGCACAAAACAAGTAGTAGATTATATGCGAAAATCATTAAACAATATCCAAAAAACTCAATTTGAGGCTACAGAAGTGGCGAGTTTTCAATCTCAGTTTCAATGGTTTTTAGGAATTGGTTTTTTCTTGTTGTTATTGGACCTTTTTTTATTAGAAAGAAAAACAAAATGGGTTCAAAAATTAGATTTATTCAGCGAGAAAAAAGTTTAATTGATTGATTATTAGTGTTAAATGAAAATAAAAATTATATATATTGTTTTACTATTTTCTGTTAGTATTTTTGCACAACAGAAAAAGGATTTTGCATTGCCAGATGGTAATCAACAATTTGAAAAGAAAGAGTATGCTAATGCAGAAGCAAACTTTAGAGTTTCAAAAAGCGAAAACCCTAAAAAATCTGCGTCAGCCTATAATCTAGGGAATGCTATTTATAGGCAAAATCAGGCTAGTGAAGCAAAGTTCGCTTTTGCAAAAGCTGCTGAAGTGGCAAAGGCTAAAAATGAAAAACATTTTGCTTTTCATAATTTGGGGAATACCTATATGAAAGAAAAAGCATATGATAAAGCGGTCGAAGCATATAAAAATGCATTACGTAATAATCCTTCAGATGAAGAAACACGTTACAATTATGCTTTAGCCAAAAAAATGTTGAAGGACAATCCTCCTCCAAAGAATGATGATAAGAAGAAGGATAAAAAAGGAGATTCTCCTGATAAAAAACCAAATCAGGATCAAAATAAAGATAAGAATAAGGATCAAAGCGACAAAAATAAAGACAAACAAGATAAACCAAATAATAAAGACGAAGACAAAAATAATCCGCAGCCTAAACCTAACAATGTTCCTAAAGAACGTATGCAAAATCTGTTAGATGCGGTAAATAATGAAGAAAAGAAAATTCAAGATAGAGTAAATGCTCGCAAAGTTAAAGGAGCACCTCAACAAGAAGGAAAAGATTGGTAAAAGCAACTTAGAAAAATGAAGAAAGTACTTTTTATATTCTTACTATTTTGTATAAAACTCACTGCACAAATTCAGTTTGTAGCGGGTGTGAGTAAAAATAATTTGGGTATAAACGAACGTTTACGAATTGATTTTGCGATGAATGAAGAAGGAGATAATTTTAATCCTCCTTCTTTTGAAGGATTTCGTATCGTAGGTGGTCCCAATCAATCGGTGAGCTTTCAATGGATTAATGGTAGAAAATCTTTTGAAAAAACATATTCTTATTTTCTTCAACCCCTTAAAAAAGGTACTTTCATTATAAAAAGTGCTACAATAGAAATTAATGGTCAAACCTATAAGACATCTCCTATAAAAGTGACTGTAGGAAATGCAGTTCAAGAAGAACGAGATCCTTATGATCCATATAGTAACTATCCTTACCAACAGCAAAGTCAACAAGTGCCTATTTCGATTTTAGGTAAAGAAGGTGTGCATTTAGTAGCTGAAATTGAAAATACTTCGCCATATGTTAATGAACCTATTACTGTAGTTTATAAAATTTATGTAAGTAATAGGACAATGGTAGGCAACTATATGATTGATCAAAATCCTAAATACAATAATTTTTGGAGTCAAAATATAGATATCAAACCTGTAGTTCAACAAGCGAAATTTAAAGGCGAGATGTATCGGTATTTGGTATTGAGAAAAACCATCTTATATCCTCAAAAAGCAGGTAAATTAGTTATCGAACCTCTAACTTTAGATGTTGAAGTTGAAATTCCAACTGGCGAAACTGATTTTTTTGGACAACCTATTACAACTTTAGGGCATAAAAAAGTTTCTGCTGGAGCTAAAACAATTACGGTAAAACCCTTGCCCGAAGTTGGAAAACCAGCTAATTTTACTGGAGCAGTTGGTAAATTTGACTTCAAGGTTATCCCATCAAAAACTAGTGTTCGTGCAGGGGAATCGATAGATTTAAAACTTCAAGTGACAGGGAAAGGAAATCTGAAATTATTTACTTTACCTAAACCTGTAGTACCACCTTCTTTGGAAATGTATGATCCAGAACATCAGGAAAATGTACAAACTCCGTTGACAGGAATGGAAGGAAGTATTCAAGATATTTACACAATCATTCCACAAGCAAAGGGTAAGTTTCCTATTAAACCAATGACGTTTTCTTATTTTGATTTAGCTACTAAAACATATAAGACGATAATTTCTAAAGAGATTACACTTTTTGTGGAAGAAGGTGATGCTTCTGCTGTAAGTAATGAGCCTACAAGTAATAAAACAAAAATCACTTCTCGAAGTATTTTTGCATTTATTAAAACAAAAACAGAATTGGTTAGCCAATCAAAACAAGATTTTCTAGGTTCAGGATTATTTTATGGATTGTTGATAGCTCCTTTTTTAGCTATTCCTGCAATTATAGCTTTCCGACGTAAAAAATCTGCTATGGATGCAGATGTTACTGGTAATCGAATTAGATTGTCTAATAAATTAGCTAAGAAGTACTTGTCTGAAGCGCAAAAGCAATTAGGCAATAAAGAACCTTTTTATATTGCATTAGAGCGAGCTTTACATAATTTCTTGAAAGCAAAATTACATATCGAAACATCAGATATGAGTAAAGATATAATTAAAGAGTTATTGGCTGCTAAAAAGGCAGAAGATGCTTCAATCGAGCAATTTATCGCTTTAGTAGAAAGTTGCGAATTTGCTCGTTATGCGCCATCAACAAGTACATCAATTCAAAACGATTATAATTTAGCTGTTAGTATTATTTCCGATTTAGAAAAACAAATATCTTAACCACAAAGGCACAAAGAAGGCACGATGAACACGGATTTAACTATTTTTGAAGAAGAAATCTCTAAAATCGTTTTTGATTGCGCTTTAAAAGTGCACAAGGCTTTAGGACCAGGTTTGTTAGAATCAGCTTATGAGGAATGTCTTTTTTATGAATTGAAAAAAACAGGTTTAAAAGTTGAGAAACAAAAATCATTGCCTTTTATTTACGAAGAGGTTAAGTTAGATGTCGGTTATAGAATAGATATAATAATAGAGGATAAATTTATAGTTGAAATAAAATCTGTTGAAAGTTTAAATGAAGTTCATTTAGCACAACTTTTGACTTATTTAAAATTAACAGATTGTAAATTAGGTTTGTTGATTAATTTTAATGTTAAATTATTGAAAACAGGAGTTAAGAGGGTAATTAATGGTTATTTTTAAAAGAAAGGTAATCACAGTCACTAAATTTTTACAATGTATATAATACATTCAATAGTGCCTTTTGTGCCTTCCTTGTATTTTTGTAGTTTAATAATATATAGTCTCAAAATACATAAAGTTTTCACAATGGAAACCATCATTTAACTTGTGTTCTTAGTGCTTTCTTTGTGTTCTTAGTGGTTAAAAAAATAAATAATGAAGAAATTAGTTTTTATATTCCTACTGCTATCTCAATTCATTTGGGCTAACAATCCGTTTGAAAAAGGAAACAATTTATATCAAAAAGGAGAATATCAAGAAGCTATTGCGGCCTATGAGTCTGTTCTAAAGTCAGGTCAAGAATCAGCAGAAGTATATTTTAATTTAGGTAACTGTTTTTATAAGTTAAACAAAGTTGCTCCTGCGGTTTTTAATTTTGAAAAAGCATTACTATTAAGTCCAAATGACACAGAAATTCAAAATAACTTGGCATTTGCGCAAAAAATGGCAATAGATGAGATTCAAGAAGTTCCACAAGTTGGGTTTTCAAAAATCATTGCTGATTTTACGTCTAGTTTTCATTATGATACTTGGGCTTGGATTGCTATTATTCTGGCTATTTTATTTTTGACAAGTTTTGTCGGCTATTATTTTTCTGCAACAACAACGTTAAAGCGTCTGTTTTTTTCGGCAATGGCAGTAATGATGTTATTAATAGTTATAAGTCTTTTTTCTGGTTTCTACGAACAAAATAGAATAACAAATACAAAACCAGCTATTGTCTTTGCAGATACTTTAAATGTAAAAAGTGAACCTAATGTAGCTTCTCAAAATGCATTTGTATTACACGCTGGAACCAAGGTATTTATCCTTGAAGATTTAAGTAATTTTTATAAAATCCAACTTGCCGATTTAAAAGAAGGATGGGTTGAAAAAAGTGCTTTAAAAGAAATTAAATAGGAGGGTGGTAGTAATCAATTATAAATAAACTGAACACTGATTACTGAATACTGAATACTGATTACTGAGCACTATCCTTCTCATCCATTTCGCTAACTTTTTGTTTCAAATCTACAAACCAATCTGTCAAAATAGGTAATAGTACCTCTGAAGTTTTCATACACGGATTAAAAAACAATGAGTTGTCCTGTGTTTCTTTACTTATAAGCATATTGTTAATATTTACTTTTTGAAATAAACTCAAGATTATTCCAATAAGTATAATTGATTTTAAAACACTAAAAACACCACCAGCAATTGTATTGGCAAGACCTAGAAATGCAAAATTAGCAATGCCTGATAAAATTTTAGCCGATAAATGAATTGCCACTACAACTCCAATCAATGTAATAATAAAAGCTGTTACTTTAATTGTTTTTGATGACCAATGGATGGTTCTTTCTAAAAAATCACCTGTTATGTACGAAAATTTAATAGCAATAAAAATCCCAATAAAAAATGCTACAATAGACGCTAATTCAACAAATAATCCGTTTTTAAAGCCTTTGTAAAAACCAAAAACTAATAATGCAGCTATAACAATATCGATAAATCCCATTTTCTTTTTTTTCAAATGTAATAAAATGTAATAGTATCTTTGTAAAAACTTTTTAGTCTTAGTTAGAAATGTTTCTAACTTCTGACTTCTAACTTCTAACATTAAAATGAGCCGAGATATACAATTAAAAAACCGTTGGGAACAAGTGGTAAAGTTCCTTTCTGATAAGTTTGCTGATGGAGATGAACTAGATTTAGATGCCATTATCTATCTGATAGGAATTCAAGAACTAGGTAAGTTCAATGAAGTGTATAAAAAAGATGAAAAAGTCAACTTGATGCACATTGCTATTTGCAGGCTTTTAGAACCATATGGGTATTACGAATTTGATTATTTTGATGCCGACGGGTGGCCGCATTACAAAATAAAAGAAGAACTACCCCCATTAAAAGCTGGTGAACAATCTGTTTTGATGAAAGAAGCCATTGTGAATTATTTTGTAGAAAAGGGAATAATCGATTAAATTTTTGATTTCAAAAGGAAACTTTGAACTTGAAACTTTAAACCTGAAACAAAATCACTAAATTTGCACCTTTCAAAGCTAGACCGATGATTGATAAGATAAAAGAATACATTGCCGAAGCACAAGCGTTTAACGCTCAAAATAAAGAGAAACTAGAAGAATTCCGAATTAAATTCTTAGGAAGTAAGGGGTTGTTGAAAGACCTTTATAGCGAATTGAAAAATATTCCAAATGATCAGAAAAAAGATTTTGGTCAGATTATCAATACGTTAAAAAATGTTGCTGAGGATAAAGTAAGAGCTTTTCAGGAAGAATTAGAAAGCAAGGAAGAAGTAAAAGGGCTTTATGGCGATTTAACACGTCCTGCTGAACCTATTAAATTAGGTTCACGTCATCCTATTTCCTTGGTAAAAAATCAAGTTATTGATATTTTTTCAAATATTGGATTTAACGTTTCTGAGGGGCCAGAAATTGAAGATGATTGGCATAATTTCACGGCTTTAAATCTGCCAGAATATCATCCAGCGCGTGATATGCAGGATACGTTTTTCATTCAAACCAATCCAGATATTTTATTGCGTACGCATACTTCATCAGTACAGGTGCGTTATATGGAAAATAACAAACCGCCTATTCGTACAATTTCACCAGGAAGAGTGTTCAGAAATGAAGCGGTTTCGTCACGTTCACACTGTATTTTCCACCAAGTGGAAGGTTTGTACATAGACAAAGATGTTTCGTTTGCTGATTTAAAACAAACTCTTCTGTATTTTACAAAAGAAATGTTCGGAAAGTCTAAAATACGTTTACGTCCTTCGTATTTCCCGTTTACAGAGCCAAGTGCTGAGGTTGATATTTACTGGGGATTAAAAACGGAAACAGATTACAGAATTACAAAAGGTACGGGTTGGTTAGAGATTATGGGCTGCGGTATGGTAGATCCTAACGTATTAAAAAACTGTGACATCAATCCTGATGAATTTAATGGTTTTGCTTTTGGTATGGGTATAGAGCGTATGGCAATGTTATTGTACCAAATAAGTGATATTCGTATGTTCTACGAAAATGATGTTCGTTTCTTGGAGCAGTTTAAATCAAGTATTTAAAAAGATAATAGAAGATAGACGGATAGATGAAAAATTTGTCCGTCTATTTTTTATTAGTCTATAATCTATTTTCTTAAAATAATGAAAAAAGACATTATAATCCCAAAAGTCGAAAACGTATTCTTAGCAG
The DNA here is from genome assembly GCA_030053945.1 of Limnohabitans sp. Lineage (GTDB taxonomy): Bacteria > Bacteroidota > Bacteroidia > Flavobacteriales > Flavobacteriaceae > Flavobacterium. Next base: position 19,550 of record JASGCW010000018.1, read on the forward strand.
CAGTTCAAGAATGGAATGATGATTTTATGGACAAAGTATGGAATGTATATTTAATTAACGATTCCGACTTTGACCTTGAAAATATCATAGTGGTTTCTAAAGCATATGGAAAGATAGATGGAGAAATGCGTAAGACTTCACTACTACGTCACGGTTTCAAATCATTACCTAGCGTCTCTGCTTTAAAAATAGAAATGATTGAGGAGAGTGTTTTGGCCTTAAATAATGAGTTTATGGTGACCTACTTTATAGGAAATATTTTATATGACAAGAAGTTTACTTTCAGTCAAAATGTAATCAACGAAAGAGCTACTGAAGAAGTGCCACATTTGTGGGTGAATGGGGTAGTGGTTCGATAGTGCTCAGTATTTAGTATTCAGTGCTCAGTATTCAGTGCTCAGTATTCAGTGCTCAGTATTCAGTGCTCAGTATTCAGTGCTCAGTATTCGGTTACAGTTACTGAACACTAAAAACTGATTACTGAACACTTTAAAAAAACTGAACACTTTTAATTCAGCTTCTCAGTCAATTTTCTAAAAACTTGCTTCGCTTCTTTACCTTCATACAAAACTTGGTAAACAGCATCGAGTATCGGAGCTTTAGCTTTGTACTCTTGGTTTAAATTCCAAGCACTTTTTGTTGCATAGTATCCTTCTGCAATCATACTCATTTCCATTTGGGCAGATTTTACGGTGTAACCTTTGCCTATCATATTACCAAACATCCTATTACGTGAAAATACAGAATATCCAGTTACTAGCAAATCGCCTAAGTAAGCTGAGTTGTTGATATTTCGTTTCATTTTATGGACTTTCTTAATAAAGCGTTTCATTTCACGAATAGCGTTACTCATTAGTACCGCTTGGAAATTGTCGCCATATCCTAATCCGTGAGCGATACCTGCTGCAATAGAATAAATATTCTTAAGAACTGCTGCATATTCAGTTCCTACAATATCATCAGAAGTTTTGGTTTTAATATAATAACTAGATAGATTTTTAGCCATTAGTTTAGCATACGCTAGCGTTCCAGAAGCTATTGTTAAATAGGATAAACGCTCTAATGCCACTTCTTCGGCGTGACAAGGACCTGTTATTACTCCTATATTTTCATATGGAATGTTATAGTTTTTGTGGAAGTGTTCACCTACAATCAGGCTACTTTGAGGAACAATTCCTTTAATGGCAGAAAAAATAACTTTTCCTTCTAAACTTTCGGTCAAATTTTCTAATTCTGCGCTCAAAAATGCCGAAGGAATCGCAAAAATTACATAATCGGCGTTTTTTACTGCTTCATTGATGTCATTAGTTAAATTCAATTTATTGATGTCAAAAGCGACAGAACTTAGGTAATTAGGGTTATGTTTATGTAGTTTTAAATGTTCTAAAGCGTAAACACTTCGCATATACCAAGAGATTTGGTCAACATTTTCACATAACATTTTTACAATTGCGGTAGCCCAACTACCACCACCTATAACAGCAAATTTTGGTTGTGTACTCATATTTTTCATTTTAGTCCTGATTGAGCCATAGTTGAAACTCACTTTTTGTTGACTGAAGTCCTCGAAGTCAACTTAAAAATCAGGAAAAAGTGTCCAGAAATTCTTTAAATTAAATTTGTTTTGAATTTTAAGAAAATCAAAGGTAATAAATTTTTGGCACGCATATTGAATAGATAAGTTATGAAACCATAAAATGTATAGATATGAAATCGCCACTAACAACAGGTTTGTTGCAAACAAATACCAATGAAGATAAGGCGATACCTCCCGATAGCTATCGGGAGTAACCTATAACAAATAAAATTTTAAACATATGAAATCACTACTAACAACGAGTTTGTTGCAAACAAACACCAATGATTAAAAAGGTGATACCATATGTTACCTTGAACAAATAAATTTTAAACATATGAAAGCGATAAAATTATTTTTGATAGCCCTTATTTCACCAATATTATTTAGTTCTTGTACTGCAGATGTTATAGTACACGATGATTATAATCCAAATACAGGCAATATATCTTTACCTCAACTTATGGAAGGCTATGATTTATGGTATGTAGATTATGATCTTACAACAGGTTCAGGCGATGTTCCTTTTTTGACACGTGCTTTTACAATTTCATTTGTAAATGGAACATTATATGCTAACAATAATTTAGCTGGTATAGGATATACTGGAAATGGGTTTGGCGTAAGAATAGGTTCATATAATTATTTTACAAATGCCATCAGAGCTTATCATAACATTTATGGAACTTATGATTTAGATGTGTATCAAATTTCTCCAAACAAAATAAAATTACACAGTTACAGTCAAAATGTGACTTATTATTTAGTTGGATACCAAAGAAATACTTTTGATTATAATAGATTATTTAATGATAATATTCGTTATTTCTTACAAGAATATAAAGCTTGGGAAAAAGTATATACAAGTCGATGGGGAGCTTTAAACGATTTTGATAATGAAAATTTTATACAATTTGTTGCTGGAGGAAGTAGTAATAATTTCCGCTCTTCAAGAGATTTACGAGGAACACCAGTAAATAATTTATACTGGGATTTTACAGGATTGTATGGGATTTTTAATACGTCCAATCCGTATAATAAAATTTTAACATTAGATTATGATTTTTGGGGCAATGAATCGTTTACTCTTAGCGTTATTAATGATCATAGGATAAGACTTTATCATAATGCAAGTGGTACCACTTATGAGTTTGAAGGAAGAGGTTTTATTCAGTATATGAAGCAGTCACCTCAAGAAGTTAAAAAGACTGCACCAGTTAAGGAGTTAGTTAAGTTATAATAAATTACGTTACGTTTTGTTTTTAGTGTTTAGTAAGAAGGCGTTCAGGTTTTGATACTTGAACGCCTTCTGAATTTTATAACTAGCTATGGCTGCTCTTAAACTCGTTATTCTTTACTACACCTGACAGGTGTAGTGGTTTAAAATTGATACTAATTTGTGTTAAGTTAGTTTTTCAGCAAACCCTAGCTTACTAAAAATAATTTTTCATTTTTACGATTGAATTCCTTAAATGATAACAATACAAACCAAATTGTTATTTGTTAATTGGTCCCGAAGCTTCGGGATTGTTATTTGTTATTTCTACTAGTAACTCATCTCCACAATCTCCTTTATTTTTTCAAGTGTTATATTTTGCTTTTCACCCAAAGCTTTCCAACCTCGACTTTCGAATCTTGAAAGTATTATGTTTGCCGTTTCTTGATAATTTTCTGTATTCTCAGAAAGTTTGGTTTTCATTCCCATTATATGAAGAAATTCAACAGTTTTTTCAATTGCTTTTTCTGCAATTTCATCGATTGAATTACCTGTTAAATTCCATACTCGTTGACCATATTGTGCTAATTTCTCTTTTTTGGTTTCAAACATAACTCGGTATAAATTAGGGCCAATGATGGCTAATGTTCGAGCGTGATCAATTTCGTACAATGCGGTTAGTTCATGTCCTATCATATGAGTAGCCCAATCTGAAGGAACACCTTTCTGTATTAATCCGTTTAACGCCATTGTTGCACACCACATAAAATTAGAAGCCAATTTATAATCGGTTGGATTTTCAACTACTGATGGACCTATTTCTATTAAGGTTTGTAAAATACTTTCAGATATTCGGTCTTGCAAAAGCGCATCGTGCGAATACGTTAAATATTGCTCCATTACGTGTGTAAAAGCATCTACTATACCGTTTTCTATTTGACGTTTAGGCAACGATTCAATCACAGTAGGATCACAAATAGAGAATTTAGGAAATAATGCACTGCCACCTAAAGTTAGTTTTTCTTGTGTTGCCTCAATAGTAATTACAGCACCCGAATTCATCTCAGAACCAGTCGCAGGCAAAGTCAAAACAGTTCCAAATGGAATAACTTGGCTAATATCTTTAAACAAAATGCGTTTTCTTAAAATATCAGCTTCGTCGCCTTGATAATTTACCGCTCCCGAAATAAATTTTGTACCATCAATTACACTTCCACCTCCTACGGCAAGGATAAAGCCAATTTTTTGCTCACGAATAATTTGAACGGCTTTCATTAACGTTTCAAAACGCGGATTGGGTTCGATACCGCCAAATTCAATCAGTTCAAATTCTTTTAATGCCGACTTCACTTGGTCATAAATGCCATTTTTGAAGATGCTGCCACCACCATAAGTCAATAATATTTTGGTATTGGCAGGAACTAATTCAGTTAGTTTTGCTATTTGTCCTTTCCCGAAAATGTAGTTTACTGGATTGTATAATTCGAAGTTTGTCATTACATTTTTTTTTGATATTTTATAATAAAATCGGATTTATTTTTTTAGAATCTTGATGCTTTTACCGTGAATTTCTAATACATAAATCCCAGAATTAAGATTTTCTAAGTTAATATATGAATTAATGTTGTCTTTTTTAATATTTACAAGATTTGTTACATCTTGACCTAAAAAATTGAATATCCTTAACTCATCTATATAATTTGAAATTGTCGCTTCGTTTTGTGTTGGATTTGGATATGTTTTAATCTCTCTAAAAATATAACTAGGTAATTCTAAAGAAGCTGAATATTCAATAGCTCCAATATCTGGTGTTATTCTAGAACTTCCATTATAATCAATCAATGGCGCCACACTTGAAAGAGCAGTATCTATTGCTGGTGATGTACTTTGTAACGAAACATTGTTATTATTAGCATCAACAAATAATGGATTTGCAATTGTATAACCTCCAGAAAAGTCACTAGATCCTCCTCCTTGAATAATGTTATTTGATACTATTTCACCATTACAATTTTGCCCTTCAGAAAGTGCTTGTAGTGGAGGAGTTAAGTTGTCTGGAACAGTTACAATATTATTGATGATTTTAATATTATTTGAAGATTGTAAACTAATCCCAGCATTTGTTCCACCAGAGATAGCTGCATTGTAAATATTAGTATGACCATTGTTATAGACTGTATTGTTTATAATTTCTGCATTATCAACATCGTTAGTATGGATACCACTTTTACCATTATCATAAGAAATATTATTTTCAACGCGAATAATTCCGTTAAAGCCACTCATTGTTGGCGAGGTTCTAAGTAAACAAATACCTTTGCCTTCATCTATTCCAACTGTTACCAATGTCTTTGATTGTACCCAAGAGTATATTTCATTATAATTACTATATACTAAATTTTCAGAAATTTTTAATTTTTCAACAGCCGAATTATCCCCAGAGTCAGGCGTTAATCCTTCAGCTACAACACCATGTGTTCCTACTGATGCTCTTGTAGTGGTATGATGCACTTTATTTCTTTTGAAATTCACATAATCAGATTGTGTGACTCTCAATCCTCCTCCTGGACAATGATGTACTTCACAATTGGTTACATCCACATGATGTGATAATTGAACTAACAATCCTTTTCCTCCAAAAATGGCAGGGCGTTCTACATTTAAAGTACTTATATCTGATAAACCTGTATAAGTAGTTCCAGTAATTAAAACATTTGGTGGGATATCTGTACAAGGTGTAATTCCATACTGGGTACAAATATCTGTTTTTCTATCACCATATACATAATTTCCCGATACTAAATACCGATAAGTTCCCCAATATTTCCAAGCTAATAACAATGGGATTTTATCTAAAACTCCTTTAATTTCTAGTCCTTCGACTTTTACATAAGAACAATTTCGGATACTAAAAATTGTATCTCCGTCTCCCTCTATGGTTACTAATTCATTATTGTACGGTTTAATAGTTATCCAAGCAGTTGCATTACCGTTAATATTGTTTAGCCTCACAGCTGTGCCTGTTGTATTATTGGTTTTCCAAATTGCTTCTCCAGCATTTTGCGGGTCATAATTATTTTCATCCAATATTGTATTTGTTGTAAAACCTGAGTTTCTATACAATCCAGCACGGACAAGTATATTTACAGGAATTGTTGGTGAAGATATTATATTGCTATTAGCAACATCAGCTGCTTTTTCAATAGTTTTATAAGGAGTAGAAATGCTTCCGTTGCCGGTGTTGTCATTACCAGTGGTCGCAACAAATAAGTTTGTTTGAGCAAAATTTATCGAAAAGCTTAGTAATAAAAAATGTAGTAATCTTATTTTCATATAATGAACTTTTGTTACAAATTTACACATTAATTTTTGGCGTGAATCCATTATCTGGTTATATATTTTATCTATTTTAACATAAATTGATTGAATAATTACCCTTTAAAAATTAATTCTTACCTTTGTGTAAAATCCACGCAAGATATGAGTTTCTCACAAAATATAAGAATAGCGGTCGATGCAGTTGTTTTTGGTTATGCAAATTCGTCTTTATATGTTTTACTTATCCAGCAAAAATTTGGTACAGACACCTTACATTGGGCGTTACCTGGTGGTTTGGTAAAAGCCAATGAACCTTTAATCGATGCGGTTAAAAGAGAACTCAAAGAAGAGACTAATGTTACCGTCAATTATATTGAGCAACTTTATACTTTTGGTGACGATGTGTATCGCGATTCTAGAAACCGAGTAATATCGGTAGCTTATTTTGCACTTGTGAATCCATCTAAATTAAAATTAATCGCCGACACTGATGCGGATGCCGTATGTTGGGTAAAAGTAGATGAAATTCCTAAAATGGCTTTTGACCATAATAAAATTGTAAGTAAAGCACTGGAGCGTTTACAAGCCAAATTAAGGTACCAGCCTATAGGTTTTGATTTACTTCCTAAAGAATTTTTATTTTCTGATTTGGAACATCTTTATACTTCTATTATTGGTAAAGAAATTGACCGACGTAATTTTAGAAAAAAAATACTCAGTTTAGGTTTTATAGAAGAAACAGATCATATACATCATCCAAAATCTGGTCGTCCAGCTAAATTTTTTAAATTTAATGTTGCTAAATACGAAGAACTTTCTAAAGAAGGAATGGTTTTCGAAATCAAATTTGCGTAAAGCATTTATTTTAATTAACTTTTGATATTGAATAATTAAATTAAGTGCAATAGCTTATAAAATTGCCACTCCCGATAGCTATCGGGAGCACAGATTAAAATCAGTCATTTTGAGCATTTTGATATTCATCCTGTCAAGTTGTAAACATATTTTTATTTTAGAAAGTAAGCTATTCTCAAAAAATATAGGTTTCAAAAAGTGTCATCTGTGCATCTGTGGTTATCTTATAAATTTCTCTAAAATCAACTTTGCGTAAAAAAAACACAAAATATTTTGTCAGTAAAAAAATACGTTTTATATTTGCGTAACATTAACGCAAACTTATAAAGATATGTTCGTATTAAATTTAGATAACAGCTTCACTCCCTTTGGAATACAAAACCAAATTGAATGTCAAACATTCACTTTTTCTGGAGGAGAACCACATATAAAAATTCAACCGTTTGATACTACTCAAAAAGTTATCATTACGCATCGTGCAAATAGCTTTAACGATTTTGGTCTAATCATTTTAACGATTGATGCCCTAAGAAGAATGGATGTAAAAGAAATTGAACTTTTCATTCCGTATTTTCCAGCAGCAAGACAAGATCGTGTAATGATTCCTGGTGAACCTCTTTCGGTAAAAGTATATGCTGATATTTTGAACAGTTTAAACCTTTCAAAAGTGTATGTGTTTGATGCGCATAGCGAAGTAACTCCTGCGGTACTTAACAATTGCCAAGTCATAACCAATTATAAATTTATAGAAAAGGTAATTGAAAACATAGGGCAAGAAGTAATTTTAATTTCACCTGATGGCGGTGCTTTAAAGAAAATTTACAAAGTATCTGAATATTTAGGTGGTGTCGAAGTAGTCGAAGCCAGCAAAAGCCGAGATGTAAAAACAGGAAAACTAAAGGATTTTAAAGTATATACCGATGATTTACAAGGAAAGCCTTGTTTAATTGTAGATGATATATGCGACGGAGGCGGAACTTTTATAGGATTAGCCGAAGCATTACAAAAAAAGAAGGCTGGCAAATTATATTTGGCTGTAAGCCACGGAATTTTTAACAAAGGATTCGATCAATTACAAATTTTTGAAAAAATCTTTACAACCAATTCGGTTAAGGATTTTAATGAGGAAAAGTTAGTAGTAATTGATTTGAACAAAATCAATGAAATACATTATGACAAATAAAAAAAGAAAATATATAGCAAAAGAAACACTTACCATCCTAGAAAACGGATACTATATTCACGAGAATCAAAAAATAGAAGTTGCAAATCTTACAAAGCAGTCTATTTTAGATACGTTTACGATCTCACCTGAAAAATGGGAGGATATTGAAAAACAAGATATCCTCCTCAATGAAAATCAAACCATCATAGAATTTAAAAATCTATCGACGATTCAAGCTCTACAAGAAGAAAAGTCAAAGGATAAAATTGCCATTTTGAATTTTGCTTCAGCTAAAAATCCTGGAGGCGGATTTTTAGGTGGTGCTTCAGCTCAAGAAGAAAGCCTTGCTCGGTCATCATCCTTATATGCTTCTTTAACAAAAGATTGGACAATGTACGAATACAATCGTAGCCAAACGAGCTTTTTATATTCAGATTATATGATTTACAGTCCGAATACGGTTTTTTGGTTTGATGATGAAGGAGCGACTATGGTACAGCCCATTCTTGCGGATGTGATTACCTCACCTGCACCCAATAAAGGCGCTATGTTACATCGGGAACGACCTAACGAAATTCAAGAAATTGAAGAAGTGTTCACCCAACGTATCAAAAAGGTGCTTCACATTGCTAACCAACAAGGAGCACAAACCTTGATTTTAGGAGCTTGGGGTTGTGGTGTTTTTAGAAATGACCCGAGTCTGGTTGCCCAATTGTTCAAAGAAGTGATTGAAAAGCATTATGCAAAAGCGTTCAAGAAAATCGTTTGGGCTATTTATGACAGAAGTAAAGAAAAATTAGTACTAAAAGCTTTTCAAGAAGTTTTTGATAAAAATTAGAAAAATGAAATCCCCATAAACTAGTAGTTTGCGTAAGCAAACACAGATGATTAAAAAAGGGATAACATATGTTACCTATGACAAATAAATTTTAAACATATGAAATACACAATAGAAAATATAGATAAAAATGCGAAATTCCTTTTCTTTTGGGGGCATCAACCTTCAAAAGATGGAAGTATAAGCAAAACTTGTTTTAGTCAATGGTGGCAAAGTTCATTTACTGTGGACGGAATTGTCTTTCCAACTGCCGAACATTGGATGATGGCACAAAAAGCGAAATTGTTTAACGATGAAGAAATGTTTGATAAAATTATCAAGGCAAATTCTCCTCATCAGGCTAAAAAACTAGGTCGATTGGTGAAGGGTTTCGACAATGAAATTTGGAATGCCCAACGATTTGATATAGTAGTTCAAGGTAATTACCATAAATTCTCTCAAAATGAAACCTTGAAGGAATTTTTACTAAATACCAATAACAGAATCTTAGTCGAAGCAAGTCCGGTGGATAAAATTTGGGGTATTGGTCTAACAGGCGATGATCCAAAGGCAAATAATCCTAAAACTTGGAACGGTTTGAATTTATTAGGTTTTGCATTGATGGAAGTGAGGGATATAATAATTGAGAAAAAATGATTTTACAAGCAGCTATAGGAGACGCATACGGAGCTGGTTTTGAGTTTCAAAAGCAAGAATTTATTGATGAATATAATGATGTAACGACCTATTATCCACACGGATTATATACAGAAATATACAAACGATATACTGATGATACACAAATGGCGATTGCTATCACCGAACTAGTTTTGGAAGACCTAGGCTGGACTGAAGAACGAGTGGCTCAAAAGTTTGTGGAGGTTTTCCATAGGGATAAACGAAGAGGCTATTCAGATAGGGTTTATAACGCGCTTGACATAAGTAAGAATGGAAATGAATTTATAGCAAATCTAACTTTTCAAAGTAGTGGTAATGGTTCGGCAATGCGGGCTTATCCTATTGGATTTATAAAAGATATTCCAACGTTGTTGAAATGTTGCGAAATTCAGGCTAAAACGTCACATAATACCACAGAAGGAATCCAATGTGCGAAACGTATCGCTTTGGCAGTACATTTTTACAGATATGGTTTAGATGTAAAGTATGATTTGATTGAATTTCTAAATTTGACTTTGAACGAAAATGAAACCTATGAAATTATCGCACCCATTGATATGCACGGTTATCCTACTACAAAAGCAGTGATTAAGCTGGTTTCAGAAGCGACTTCAATATACGAATGTTTACAAGAAGGGATAAGTTATGGAGGAGATACAGATACGGTTGCTGCTTTATGTATGGCAATTTTGAGTCAAAAAACGAATTGTGAAAAATCACTTCCTGCATTTTTGTATGACGAATTAGAAAATGGAACTTACGGAAGGGAGTTTTTAATGAATTTGGATAATAAATTAGAAGATAAGTTTAAAAAAGACTAATCCAATTAGTAAAATGGAAGTAAATAGATTAGAATTAGCAAAAAAATGTTTGAAAGGGATTTCTATTGGAGATGCTTTTGGTGATAGTTTTTTCGGAAATGAAGAAGAAATAAAAACCAAGTTAGCTAAAAGAGAATTACCTGAGACAAAATTCGAGTTTACTGATGATACGGTTATGGCTATTTCACTATACAAATCTTTAGAAAAATATGGATGTATTGATCAAGATTTTGTTAGTAATTCATTTACTGAGAATTATTTTTTGGATACTTATAGAGGTTATGGTCCCTCAATGCATAGGTATTTTAGAGAAATAGAAGAAGGTTTACCTTGGCAAAAGGTTGCTAAATCAAAATTCAACGGAATGGGTTCTATGGGTAATGGTGGAGCAATGAGAGCTGGCGTTATAGGGGCTTATTTTTATGATGATTTAGAGAAAGTACTAGTACAATCAGAGTTGTCAAGTGTTATTACACATACTCACATTGAAGCTATTGAAGGAACAAAAGCTATTGCTATTGGAACAGCATTAGCTACACAAATTGGATTGGGAATTATAGAATTAAATGTACAAGATTTTTTAACCCAAGTTTATGATGTGTTGAGCGATTCCGATTTAAAAAGTAAAGTTAAAAAGGCAATCGTGATGGAAGGTGAATTTAGTATTGAAACCCTAGTTTATGCATTAGGAAATGGTACTAAAATGACGGCTCAAGACACAGTACCTATCGCATTATGGTTGGCGTCAAGGTATTTGAATGATTTTGAAAGTTGTATGTGGAAAAGTGTTTCGGCACTTGGCGATAGGGATACAATCTGTGCTATGTCGGGTGGCATAACCGTTATGTCAGCAAGCGAAGAAAGTGTACCAGCTATTTGGAAGGATAATGTAGAAAATTGGGAAAAAAGTGAATTTTATGGAAAATAATAAATCAAAAATACATAGCGCTCTTTTTGGAGTAGCGATAGGTGACGCCTTAGGTGTTCCAGTAGAATTTAAAGATAGAGACGATTTACAAAGAAATCCTGTTACAGGAATGCGTGAATATGGATCACACGGACAACCCGCTGGAACGTGGAGTGATGATAGTTCGTTACTTTTTTGTTTGGCAGATAGTTTATGCGATGGATATGATACCAACCAAATTGGGCAATATTTTGTGCATTGGAGAAATGGACAAATGTGGACACCCCACGGAAGGGTTTTTGACATTGGAATGGCTACAAATTTTGCCATTCACAAAATTGAAAAAGGAACGCCTCCATTGCTAGCAGGTGGAACATCGGAAAGAGATAATGGTAATGGCTCCTTGATGCGTATTTTGCCTTTGGTTTTTTTAATCAAAGATATGCCTATCGAAAAGCGTTTTGAAATAACAAAAGATGTTTCATCCTTAACCCATCGACATATCCGCTCCGTTTTGGGGTGTTTTATCTATTTGGAATATGCAAGATTACTCATTGAAGGGAAATCAAAAGAAGAAGCTTTAGTTGTAATGCAAGAGACTGTTAAAGATTTTCTAAATAACAATGCCATTGCTTCTCAAAAAGAAATTGAACTGTATCATCGTGTTTTGGATATCAAAGTTGGAATCTATGAAAAGCAATTGATTCACCAATTAGAAGAATCCGAAATAGCTTCCTCAGGATATGTACTTCATAGTTTAGAAGCGAGTATTTGGTGTGTGTTAACATCAAACTCCTATGCAGAAACCGTTTTGAAAGCAGTAAATCTAGGTGGTGACACCGATACCACAGCCGCGATTGCAGGGGGATTAGCAGGATTGGTTTATGGTTATGAAGCTATTCCGAAGGACTGGCTTGAAGTACTCGCCAGAAAAAATGATATTGAAAATTTGTGTAATCGATTGGCTGAAAAATACAGCATCGATTAAAAGATACAACTGCAAAAACATTGCGCACTTGACGTTTAGCTTTGTACCCTTGCAGTTAAAAATAGTTAAAATGAACATATGGAAACAACTTTTTACAACCCACAAATATTTGTTATAAAGGATTTTTTAACACCGGCCGAATGTCAGTCGCTAATTGCTACTAGCGAAGTCATTGGGTATGAAGAAGCCAAAGTACAAACAGGTTTACACACGCAAACGATGTTAAAAGGAGTACGTAATAATGATCGTATTTTGTTTGAAAACCCAACAATGGCTGAGGAGTTGTATCAAAGAGCGTTGCCACATTTGACTTGCAAAATAGGTAATTATAGTATGATTGGTTTTAACGAAATGTTTCGTTTTTATCGATACGTAGTTGGACAACGATTCAAAATGCACCGTGATGGTAGTTATGAACGTAATGAAAATGAACGAAGCTTCTTTACCTTCCTAATCTATTTGAATGATGATTTTGAAGGTGGTGCAACAGAGTTTGAAGATATTGTTACCGTCCAACCCAAAATGGGTGATGCGCTAGTATTTTATCATCCGTACCGTCACGAAGGAAAAATACTCGAATCAGGAAAAAAATATGTGTTGCGCACCGACATAATGTTTAGAAAAGAAGGAGAATAGTATAAAATAACGTACAGTTTAGCGTAAACCTTTGCGCACCTTGCGGTTAAAAAGATTATAAATGAAACCAATAGCCTTATTGCTAGATTTAGATGGTGTATTAATCACAACGCCAACTTGGAAAAGGGATGAAATCCACACAGATGGCTATTCTCAATTCAATGCCGTTTGTGTAGAAAATCTAAACCAAATTTTGAACTTCGGGAGGTTTGAAATCTATATTTCTTCCACCCGAAGAAAAAATAAGACTATTGAAGAATTTAATCAGATTTTTAAAAACAGAGGTATTTTGCAAGAAATAAAAGCATTTTTACCCATAAATGATTATTTTTTAAGCAGAAAAGAAGAAATTCAAGTATTTTTAGAACAGACTAAAATAGAAGATTTTATAATTATTGATGATGATAAAACTACTTTGGGATTGCCTGATAAATTTAAAAGCAGATTAATTTTAACCGAATACCTAATTGGTTTTTCAAATGAAAATGTAGCACAAGTAAAAGCACTTTTAAATAAAGAATAAAAATGAAACTCACACTTCTTAAAGCCGACATTACAAAAATACAAGCCGATGCCATTGTTAATGCTGCTAATACCTCTTTATTAGGAGGAGGTGGAGTAGATGGTGCTATTCACAGAGCAGGAGGTTCAAAAATCCTAGAAGAATGCATCCAAATAAGAAACAAACAAGGAGGTTGTAAGGTTGGAGAAGCAGTGATTACCACCGCTGGAAATTTACCATCACAATATGTAATTCATACCGTAGGTCCCGTTTGGAATGGAGATAAAGACGAGAAAAAACAATTGTTAGCCAGTTGCTATAAAAACTGTTTAGACCTAGCCGAAGCAAACCAACTAAAAACCATCGCTTTTCCCAACATCAGCACAGGAATTTATCGTTTTCCTAAGAAAGAAGCGGCAAAAATCGCTATAGAAACAGTAAAATCATATTCGTTTGAAAATATAGAAGAAGTGCTATTTGTTTGTTTTGATGATGAAAATTATGAATGGTATAAAGAAATGATGTAAAATTAAATTCGACAGAGATTCACAGAATTAAAAAAAACTTCGTGTGACTTCGTGAAAAAACTTTGAGTAACTCTGTGTAACAAGAAAAAAAATGAAACCAATAATATATACAAAAGGAGATGCCACTTCCCCACAATCCAAAGGAATCAAGATAATTGCCCACATATGTAACGATATAGGAGGTTGGGGGAAAGGTTTTGTTTTAGCAATTTCAAAACGTTGGGAAAATCCAGAATCCGAATACAGAAAATGGCATAGAGAAAGAGCTAACAACGATTTCGGATTAGGTAAAACCCAACTAGTCCAAGCAGAAAAATACATTTATGTATGTAATATGGTTGGTCAAAGAGGTATCAAAACAGGAAGTAACGGAGTTCCTATTCGCTACGATGCAGTAGAAGAATGTTTAGAAAGATTAGCTGCTTATGCAAAAGAATTAGGTGCTTCTGTATATATGCCTCGAATTGGCTGTGGATTAGCAGGAGGGAAATGGGAAAAAATAGAACCTATTATAGTAGAAAAGTTATCAGAAAATGATGTTGAAGTAACGGTCTATGATTTTTGAAAGCAATTATAACAATTTAGAACTTTGTGTAACTCTGTGTAACAAAAAAATAATGAAACCAATAGCCTTATTACTAGATTTAGATGGTGTATTAATCACAACACCAACTTGGAAAATGGATGAAATCCACACAGATGGCTATTCCCAATTCAATGTCGTATGTGTAGAAAATCTAAACCAAATTTTGAACTTCGGGAGGTTTGAAATCTATATTTCTTCCACTCGAAGAAAAAATAAGACTATTGAAGAATTTAATCAGATTTTTAAAAACAGAGGAATATCACAAGAAATTAAAGCTTTTTTACCCATAAATGATGAATTTGTAAGCAGAAAAGAAGAAATTCAAGTATTTTTAGAAAAGAATAAAATAGAAGATTTTCTAATTATTGATGATGATAAAACCACCTTAGGATTACCTGATAAATTTAAAAGCAGATTAATTTTAACCGAATTCCTAAATGGTTTATCAAGCGAAAATGTAGCACAAGTAAAAGCACTTTTAAAAAACGAATAAAATGAAACTCACCATACACGGCTATTCCACTGCATTATTTGCCACTTGGTACGCCATAGAAGAACTCGGAATTATTTTTGATGCAGGCGACGGACTCGTTTCGGGCTTGATGGGTAAGTGCGGAAAGTTCAAAAATCTTTTCATAACCCATCCAGACAGGGATCATCTTACGGGATTGTTGCAATTCAATCAAATGTACGGGTATAATAAACCAACGATTTATTATCCAAAAGATTGTAAATCCTTTCCGTTTTTGGAAACGTTTACAGCAAATTTTGATCCGCAATCAAAAGGGACACATTGGATAGGAATTGAAGCAAAGGAATGTATCGCCATAAAAGAAAAATTAGTAGTCGAAGCCATAAAAAACGAACATATTTATACGTCCAATGGTGAAAATAAAAGTTTGAGTTATAAAGTTTGGGAAACCAAAAAGAAACTGAAACAGGAATTTTTAAATTGTTCGGCTAATGAATTAAAAGAATTACGAATACAAAAAGGAGAAGCAGCATTATTCGAGGAACAAAAATCACTGCTATTATCCTATTCAGGCGACACCCCTGTAACGGATTACCAACGGTATAACGGTTCAAAAGTTTTAATTCACGAAGCCACTTTTTTAACCAAAGAAGAGCAAGCCACTAAAAATGACAAAAACCAACATAGCTCGCTGGAAGAAGTAATGCAAATGATCGCAGAAATTGAAGTCGGAGAAGTTATTTTAGGACATTTTTCATCACGCTATGCCAACGAACAAATTATCGAAGCCATCAAAAAATGGAGTACACAATACAACATCAAAGTGCCTATTTATTTGATGCCTATTGGAAAAATGAAAAAGGATATTTTGAATGAGAATCAAGTTAATTAATACTAAATGTCACAGAGATGCACAAAGAAATGACTCAGAGATTCACAAAATTTAAAAAAACTTTGTGTGACTTCGTGAAAAACTTTGTGTAACTCTGTGTAAGAAAACTAATATTACAATGAACGAAAAAGAGATAAAAAATATAAGCAAATTCCTGAGTTATGTTCTAAGACATTCCCCGGAAACAATTCATTTGAATCTAGATGAAAACGGTTGGGCAATCGTTGACGAGCTCATTGAAAAAGCCAATAAAAATAGAAATGAATTTCACAAAGAATTGGATTTTGAAATTATACGTCAAGTGGTGGAAACCAATGACAAAAAACGATTTGCATTCAATGAGGATTTAACTAAAATCAGAGCCAATCAAGGTCATTCCATTACAGTCGATTTAGAACTACAACCACAAACCCCACCAGATGAATTATATCACGGGACAGTAGCTAAATCTATGGACACCATTTTAAAAGACGGAATACAAAAAATGAGTCGGCAACACGTACATTTAAGCAAAGACAAAGAAACCGCAATCAAAGTAGGTAACCGACGAGGAGCAGCGATCATTTTAAAAATAAATACCTACCAAATGGTAAAAGATGGTTATCTGTTTTATTGTTCCGAAAATGGTGTTTGGCTAACTGATGAAGTACCACCAAAATATATTCAGCGATGTTAAAAAATATCAATACCGATTAAATGAAAAGGGGATTATTAATTAACCATTAAGTTATTAAGGTAATTAAGTTAAAAAAATTGTACTTAGATTTCTAAATGAAACTTAATCTCTTAATGGTAAAATGAGAAATTATTTAAAGTTGAAAATAGTTTATTAAGCATTTTGAAAAAGAAAACACTTAATAGTTATAAGAAGAAAATGAGAACATTAGTTTTTGGCGACATACACGGAGGACTTCGCGCCTTGAAACAATTGATAGAAAAGGTAGGAATTACTCCAACTGATAAATTAATTTTCCTTGGTGATTATGTCGATGGATGGAGTGAATCTGCACAAACGGTAGAATATCTTATCCAATTAAGTAAAAAATACCATTGCGTTTTTATACAAGGAAATCACGATTTGTGGTGCGGACGTTGGTTGAATTTGGGTGTATCAAACCCCGTTTGGGAAGAACACGGTGGGAAAGCAACCATTCAGAGTTATATACAAACAGGTTTACTAGCTTCAGCCGAACATAAAACTTTTTATCAGAATCTCCAAGAATACCACATCGACGAGGATAACCGTCTTTACATTCACGCAGGTTTTACCTCTATGCACGGAGTAGAAAAAGAAGAAAACCGATTGGATTTTTGCTTTGATAGAACCCTTTGGGAAATGGCTTTGACGATGGACAAACGAATCAAAAAAGATTCTAAATTGTTCCCAAAGCGATTATTGCATTACCACGAAATCTTTATTGGACATACACCTACTCTAAATTATGATGTTGAAGTTCCTATGCAAGGTTGCAATGTTTGGAATATCGACACCGGAGCAGGCTTTTCTGGAAAATTAACGTGTGTGGATGTCGATACTAAAGAGTTTTGGCAAAGTGACATTGTATGGGAACTATATCCAAATGAGAGAGGGAGGAATTAAATGAAAACAATTTATAAATCACCAGAAGAAATCTCGGAGCGAGATAAAAACAGACCATCTATATTCTTAGCAGGATCCATAGAAATGGACAAAGCAATAGATTGGCAAACTTACTGTGAAGAAAAACTTTCAGACCAATATACTATTTTTAATCCTCGAAGAAAATCTTGGAATTCTAGTTGGGAGCAAAAAATTGAAAATCCCGATTTCAAAGAACAAGTCCTTTGGGAATTAAATGCTTTAGAAGAATCAGATATCATAATAATGTATTTTGCAGAAGACACAAAATCACCTATTTCATTACTAGAATTCGGACTATACGCAAAGTCTAAAAAAATGAAAGTAGTTGTAGATGAAGCATTTTGGAGAAAAGGAAATATCGATATTGTTTGCGAAAAATACAGAATAGAACAATTTGATAATTTAGATGTTTTAATAAATTCGTTAACCAATTAGTGAAATTTTTTGATTGTCAAAGTAGAATAATAAAAGATGAAATTATATATAGAACAAAATAAATTAGGAGATTATGCAAACATATCATTTTATGCAGCATTAGAAGCTTATTTTAATATGGGTTTTGAGATTATTACTATTGAAAATCAAGAAGCATTTGATTTAGTAGATTCCACACCTAATATTGCTTTAGGCAGTATACAATTTATTCATCAATTTTTAAAACATTTACATATTGAAATTCCTCAACCTTTAGATTATCCAGATGAATTAAGAAAATATTTAGGAAGAGAAATTTATGAAAGCACCATTAATGAAATTTCAGCTAATCCTTCAAATTGGAATGTATTTGTAAAACCTAAAGGGTTTGTAAAGAAATTTACTGGAAGATTGATAAAATCAACGGCAGATTTAGTTGGCTGTGGAGATTTAGCAATGAATGTTCCTGTTTGGGTATCTGAACCAGTGCATTTTATTGCAGAATGGAGAGTATATGTAAGATACGGACAGATATTAGGAGCGAAAATGTATAAAGGAGATTGGAGAGCACAATTTGACTATAAAATAATTGAAAAAGCAGTAAAAGATTTCAATAGTGCACCTGCTGGATATTCCTTAGATTTTGGGATTACAGACGATGGAAGAACATTATTAGTTGAAGCAAATGATGGATATTCATTAGGTTTTTATGGATTATTTTATGTAGATTATGCAAAATTATTAGCTTCTAGATGGGCAGAACTTACAAAGCAGGAAGATTTGTGTAATTTCTAGAAAATGGATTTTAAAATATGTTTTATCTTATCTAATTGCCCAGAGGGGCGACATATGATTAACGAAAAGAAACACAAAACCAGCCCCAGCGGGGCGACATATCACTAAGTAACAAACAAAGCCCCAGCGGGGCGACATATGATTAACGAAAAAGAAACACAAAACCAGCCCCAGCGGGGCGACATATCACTATGGCGGACTCCTACACACAAATATACATTCAGATAGTTATCGTAGTAAAGCGAAGAGAAAACCTAATACAAAAAATTTGGAAAGACGAGTTATACAAATATATAACAGGAATTATCACAGAAAAAGGGCAAAAACTAATCCGAATCAATGGAGTAGAAGACCATATACACATATTAATCAGTTTAAAACCCAGTATGGCATTATCCGATTTAGTTAGAGATATAAAAGCCAACAGTTCAAAATGGATAAATGAAAAAGGATTTTGTAAAAGTAAATTTGAATGGCAAAACGGATTTGGAGGATTTTCCTATTCAAAATCAGCAATAGATAATGTCATAAACTATATAGATAACCAAGAAGAACACCATAAGAAGAAAAAATTTAGAGAAGAATATATCGGATTTTTAAAGAAATTTGACATCGAGTTTAAAGAAGAATATCTTTTTGATTTCTTTGACTGACAGATAAAAATATGTCGCCCCGCTGGGGCTTTAAAATCAGTAGAGTATTTGAGTTAGGGAGATTTCGCTCCTCTGGAGCTAGAAAAACGCAGAATTAATAGAGAATTGAGAGTTTTGTTAAGTAAATCAATTCACAATTTATAAACATATATTAATGGAAAAAAGTAATGTCGCAGGGATGACATACCCCTAAATAATGTCTAGCAATACAGCCCAGCTGGATGGACACATTTTAGTGCTAACATAATCCCAGCGAGCGATATATTAGACACAACCAGCCCCAGCGGGGCGACATATACATAACGAGTAACAAATGTCTAACACCAAAAAG
>JASGCW010000018.1:39419-59218 GCA_030053945.1 Limnohabitans sp.
AGCCCCAGCGGGGCGACATATACATAACGAGTAACAAATGTCTAACACCAAAAAGCCCCAGCGGGGCGACATATACAACGAGTAACAAATGTCTAACACCAAAAAGCCCCAGCGGGGCGACATATACATAACGAGTAACAAATGTCTAACACCAAAAAGCCCCAGCGGGGCGATATATCACTATGAACCCACTACTTTTAACAGACGGCTACAAAGTTGACCACCGTCGTCAGTACCCAAACAACACCACCCTAGTATATTCCAACTGGACGCCGCGTAAATCCAGAATAGAAGGTGTGAATGAAGTCGTATTTTTCGGCTTACAGTATTTCATTAAGAAATACATTATCGAAGATTTTCAAACCAATTTCTTCAACCAACCTAAAGAAACTGTAGTCTCGCGTTACGCCCGACGTATCAATAACTACTTAGGCGAAAACCAAGTCGGTACAAAACACATCGAAGATCTACACGACTTAGGCTATATCCCAATGGTTTTCAAAGCCCTACCTGAAGGAGTGAGTGTGCCTGTTCGTGTGCCAATGTTTACAATGTACAACACCAAATCCGAATTCTTTTGGTTGACCAATTATTTCGAAACCCTATTATCTGCGGTTGTTTGGTTGCCTTGTACCTCTGCAACTATTGCTAAGGAGTACAGAAAAGTACTAGGAGCTTACGCCCTAGAAACATCTTCCATCCCCGAATTTGTCGATTGGCAAGGACACGATTTCTCAATGAGAGGAATGGGCGGAATAGAATCGGCGGTGATTTCAGGAATGGGACACTTATTAAGTTTTACAGGAACCGACACCATACCAGCGATTGATGCTTTGGAAACCTATTATAATGCCAATTCCGATGCTGAATTAGTGGGAGGATCCGTAGCAGCAACAGAACATTCGGTAATGTGTATGGGAACAACCGAAGGCGAGTTTGAAACCTTCCAACGTTTAATCTGTGAAATCTACCCTAAAGGAATTGTATCTATCGTTTCAGATACTTGGGATTTATGGAAAGTACTAACCGATTATATGCCTCGACTAAAAGAAACGATATTGGCAAGAGAAGGTAAAGTAGTGATCCGACCTGATAGCGGGAATCCAGTGCTTATTTTATGTGGTAACCCTGATGGAAAAACCGAACAAGAATGCAAAGGAGTAGTAGAATTACTTTGGGATGTTTTTGGTGGAACTACTAATGCCAAAGGTTATAAAGAATTAGCACCACAAATTGGAGCCATATATGGTGATAGTATCACGGTTGAAAGGGCTACTCAAATTTGTGAAAAGCTAAAAGAAAAAGGATTTGCTTCAACTAATGTCGTGTTAGGAATAGGTTCCTATACCTATCAATATAATACCCGCGACACCTTTGGTTTTGCAATGAAAGCTACTTATGGTGAAGTCAATGGCGAAGGACGTGAAATTTTCAAAGATCCAATTACTGATGACGGAACTAAAAAATCAGCCAAAGGATTAATGAAAGTTGTATTGGAAAACGGAACGTATCAATTAATAGATCAAGTTTCTTGGGAAGAAGAACAACAAGGCGAATTAAAAGAAGTTTTCCGTGATGGGAAATTGATAATCGACCAAAGTTTAAGTGAGATTAGAAGCCGAATCAAGTAAAGAGTTACTAAACCACAGGTGCATAGAAAAATGTTTATTATTGAATAAAAAACAATATCTGTGTATCTGTGGTTGATTATTTAAAATAAAAACAATGGAAGGAATCCTCTATATAGAAAATTTCATTTCGCAGTCCCAAAACCTATTTCAACACTTAGAAGGAATTGCGTGGGACGAGCGAATGGCATCTCGCAAAACAGCTAGTTTTGGTGTAGCGTATAACTATTCCCAAATAAGTTATCCCGAAGTTGCTATGCCAACCGAAATTGAAAATATTGCTAAACAAGTAGCCACCGTTTTAGATTTTGAACCTAATAATTGTTTAATCAACTACTACTTAGACGGAAAATCAAAAATGGGCTATCATTCAGACCAAATAGATATTCTTTTCGAAAACACAGGTATTGCGATAGTTTCCGTAGGTGCCACACGTATTTTACGATTTAGAAATATCCAAAACCCTGAAACTATTATAGATTATCCACTGCCTTCAGGATCGTTGATTTATATGAACCAAGAAATTCAAAACCACTGGCACCACGCTATCCCAAAAGGAAACACCGAAAAAGGCAGAATGAGTTTAACGTTTAGGAAGATTAGATAAGATTTTTATGTGGTTTGATGATATTGATAAAAAAAGGAAAAGGACTGTGTTAAATTTTTTGGATTATGTTTTAATCGAAATTAAACCTTTTCAAAAAGAACCAATAATAATTTCTTTATTGGAAAGACACCTAAACGAAGGTTACGAGTTTACCAGAAATAATGAATGGGGAATTGCTTTTGAAAATTTAGTTAATTGTTTGATTGATTATAATATTCCTGTAACTGAAAAAGGATTAGAATTTATAAAAGGAATCATTGAACTTTGTCAATTGGATGCATCTTTACTAAATTATTTGAAAACTGAAAAGTAATTCTTGTTGAAATTAAAAATCTAAATGCAAAAGTTTAAATACTTTACAGACAAAAGAGTCGATAAAATTTGCCTAGAAAAAGGAATTACGGATTATGAAGTATTTTATAGTCCTATAAAAGCTTTTATAGAGTCATTTGCATTTTTTTTATTTATAATTTTTCAAATCAGTGTTACATTTATACCATTTACTAATCACTCTATATCAATAATTTTTACCAACTTAACTTTTTTTGCTCTTTTTCCATTATACTTGATATTTAGTTTTCTATTGTTCTCCAAACTCAGCCATAGTTTTGTAGTGACAGCAAATCAAATTATAATAATAAATCCTAATTTTTTTTTCAAAAAATATGAAGTTTTTGAATATAATGAGATTAAGAAAATAGAAATAGCTTCCTCTAATACTTTTATTTATAATTTTTTTCTAATTTTCAATCAAAGCTATGTTGCAATTGAAACACAAAATGAATACAAAAGATTTTATTGTACAGGATTAGATGTTACAGGATATGAAGATTACGATAATTTAACTGAAAAAACTCTAGATGATTTACATTCTTCTCTCAAAAAAAAGGGAATTGAAACAAAATTACATATTTAAATCAATGATCCACTTCAAACTAAAACCATTTCAAGAAATTCAGCCCGTAGGAAATGAACCCTATCTAAGTTGGTTTTGGTTAACCGATGGTGATTTATGGTTACAAATAGGAGATCATACCATTTATGAATATACACCCGAAGCAGTACAATATTTTGATCATAAACCCAGCGCTTACAACGATTATTATATCGTTCGCTTTTTAGAAGACTTCACAGAGCTTTTTAAGTATATAGGCAGTTCAATTCCTAAAAAGTTTTATGATTTTACTGCCAACATAGAGCAGTTTGAAGAAAACACCCAAAAGTGGTTGGATATTTATGATATTGATGAAGAAGAATATCCAGATTTTTATTTCAACGAATACGACCAAATAAGGTCGTGGACTTATGAACGTAAATTGACATCAGGGTATTTAAAAGGTGGTCCACATCTTTCTTTTTACAGACATAAGGACAAAATTAGAATCATTTGGAAAACAGAATATACCTTAGAAAACGGAACACAATTATGGACAGCCAAAAACGGAAGTCACGAAATGCTATTTCAAGATTTTGTTGATAAAGTCGATCAATTTGGGCAACAGTTTTTCCTAGCTATGGACAAACAAATCGAAGGTGTGGTTCAATATGATTGGAAAGATGTTTCTGTAGATAAACCACGACTAGAAGAGGAACATCAAGAACGAAAAGTTGCATTTCAAGAAAATTTAGAATATCTAAAAAATCCTAGTAATGATGATGTTAACTGGATATCACTCGATAACTTATATAGTAGAATGTTAGAAGAACTAAAATAAATTATGGTATTTGAATATCCTGACCATCCTTTGTACAACCAACTTTGTGACAAAGCAATTTCAAAACTTCCAAATTTGGGTTTTATTGAACTCAATCGTACTCACAGTCGTTTAATCTATATATCATATTACGGTTTAACGGTAACGGTACAACATAAAGGTTATGATATGCCTTCGGTATTTTTTGGAACAAAAGATGATTTTTTTAAAGTTAAGTTTTTTAATGTTTTAGAAAAGGCAATTAATCCAGAAATTCCAATAACTAAAAAGCATCAAGAATTAAAATCTTTCTACGATTTAGAGTTTGAATTAGATTTTATACAAACATATTCCTATCAAATCTTAAAATTTATTGTTACTGAATTGTAAATTAAACTGATAATTTACTTAAACAATAACCCACTTTAAACTAAACCCATTTCAGAAAGGTCAGCGCTTAGGGAATGAGCTGTATTTAAGTTAGTTTTGTTTAAAAATGAAACCATTGTTAACTACTGAAAAATTTCACATTTAGATATATTTATTTAAATTTCACCTAACATTAAATTAACATACCCTTTCTACTTTTAGTACTGAAAAAGAGCTCTAAATTCAAATTAAAATGAAACCAAAAATGTATTTAATTTATGAACGAAAAAGAAAAAGTAGTGTGGGAAAAGATCCTAAAATTCCCATTTGATGAAACTATTGAAGAATATGGTTTTGAAACAAGATTGGCTTACGAAAATAAATGGACACATTATGTAACTAAACAAGCCATCGAAGAGTATAGGAAGTTTATGTTTTTAGCTTCGATTTCTAACCAAATGGTTTCCCCTTCAGAAATAGTAGATATTGTCTGGCATCAACATCTCATCTTTAGTAAATCTTACGAAAAACTCTGCCAGATTCTAGGAAAAAAAATTGAACATATTCCTTCCACTCACAATCCCCTCAATCATTCTGTTTTTATACAAGCTAAAGAGCACACAACTAGGCTATACGAGTCTTACTTTGGCAAGCAAAATCCTTACTTTTGGGAGAATGATTATCTCAATGAAACACAATTAATAAATACTGAAAATACTTTTAAAAAGAGAATGACTAAAATTGTTTTCGGTAGTATTTTGGGCTACTTTCCAATGTGCTTTTTTTTGAAGCCTTATATTGTTGGAATTAGTAGCCCTGAGTTTATAATGTTTACAGTATTAATTCAATTGTTTTTATTTCTGTTTCTTTTTTTTCAAATGGATCGAAAGATTGAAGCGTTTACAGCACAATTGTATGAAACTGATTTGCATATACAAAACTTGAATGGTTCCGAGATTTTATGTCTTAAAAACGGCAATAATAATCAATATGTGCATGCTGCTGTTGATAATTTGCTAAGGAAGCGAATACTTTCGGTAGAGGGAACTACAGGAATAAGATTAGGGTTTAGCTCAAAGTTTGATACTAATGATGAAATAGCGATTGGAAATGCTATGCAGGTCAATGAAACAGTTTTGTATGCCGATTTATTTCATAAGCTAAGGGTCAAGGAATTGTTTCTTATTTCGCAGCAAGCTATGAAGAATTTAAAGCAAAGTGTAGTGAATAGTAAACCTTTTGTGAAGCTTTTTACTTGTCTGGTTCTGCTATTACTTCCGTTGTTTTATCTTTTACTTGTTAGACTTCAATTAGGTTTGGAAAGAGGAAAACCGATAACTTTTTTACTCATCGAAATTGTGTTATACTTTTTAATAGGTAGTTATTTGGTAAAAAAAGCATATAATCGAGTTTTTGTTACGGCAATTCCTGAACTTTATAGCTTAAAAATTAAGAGCGAAGAAAGAATTGATTTGAAAGAAAGTTGGGAGTGGCGGTATTTGATTTTTGGAACAGCCTTTTACAGTAATGAATTTATGCCTTTATTTAAGCCTGTTCAAGCAAGAATGGATGAAAGGCAATCCTCTTGGAGCAGTTGCGGTTCAAGCTGTGGCAGTAGTTGCGGTTCTGGTTGCGGAGGTGGATGTGGAGGATGTGGAGGTGATTAGTAAATGACTTTCACAAAAATTTAAACAATCTTTTCAATGTTAAATGTAGATGCCCCAAAGTCAGGGGTTATTTTTTTTAAAACAATCAAGAAAAATAGCGATTACTAACTCATAACATACATTCACAGGTCAAAAGCTATTGTTTGCTCAATATATATTTGTTGATTCAGAAAAGAGAATATATTTGCAAATAAAACAACTATGAAAAAAATTTATTCTCTTTTATTATTGGTAATAGTTAATTTATCCTATTCTCAAGATTCTCGATTATTTGCTAACTTTTGGTACCTGACCGAAGTCATTCAAAACGGACATAGTTATGTTCCTCCAGTAGATTATATGGGTGTTGATTTTACGACTCTGCTAGATCCGCAAAAACAAATACGTGGATGTTGGCCAATGCATGCTAATGTTACGTTTGGAAACAACTCCACTGATTTTTCAATGACTAATTTTATTGTTTGCTTGTGTGGTCCATGTTCTAATTATGCTGCTGGAAATTATCAAGATGGTATATTTTATCCTTTTTTTATGTACAACGGCACTAGTAATTTGGATTTACATGCAGTAAATAATTTTACCTACACAATTACTGAAGTAGGTAGTATGAAAAGGTTAGTTGTTACTTCTGCATATAATGCACAGGCAATATTTTCTGATGTTAGATTAGCCAATTCAAATTTTGAAAAATTAGATTTCAGTTTTTCGCCTAATCCTTCAAATGATGTTTTGGAAATAACCTTAAAGAATGAATTTGTAGACAATGTATCTGTTGAGTTTTATAATGAAATCGGGCAAATGTGTAAAAATGTGGATTTAAATTACCAAAAATCGATTGTAGATATTAAGGACTTGCCGGTTGGAGTTTATATGGTTAAAATCAAAGCAGACGGGGAAATTGCTACAAAAAGGTTTGTGAAAATTTAATAATATTAATTTATTGAAATTAAAAACCCTAATGGATAATCATCTATTAGGGTTTTGTTTTTATTAATTGAATTAAGAGCTATTTTCTGTAAAACAAATTATGATCAATATACTCCCAAACTTTATGTGGTAACATAGGAATCACATTTTTTTTGTTTTTAATACTTTCACGAATGAATGTTGATGATAATTCAATTACTGGTGCATCAATACGGTGAATTTTTGAGTGATTTACAAATTGTTCATTCATATCACCAGAATGTAATCGGGGGTAAACGTAAATGTCGTGATTCGTTAGTATATGTTCGTAGTTTTTCCATTTGTGAAGTGAATTCAAATTGTCTTCACCCATAATCAAAGCAAACTCGTGCTGAGGGTACTTTTCTTGTAAATGAGCTAATGTTGTTACCGTATAATTAGGCTGAGGTAGTTTGAATTCTATATCAGAGGGTTTAATTTTTGGAAAATCTTCTGTTGCTAAATGAACCATATGCAAACGATGGTAATCATCTAGTAATGTGTTTTTTTGCTTATGTGGATTATGAGGTGTAACGACCATCCAAATTTGATCTACATCTGAATGCTCTGCCATATGATTAGCAATAATCAAATGCCCAATATGAATAGGGTTAAATGTCCCGAAGTATAGTCCTATCTTAGCCATTAGTTAAAAGGCAAATGCCATTAGTTTTCTTTTGCCTAATGCCTATTGGCTATTGGCTTCATTAATAAAATTTTTAACCAATTCATACGCCTCCTGCTTTGCTACGTCAAGATCATAATTTTTAATGATAGTATCAAATTGTGGAGCAGTAGCTAGTTCAACGTGTGCTTTTGCGATACGCATATTAATTTTGTCTTCACTTTCGGTTGAACGTTCTTTCAAGCGACGTTTTAATTCGTCAACACTTGGAGGTTTTACAAAAACAGCTAATGTTTGTTCAGGGAATTTCTTTTTGATACGTAATCCACCGGCTACATCGATATCAAAAATTACATTTTTACCCATAGCCCAAATGCGTTCTACTTCGGTTTTAAGAGTACCGTAGAAATTATCGCGATACACTTCTTCCCATTCTACAAAATCCTCAGCTTTAATATGGGTTTTAAAATCCTCAATCGACATAAAATAGTAATCTTTTCCATTTACTTCCTCACCTCTTGGTGCACGAGTCGCAGCCGAAATAGAAAATTCTAAATTCAATTCGTCAATTCCTAATAAATGTCTTACTATAGTTGTTTTTCCAGACCCTGACGGTGCTGAGAATACGATTAGTTTTCCTGTGTTGTTCATACTACTTGATAAGTGATAAGTAATTAGTGATAAGTGAAAAGTTTTTTTATTTAAGTGATTTTGAGAACGAATTTATCATTTTTGATTCTTCAGTTATTAGATTCATTATTTCTTGATACAAATCTAAATTAGTAACAAAATCTAATTCTTTAGCAATAATTAATTGAGTTTCTAATTCACACAATGAACCTCTAGCTATATCTATAAAATGGCTAAATGATTTATCAGTATTTCTTCCATAACCTTCACTTATATTTGATGGAATTGAAATTGCAGCTCTCTTTAACTGACTCGTTAATGCATATAATTCTTCTTGTGGAAATGTTTTTACTAATTGATAAACTCTAACTACTAAAACAATTCCTTTTTGCCAAATTAATAAATCTTTGTAAGAACTAATATTACTCATTTTTTAGCTTTTTACTTATCACTAATTACTTTTCACTTTTAAATTTATAATACATTAAGAACCTGCTCCTTTATTTTTTCTAATTCATCCTTCATCATTACGACTAGCTTCTGCATTTCAGAATGATTAGATTTTGAACCCATCGTGTTAATTTCACGACCCATTTCTTGAGTGATAAAACCTAATTTACGTCCGTTAGCTTCTGTACCATTCAATGTTTCTAGGAAATAGTCAAGATGATTGCCTAGTCTTACTTTCTCTTCTGTAATATCATATTTTTCTAAATAGAAAATCAATTCTTGTTCAAAGCGGTTTTCATCAACCGTAACCTGAATTTCATCTAATGCCGAACGAAGTCGGGTTTTCACAGTCTCAACACGTTCGCTATCATAGGCTACTGCATCATTCATTAATTGGCGAATGTTGGCGATTCGGGTTCTAAATTCATTTTCTAAAGCTAATCCCTCGTCTTTACGAAACTGATTTATATCTTTTAACGCTTCATTGATAGCATTTTGGATTGCTGCCCATTCGTTTTCATCTATTTCTTCGCGTTCTGTTTTTAAAGTATCAGGAAGGCGAATAGCCATTTTCATAAGCTCGGTTATGTCTGCCTCAGGAATAATTTCCTTGATTTGAGCGATATAAGCTCTAACGATAGGTGCATTTATTTTAGAAGTTGTTTCTTCTCCTGTAACTTCAATAAACAAAGAAAAGTCTATTTTTCCACGTTCTAAACTTTGCGAAATTTGGTTGCGTAATCCTAATTCCATTTCACGATAAGCCGATGGCATTCTGGTATTAAGATCAAGCCCTTTACTGTTTAATGATTTTATTTCGATCGTAACTTTTTTGGTTGGCAGTTGTAGTGTAGCTTTACCAAATCCTGTCATTGATTGTATCATAGGTGCGTTTTAATTGAGTTCAAAGATAGTGTTTTTTAGTGTTCAGTTTTCAGTCGTCGACTCAGTTTTCAGTCTCAGTTTTCAGTCACAGTCACAGTTTTCAGTCTCAGTTGACAGTTTTCAGCTTCAGTATTCATTAAATCTTACATCCAAATTTATCGGGATTGTTTATCATATAATTGATTAATTTGCCAACTTCAATTGATTTTAGATTTAAATCAATATGAATTTCTTTTGAAATATATTCACATTCAAATGCAAAATCTAACCAACTACTAGTTTCGGAATTTTCACCATCACTATCCGTTAGTTTACTGATAAAGTGGTTAACATATCTTCTTTTCTATAGGCTTCTGCCATATTTGAACAAACTGGTCTTGATGATCTCCTGATTTGATCAGTTAAAGAATAGGTTTCTTCTTTTGGGAATGATTTAGAAATTCTAAAAATTTCCATAGCTAACACAAAAGCTTTTTTATAAGCTAACAATTCTTTATAATCCATAAGTATGGTATTGTATCTGAAACATTTTTAAATACTGTAAACTGCGACTCATCCCAACACTGCCTACTGTGACTGAAAACTGTGACTGAAAACTACTACTCATCCCAGCACTGAAAACTGCGACTGAAAACTGCGACTCATCACGGTACTGCTTACTTAACTACTGATTACTGTTAACTTTCTTCTGCGTTACCAAATACACTCCCACAAAAATCAACAATGCTGAACCTGCTTTAACCCAACTCAATTCATCTTTACCTAACGTAATAGCGAATATAGTAGCAAAAAAAGGTTGCAAGTAAATAAATACTGCTACAGTTGTTGGTTTTAATTCTTTCATAGAAAGCAAATTCAACAGATAGGTTAAAAACGTAGAAAAAATAACTACAAAACCTATTTTTAAAAACGCTGAGGTAGGAACAGAGGACCAATCTACTACTTGGAATTCACTCCATCCAAACGGAATTACCATCAAAAATCCAAACAAATAAATCCACTTTACAAACGAAAGCGCATTATACTTGTCCATAAGTTTTTTTACAATGATAAGATAAAAACCGTACGAAACCGCATTAACAAAAACCAAAAAATTTCCAAGTGTGGCATTAGGTGCGTTAGTGACAGATTTTCCGTATAGAATAAGGGTAACTGTACCTGCTAAACCTAAGAGTATTCCAAGTACTTTTCGGTTTTCCATACGTTCTTTCATAATAATTGCCGAAAGTACAAGCACTATCATAGGAGTCGTTACCATTAAAACTGCACCCATAATAGGCGAAGTGTAACTTAATCCTTTAAAGAAAGTGAGCATATTAAAAGCAATTCCAAAAAAGGAAGCCGCTATAATTCGAGGGAAATCTTTTGTTTCTATTTTTTCAATGCGAGTAGGTTGAAGGAATCCAATTGCTATGGCGGTCAACCAAAATAATAACATTGACCCACCAACACGTAAAAAGATAAAACCAAAAGCATCGATATGTTTTGGCATTACATCTTTAGCAATGGTAAACGTAACACCATAAATAATGGCAACACACCAAGCAGCTACTAGCGCCCAAGCTCTTTTAGACATTGGCAATGAATTTTTGGGCTTCGGCAACAACTTTAGGACTATTACCAACGAATATTTTACCATCGGCAATAATTACAGGACGTGATAAAAAGGTATAATGTTCTAATATATATCTTTTAAAATCGGCTTCTGTTAAGGTTTCATTTTTTAAACCCATTTCTTTATAGAGTGTAGCGCGTTTGCTAAACAAAACCTCATAACTACCAGCTAAAGCTTGCATTTCTTCAACTTGTTTTACCGTCATAGGTTCAGTTTTAATATCCTGAAGCGTAAAAGTTTCTAGTTGTGGTAAGGATTTTAAAATACGTTGGCACGTACTACAGGTTTTTAGGTAATATATTTTTCTCATATCGTTCTTTTTGCAAAGGTAATAAAGTAGTTTTTAATTGTTTTGATGATTTACAACGGCATTCACACTTAAAATATAACCACTGATTACTATGATTCAAAAGATTTTACAAATTATCGCGAATTAATCTGTGTAAATTTTGGAATCTCTGGTAAAATTTAACGGTTACCCAACTACGGACTTTCGGTCTGTTTTAACCAAACTATAAAATTTGAGTTCATACTGGTTTAGCTTTAACCTCTTGCATTAAATCTTTAAAAAAAACACACGAAGAATTAAGTCAATTTTTGAATTTTAATTATTTTTGAACAAATAATAATTATAAGCCACGTGGAAAATTTATCAAAAAGCGCTCGGATTGTACTTCAGTTTGTAAACCAAACAAATAAGTCTGTTTTTTTAACCGGTAAAGCAGGCACCGGAAAAACTACTCTACTTAAAGAAATTATTGCCACTTCTCACAAAAACACCGCCGTTGTTGCTCCTACAGGCATTGCGGCTCTTAATGCAGGTGGAGTAACAATTCACTCTTTATTTCAATTACCATTTGTTGCCTTTTTACCCGATTATGTTCAAAATAATTCGGATAGTCAATTTTATCCTTTTGAAAGCAAAAGCACAATCGGGAAGATGTTTAAAATGAGTGGGTCGAAAAAACAAGTAATCCGAAATCTTGAATTACTCATCATTGACGAGGTATCAATGTTAAGACCCGATGTTTTAGATGCAATGGATTTTATGATGCAAAAAATCCGTCGGTCGAGTGTACCATTTGGAGGAGTGCAAATTCTATTCATTGGTGATTTATGGCAACTTCCTCCCGTCATAAAACAAGAAGAATGGCATTTTTTAAAGAACTACTATGCCGGAATGTATTTTTTTCATTCGAGAGTATTGCAAGAAAATCCGCCCTTATATGTCGAATTAGATAAAATTTACAGACAAGATGATGTACAGTTTATCGAAATTTTGAATAACCTTCGCAATAATACTGTCACCACTGCTGATGTTGCTGTTTTAAATAAATATGTAAACAAGCAATTTAATATTAAAGAAGAAAAAGGCACTATAGTAGTTACCACCCATAATGCCAAAGCCGATGCTATAAACAAAGAAGCTTTAGAATCATTAGGTAACCAAAGTGTATTTTATAAACCTGAAATTGTGGGCGATTTTCCAGAGAAAATGTATCCGCTTGAAGCGTCATTAGAACTAAAAAAAGACGCTCAGGTAATGTTTGTGAAAAATGACATTTCGGGAGAACGAAAATATTATAATGGGAAAATTGGCCAAGTAAAATCGCTGTCAAAAGAAAGTATATCGGTGTATTTTCCTGAAGATGATAAAACCATTGACGTTGAACACTATTCTTGGGAAAACATTAAATATGAATTAAATGAAAATACCAATGAAATTGAAGAAAAAGTCATTGGTACCTTTAACCAATACCCATTAAAACTCGCTTGGGCGATTACCGTTCATAAAAGTCAAGGGCTGACTTTCAAAAAGGCAGTTTTAGATGTTGCAAACGTATTTGCACCAGGGCAGGCTTATGTAGCATTGTCAAGATTGCAAAGTCTGGAAGGACTAACCCTCTTAAGTCCATTTCAATTAGATGGAATTCCGTCAGATCAAGAAGTGGTAAATTATGCGCAAAACAAAGCCAGTGAAACTATACTCGAAAACACGTTAACGCAAGAAACAAAGCGTTTTCTGCTTACAGAGATTGTAAAAGCATTTGATACACAAGAAATAACGCAACAATGGCGAAATCATTTATTTTCTTTTAAAGATGAATTAGCAAATTCCCCTAAATTAAAATTTAAGCCTTGGGTAGAAAAACAATTAAGCGTATTAAACGAACTTTCAGAAACCTCTAAAAAGTTTATCATTCAGCTTAACAAAATAGGTAGTGTTCAAACTATTGATCTCCATTTTTTACAAGAACGAAGTGAGGCAGGTTATCATTATTTTTATAAAACCTTTGATTCCATATTTGGTGAACTACTTATAAAAATCACCGAAGTAAAGCAACTCAAAAAGATGAAAACCTTCGCCGATGAACTTTTAGAGTTGGAAGAATCACTGTTAAAATCGATTTTAAATTTGAAGAAAATGCGTCTTTTAGTCAAAAATACCATCGATCAAACGCCTATTTCAAGGAAGACAATGCATACTGATGAAATGTTGTTTTATAAAACAAATAAAATAGCTTCGTTGTCAGAGCAATTCAAACAGATTGCAGGATTTGTCGATTCAGGTGCTGCACCCGATTTTAGCCGACAAACCACCAAAGCCAAAAAGAAAAAACAGGCGACTGGCGAACCTAAAATAAATACTGTAGAGGCCACTTATGAACTCTGGAAGCAAAACAAAACCGTAGAAGAAATAGCATCCGCTAGAAACTTTACGGTACAAACCATTTATAATCATTTGTCAAAACTAATTGTTGATCAAAAAATTTTAATTTCAGATGTTTTACCAGCAGAAACAATAGCTCAACTAGAAGAAGCTTTTGTTGATTATAAAGAAGAAGGACTCAGTGCTATGAAAGAAAAAGTCGGTGACCAATTCAGTTGGGATGAATTACGATTATACAAAGCTTATACAGAGGTGTAATAAGTCTTTATTTTGATTAATTTTGAATTCAATTTAAAAAAATCAAAATGGGAGTTTTCACAAAAGAAATATCAATACGTTGGTCAGACTTAGATCCTAATTTTCATATGCGTCATAGTGCTTATTACGATTTTGGCGCACAGCATAGGGTAGAAGTATTAGCACAAGAAGGATTAACCCTTCACGCTATGAAAGAAAATCATATAGGACCTATATTATTCAAAGAAGAATGTGTTTTTAGAAAAGAAATACATTTACACAATACCATTACCATAAGTACCAAAATTGCCAAAATGAGAGCTGATGCTTCTCGATGGACTATCGTGCACGAATTAACCAATGAAAATGGTGAATTATGCGCAAAAATATCAGTTGATGGTGCTTGGATGGATACAAAATTGCGAAAACTTGCCACACCAACACCAGCCATTGTCGCTGATGTGATGCATGCTTTTCCTAAAACAGAAGATTTTATTTTAATTTAAACACTATGAACGAAGCATTTAAAGTTTGGGAAACCAGCAGAAAAGTCTATGTAAAAATTTTAGAAAGTTACTCGCTGGAACAATTGAATTTTATTCCTGAAGGATTAAGCAATAATATCATTTGGAATATTGGGCATATAGCCGTCGTGCAACAAGCATTAGTATATAAATTATCAGGTTTACCTATGATGGTTTCCGATGAATTGTTTGATAAATATAAAAATGGTTCACTTCCTAGTTCAAATACAAGTTCAGAAGAAGTCGCTATAATCAAGCAATTACTTGTTGAAGCTATAGAAAAAACCAAAAAAGATTATGCAAACGGACTTTTTACAACCTATAATGAGTTTACTACAACGACAGGGTTTAATTTGGCTAACGTAGAAGATGCAATCAATTTTAATAATTTCCACGAGGGGACACATCTTGGATTTATTCTGAAAATTAAAAAGTTTGTTTTATAATATTCTTTAAATTTGCTTTTAAATAGATAAAAAAAATGAAATTCAATACAAAAACCATACACGGAGGTCAGCACCATGATCCAAGTACTGGAGCCGTAATGCCACCTATTTATAATACATCAACCTTTGCGCAACACCATCCAGGCGAACCTAATAACGGATATGAATATAGCCGCGCTGCAAATCCAACCCGTACAGCCCTAGAAAATGCTTTAGCGAGTATAGAAAACGGTACAAGAGGTTTAGCTTTTTCTTCAGGATTAGCGGCAACCGATTGTATTTTACGTGGCTTAAAAGCAGGTGATGAGGTTATTGCTATGGACGATTTATACGGCGGTACCTACCGAATGTTTACTCGAATCTATAAAGAATCAGGAATAAAATTCCACTTTGTAGATATGAATGATATCGAAAAGTTTGAGTCGTTAATCAATGCAAATACTCGTTTGGTTTGGGTAGAAACACCTACTAACCCATTAATGAAATTAGCCGATATTGCTGCTATAGCGCAAATAACCAAAAAACACCCAGCTATTTTATTTGCGGTAGATAACACTTTTGCAACACCATATTTACAAAAACCATTAGATTTAGGAGCCGATATAGTGATGCATTCTGCTACAAAATACCTAGGTGGTCATTCAGATGTGATTGCGGGTGCTTTAATCGTAAAAGATGAAGAATTGGGAAATCAATTGCATTTCCAACAATTTGCTACTGGTGCAACCTTAGGGCCAACAGATTCGTTTTTGGTATTAAGAGGAATAAAAACCTTACACTTAAGAGTACAACGTCATTGCGAGAACGGGGCTAAAATTGCCCAGTTTCTAGTAAATCATCCTAAAGTGGCAAAAGTATATTATCCAGGATTAGAGAACCATCCGTTTCACGAAATAGCCAAAAAGCAAATGATAGGCGGTTTTGGTGGTATGGTAACCTTTACTTTCAAGTCAGGAGCAAAAGACGATGCGATAGATTTTCTTAAAAAGCTACAGGTATTCACACTAGCCGAATCATTAGGAGGAGTAGAATCCTTAGCCAACCATCCCGCTTTAATGACACATGCTTCTATTCCAGAAGATAAAAGAAAAGAAATAGGCATCTCCGACGATTTAGTACGTTTAAGTGTAGGCGTCGAAGATATTGACGATTTAATTGACGATTTAAAACAAGCGTTAGCTTAGTATAATAAAAGTGACTAAAAAGGTCGCAAATTTGTTATTTCAACGATAGGAGAAATCTCATAACGATACTAATGTGAACGGAGAATTTGCTCGTTAGAACAAACCTCACAGGTCTCCTATCGTGGAATTGACAGACAATACATTTAGCCTTAATTTTATATATCCTTTTTACAGTTAATTGAAGCCAGATTGTTTTTCTAAACATATCTTGATTTCACTTTTCATAAGGCTAAAATATCCAATAATTTACGTAAGGACATACCAAGTTTTTCCACCTAATTTCAAACCATTATACGGGTTAATTTTCTTATTCTAAAAGTAAATACATTACATTTTCCGGTGGTTATACGAAACTACAGAGGGATATTTGTTTTATGGTATTTCTTTTTGGATGGTTTTACGAAAAATGTTTGAAAATTGTGTTTATTGAGTAAATTTGGGTGTTAGAAGTAATAGTGGCGCAGACAACAACAGACAAACAGTAAGATAAAGAATAAAATATTATGATAGAATCACCAAGGGGTATGACAATAATGGAGGCTTATGAAGCCTACAGAAATAACAAACTTTTTATTAATAGACGTTATCAAAGAAAACTTGTTTGGAGCCAACAAGAAAAAAAAGACTTAATAGAATCAATTCTTCTTCAATATCCAATACCTTTAGTTTTACTTGCATCTCAAAATGACAAATATGAAATAATAGATGGCATGCAAAGGTTAAATGCAATATTCGGATTTATTGAAAATCACTTTCCTGTTTTCATTGGTGGTTCAGACAAATTTTTCAATATACCCGACTATACATTTGCTCAATCCCAAGTAACTAAAGGTGTAATATTCCCTAAAACAGATGTGGAATTTTTAACACAAGAACAAGTTTCATTATTTATTCAATATCCATTCCCAGTAACAATTTTCAAGACTGGCAGTTCAGATGAAATCAACGAAACATTTAGAAGAATAAATTCGACTGGACGAAAACTTTCACCACAAGAAGTAAGACAAGCAGGTAATGTTTCTAAATTTTCATTACTAGTAAGAGAGGTTGCTTCCGAAATCAGAGGTGATGCATCACGAGAAATTTTACTTTTACAAGAAATGCCCGAAATAAGTATTGATTCAAAACTTTCAAAACATCAGTATGGAATCAATGCAGAAGAAACTTTTTGGTGTAGACACGGTGTTTTAAATGTCTCTGACCTCAAAGAAAGTGAAGATGAACAACTTATTGCTGATATAATTTTATCTTGTACCTTAGGTGTTCCATTTCCTGCAAGTAAAGTTGCCTTTGATAACTATTATGGTAGTGGAAATGACGATAAGTCAAATGATATTGATGTAAAAATCAATGCAGTTGGTGAAAAAAATATAAGGACAGAAATACTTACAGTTTTTTCAGAAATATTTAATCTAGTTGACTTTAATTTTGAAGGCGAAAGATTAAAAAAAATTTTAAATCCAAATGCTGGAGGCAATCCTGTTAAAGAAGCCTTCTATACATTATTTATGGCTTACTATGAATTGATGATTAAGGAAAATAAAGCTGCTTTTGACTACAAAAAAATTAAGGCAAGTCTTAATAAAATACATTCAAAACTTGTAAGATCAAGAAATTATACTACAACAGATGATAGAAGAAATAACATTAATATTTGTAAAGGTTTAATTCAAGACCATTTCAAAAAGACAGATTCAACATTTAGAAGTACTACTTCATATGTGATCGACTTTCAGGCGTATTTAATGAAATCAAAAACAGAAGCAGCAGTTTATGATTTCAAACAAGGTTTTTATACATTGAATCCTGATAATCGTGAATTTGATGAGAATAGTTTTAATAAAATCCTTTGCAATATTTCAGCTTTAGCTAACTTAGGAAAAGACAAGGTTGGGTTTTTATTCATAGGAGTTACTGACAAAGAAGCTGATACCATTCAAGTTGAAAAATTGGACGGAGTTGCAAATATTCCAAGGTATCACGACTTTGGTGTAGTTGGTCTTGAGAGAGAAGCAAAAATAAAAGGCGTTAATCTCGACCAATATATAAGTTACATAACAAGTCGGATTGGTTCTTCTAATCTTGATTCAGCTTTAAAGACTAGAATTACAAAAGATATTACACCAATAACTTATCACGGACATACTGTATTAATGATAACAGTCGCTTCAGGTTCAGAGCCTGTTTATTTTGACGAAAAATTATATCAGAGAGATGGAGCTAATTGTGTAGAAGTTGTTGGTTCAAAACAAAAGGACATTTATAAACTATTCTAATGCGGAAAGAAACTACTATAACTAATAGCTAATGTTTCCTTCTGCTCAAAAAGCCAATAATAAATTATAATCACTGAGCATCTATAAATAATAAAAGCTAGTTATTCTCCAGTTTAATCAGATATTTGAACGTTAGCAACCCAATTATGAAACAAATCACATTAATACTGATCCTTGGCTTTACATTATTCAGTTGCCAGAAGAAAGAAAACGTTTTGGAAACTGAAAAAAATGCTTTGAATGCTGTGTTTAATGAAGTA
This sequence comes from Limnohabitans sp., assembly GCA_030053945.1. GTDB lineage: Bacteria > Bacteroidota > Bacteroidia > Flavobacteriales > Flavobacteriaceae > Flavobacterium. The sequence continues at coordinate 58,133 of JASGCW010000018.1, forward strand.
GTTGATTCTGTTTATTTAAAATTAACTGGAAGTAAAACAATTGCTGACAATGTTAAGAGAAAGACTATAGTGATTTATGATAGTTTGACGATAAATAAACCTGGATATATTGTATTCAAAGCGAGATTTAATACAGTAAAAAATATTTTTTTTGATACCATTAGCGATGCGATTACTCAAAAAATAGATTTAGCAGCATTAGAAACGAAAGCTAATTTTAAGTATGTACCTAAATTATCTATAAGTCGGGATTCCATAAAAAAGAGTTTTTGGAATTCTAAAACTGCTCTTGAAGGTGTTTTATTATTTTCCAAAGTTAGCTTTGATGAGTTTAGAAAATTTGGGGCTTTCTACTGTACTTATTCTGAAGGAAATATCTATAAGGCAAAACATTTTTTGATATATATTAAAAAAGAAAACGGTAATTGGAAACTCGACGGGGTTACTATTCGAAACATTATCTATTAACACGGCGCAAGCAAGATTTGAGTGAGATTTCTTTTTCTTAGTAATCACGTTTACCTTTGGCAAGAAATTTTATCTTTAGCAGAAAATAGTCGGTTCCGTAGCTTGCCAAGCATTGGAATATCTATCCTATTTTAAACAACAGTAACTTGGAAAAAAGATTTATAACTCGAATTATTATCCTATCAAGCTTAATTATTGTTGCAATAATTGGAATTTTGGTTTATACTTTTATATATCCAATAAATGAAAATCTTGATTGTGTTACTAAAGATGTTTCTGGATTAAACGTAGCGGAATCAATATCACCCGAAAAAAGAAAGGGAAAACTATTTTTAACTCTAACTGTGTTGTATGTCATAAAATGAATGCTAAATCAACTCCAGATTTTATTGAAAATATATTCGATAGGATACCAAACGAAAAATATTTTGACCTATTTGTCAGAAATGAAGATTCACTTCTAAAAGCGAAAAACAAACGAGTTGAGAAATTAAGGGAAGAGTTTCCGAATGGTTTTGTTCATGATTTTAAGTTGACTAATGAAGAAATGCAATTTTTGAAAGAGAAGTGATTTAAACTTTTAAATAAAAAACAAGCAGTTCAAAATTAGTAATTTAG
>JASGCW010000102.1 GCA_030053945.1 Limnohabitans sp.
TTAAAATTATTAAATTCGTAATAAAATATCGATTATTTGTTTTATTATTGCAAACTTTTGATAGAAAACCGTAATTTTGCATCGGTTTTAAAAATCAAACGAAACCTAATTAAAAATATTCATTATGATTGCTGAATCTTTAAAAGCTAGTGAACTTCATAAAGTTGATCCTGTTTTTGGACAAATCTCTTTTGATAATCACGAACAAATTGTTTTCTGTAACGACAAAGATACTGGTTTAAAAGCAATAATTGGTATCCATAATACTGTTTTAGGTCCCGCTTTAGGTGGTACTAGAATGTGGAAATATACTAACGAATGGGAAGCATTAAATGATGTTTTGCGTTTGTCAAGAGGGATGACTTATAAATCTGCAATCTCTGGATTAAATTTAGGAGGAGGAAAAGCGGTAATTATAGGTGATTCTAAAACGGAGAAAACTCCTGAAATGATAGCTAAGTTTGGACAGTTTGTAGATTCATTAAGCGGTCGTTATATTACTGCGGAAGATGTAGGTACTACAACTCCAGATATGGATTTAATTCGCAAATACACAAATCACGTTACAGGTATTTCGGAAGAAATAGGAGGTTCTGGTAACCCATCTCCAGTAACTGCTTATGGTGTGTATATGGGAATGAAAGCTGCTGCTAAATATAAGTTTGGAACAGATAATTTAGATGGAAAAAGAGTTTTAGTTCAAGGTATTGGTCATGTAGGAGAGACTCTAGTGGATTATCTTACTGCTGAGGGTGCTAAAGTAATAATTTCTGATATCAATGAAGCTCGTTTACAAGAAATAGGTAATAAATACGGTGCTAAGATTTTTAATGGAGATGATTTATATTCTGTAGATGTTGATATTTATGCACCTTGTGCCTTAGGAGCTACTGTAAATGATGATACTATTAGTAAATTAAAAGCTCAAGTAATTGCAGGGGCTGCAAATAATCAATTGGCAAATGAAATTCGTCACGGTCAAATGCTAAAAGAAAAAGGAGTATTATATGCACCAGATTTCTTAATCAATGCAGGTGGTATTATCAATGTTTATGGCGAAATTGCTAAGTATGGTAAAGAGGAAGCAATGCGGAGAACAGAAAATATTTATAATACAACTTTAGAAATATTTGATTATGCAGAAGTAAATAATATTACTACACATGAAGCTGCTTTCAAAATTGCTCAAAATCGTATAGATTTAAGAAAAAAAGAGCTTTCTAAATAATAAATATATTGGAAAATTTAGATGCTTAAATAATTTATTTTCATTTGATGAATAAAACTTAAAAATTTAAGTATTCCTAAATAATCTAAATAAAATTGTATTTTTGTGAAGCGAAAGAAATCCTTTCGCTTCATTAATTTTTTAAAAGTTCTTATAAAGGTGTTAAATAGAAGACATATTCGACTAAAAGTGATGCAAACCATATATTCAATGCATCAAAACCATTCAGATAGTATCGAGAAAGAAGAAAAATTCTTATTTCAAAGTATCGAAAATGTTCAGGATTTGTATCTAATTATGGTTTCTACTATGGTAGAAATGCGTAAAAAGGAACAAGAGTTTCTTGAAATATCAAGTAAAAAGCATTTAGCAACTAAAGAAGAAAAAAATCCAAATTTCAAATTTGTAAATAATAAAGTTTTACATCTACTTGATGAAAGTAATTCACTTTCTATCGCACTTGAAAATCGAAAAATTAGCAACTGGAAAATAAATGATGAGTATATTACTTTATTGCTTAACGAAATGAAGCAGAGTAAAGTATATATAGATTATATGTCAAATCGAGTAAATAAGTTTGAGGAAGACAAGAACTTTATTGTTACTCTTTTTACTGATCAAATTGCTCCAAATATTAAATTGTATGAATATTTAGAAGATCATAAGCTAACTTGGCTTGATGATGTTCCGTTAGTGAATACCTTGATTCAAAAGCAATTGAAAAATATACAAACTGAAGAAGACTTATTCTTCGTTCCAAAGTTATATAATGATATTGAAGATAAAGATTTTGCTTCACAATTATTTCGAAGAACAGTCTTAAACGAAGATGTTTTAGGGAAAGAATTTGCTGATAAAACACCTAACTGGGAATCTGATAGAATTGCTGAGTTAGACTCTATTATTCTAAAAATGGCTATTTGTGAATTGTTAAAATTTCCATCTATTCCAGTTAAAGTTACAATTAACGAATATTTAGAATTAGCAAAAGAATATTCTACACCAAAAAGTTCTATATTTATCAACGGAATTTTAGATAATTTAGTAAAAGAATTTACCACCGAAGGAAAGCTTAAAAAAGTCGGACGTGGATTAATGTAATTTTAAAAAATGATAAATAAATCTGTAAAATTTTTAGCTTTAGTAGCTCTTATGGCTACTTTTTCTTGTAAGAACAAAGAAGATTTTCCAATCTCTCAGCTAGATGGAAATAATATGGTTATTCCTGGAGGTGTCACTTCAATGGATGATAATATGAAAGTTAAAAAGGCTCCTGAAGAATATCCTGTAATAGAATTTGATGCTACAGAACACGATTTTGGTACCATTAAACAAGGTGATAAAGTAGAACATATTTTTAAGTTCACTAATAAAGGTAAAAATGATCTTAAAGTGATTGAAGTAAGACCTTCTTGTGGATGTACAGCTCCTGAATGGACTAAAACGCCAGTTAAAAAAGGGCAATCAGGTGAAATTAAAATTATTTTTAATTCAGCTGGAAAATCTGGTGAGGTACAAAAATCAGTTTCATTGGTAACAAATACAATGAATGGAAACGAGATTTTAACGTTTAAAGCTAATATAACTGGGGGAGAAAAATCTCCTTTTAATAAGAAATAATTATGGGCCAAATACTTCCTTTCGCATTAATGTTTGTAGTAATGTTTGTTTTTTTAATTCTACCAAAACAGCGACAAATGAAAAAAGAAAAAGAATTCGAAGCTTCAATGAAAGTTGGAGATAAAATAATTACTAAAAGTGGGATACACGGCAAAGTAGCTGAAGTAGCTGAAACAACAGTAGTTATCGAAACAATGTCAGGTAAATTAAAATTAGAGAAATCTGCAATCTCACAAGAATTGAGTGTGGCTTTAAATAATAAAAAGTAAATTTAAAATTTATCATAAAAAACCTCAAATGAATATTCATTTGAGGTTTTTTTTTAGGCCAACGTATCTTTTGAGAAACTTTCTAAGGATAATATTCGTTTAAAAAATCTGTATTAATCTGTGGTTGTTTGACTAAAATGTAACTATTCGGCTATTGCTTAGGACCTGCTGTTAAACTCGGTTTCTTTACTACACCTGACAGGTTTTTCAAAACCTGTCAGGTGTAGTAGTTTAAAATCAAGTCATTATTTAACTTTATTTAGCTAGCTGAATAGTTACACTAAAATAAATAAAAATAATTGTATGAGTTTTTTTCTTTTTTTTCCTAAATATTTATTTGAATACTAATTAAAAAAAGACTCGAAGTATATGTTTCGAGTCGCTGATTAGGATTATTCAACAATTACTTTCTTAAATACTGTGTTTGAATCTTTAGTAATCTTGACTAAATAAATTCCTTTGCTTAAATTATTTATATTCACTTCACGATTATTCAAATTGATTTTTTCAAAAACCCTCTGACCTAAACTAGTGAGTACCTCAATAGAATAATCTTCATTTAATTCAGAAAATTCAATTTTAAAATTACCATTAGATGGATTAGGAAATATTTTAAAACTATTTTCATTTATTAAAGTAGTTGTAGCTAAAGTGTTATCATAACAGGTCCAAGTTAAATCATCAAAAGCTACACGACTTGCTGTACCATTACTATTAGTATCAATGCTTATTACTGCATTTCCAGATACATTTACTTGGAGTGTAGTTGTTAAAGGAGTACCACCAGCGGCATTAAAAGGGATATCACCAATGATATTTCCGTTTACCTTTAGTTTAAAAGTTCCAGCTGCACCAGTACTGAATTTTTGTTGTGTAGTAACAGTTAGTTCTCCAATTCCTGTTGTAATATTTCCTGTGGCTGAAGTTAAAGCACCATTTTTAATAGTTATAGATTTTGTTGTAAGTGTTTGATCTGTTCTAGAATCTGTAGCAGTCCAAGAAATAGAAGTAGCAGCATTCGTCCAAGTGTTTGTAGTGTAGGTACTAGATGCAGCTGGAATATTTTCAAAATTCTCTAAGGTGCTAGTGCCACTACAGCTTCCACCCGTGCCAGCTGAAGTAGTAGCATTTATAGTCGTACTCGCTATAGAATTATTTCCTGGACAATCTTTAGCAACTACATAAATTGCATATGTTGTAGAAGGATTAAGACCATTTATTGTGATGGAAGTAGTTCCTCCACTTGAAGCATATTTGACACCATCTACATAAATATCATAATTTGTAACAGCAACATTGTCTGTACTCGCATTCCAAGATAAACTTATAGTAGTAGAAGTTATAGTGCCTACAGTTAGATTTGTTGGAGTTGTAGGTGCTTGTGTATCGGTTCCGCAACCACCACTGCCCCATACAGAAGCAACCCACTCAGGATGATCAATGTAAGGGTTTCTATTCCCTTGTCTAGTACAAATGGCATTGTTTCTAGCAATTTCAAAAGTACTAACTGGGTCGTTATTATGCCAAGTAATAAGCATACTTAAAAAAGCGGAGTCAATCGCAGGATAGTTATTTCCACTAAATGCACCATACGAATATCCAGCAACTGTATTTTCATAACGCGTAACAAAATAAAAATACATACGAGCTATATCACCTTTGAATTCGTTTATTGGTTCGAAAACTGTACCCGAATAACCGGGGATGGCACTTGTACCAAGTTTGCCACCATTTAATGATGTCCATGTTGCAGTAGCGACATTACCGTGTGGGTAATTGCTTCTCATACCATTTACTTTTCCATCAGTTGGTGGGATAAAATGTGCATCTGACACCATAGGAGTATTTGAGCTGAATACCGACTGAGGGATGATATGTTCTCTATTGTAACAGTCACCTTCTGCACTATAATTTCCGCATCTTTGTGTTGAACCTGATGAAAAATTATAAGGATCTGCTGCGGTAGGTCTCTCAGAATACATATCCATTATTGATCCATCATTTTCATAAAAATGATCAATGTCAGAAGTTGTGTAAGTGGTGTACAAACCGTTATAACCTTGGTCTGTATGTCCTTTGATAATATTATAAAGTTGTGTTTTTAAAGTAGCACCAGTTCCTGTGGCTGAACTATAATAAGTAGTCAAATTTGTTGGACATTGCGCAAATGTCAAATTAAAAATGAATAAAAGCAACGTTGTAATTCTTATTCTCATTTGTTTTGTTTTTGTTAAAAAAGGGGTACAAATGTAATTAAAAAATCAACTGTATTGGTAAATTTCTATATAATTTAATGTTTTAATAAAATTATACTGATATTTTTTTATTGCGGTTTCTTTTTTTCTTTAAAAACAGAATTATATAAAAGAAAAGTGCCTACTTGATAGGGTATCAAGTAAGTACTTTAAGATTTCTTTTTTGTGATTATAATTGTTATTGTTTCCTTTCTAATAACGCCATATAAAACCCATCATAACCCGATTGATGTGCTAAGATTTTATGATCAGAAATAAAAGTAAAGTTTTTACCCGATTCGGTTTTTAAAAACTTCTCTATTTGTTCTTGATTTTCAGATGGAAGTACAGAACACGTTGCATAAACCAATTTCCCTCCTGGTTTAACAATTTTTGAATAGTTTTCTAAAACTTCGGCTTGCACCTTTTTAATATTTTCTATAAACTCAGGTTGTAATTTCCATTTACTATCTGGATTACGTTTTAGTACACCTAAACCACTACAAGGAGCATCAATTAAAACCCTGTCGGCTTTTTCGTGTAATTTTTTGATAGTTTTAGAATTTTCAATAACACGAGTTTCTATGTTATGAACTCCGTTACGACGTGCACGAAGTTTTAATTGGTTCAATTTGCTTTCGTATAAATCTAAGGCAATCAATTGGCCTTTGTTTTCCATCAATGAGGCTAAGTGTAATGTTTTACCACCTGCACCTGCACAAGTATCTACTACGCGCATGCCTGGTTTTACGTCTAATAGAGGAGCAACTAATTGAGAAGAAGCATCTTGAACTTCAAATAATCCGTCTTTGAATTCTTGTGTCAAAAATACATTAGCACGCTCTTTTAAAACTAAAGCCTGAGGTTGGTCTTTTATAAATTCCGTTTCAATATTGGCGTCCATCAACTGTGAACGTAGTTTTTGAGGGGTAATTTTTAAAGTGTTAGTTCTTAAAATTACTTTTGCTTGTTCGTTTTGTGCCTTTATTTCTTTGCTCCAAACAGCTTCACCAAGTTCTTTTGCACCAAGTTCGTCCATCCAATCAGGGATAGATTCTTTTACCGCACGTTTTTTTGATAATTCATCAAAGCGTCCTTTGATTTTACGTTCTGGAGTACCCTGTAATTGTGTCCAATCTGGAATAGGATACCCACGAAGAACAGCCCAAGCGGCAAACATTCTCCATAAGTTTTCTCTGTTATATGGTTCTTTAACTTCTGCAATTTCAGCATATAAACGTTTCCAACGAACGATTTCATAGATAGTCTCAGCAACAAATTTACGATCGGCACTTCCCCAACGTTTGTCTTTTTTCAAGGCACGAGCCACAACTTTATCGGCATATTCACCTTCGTTAAAAATAGCATTTAAGGAGTCTATTGTTGTGTAAACCAAGTTTCTATGTAATCGCATATTATCGTTTTTGAGCGTGCAAAGATAATACAAAGTTGGTGGTTTATGGTGTTTTTTAGGGAAAAGTTCGGGGAAACGTGTTTAATTAAGTCTATCGCATTTAATGTTTATCTGAATAATTTTATAAGATAACCGCAAATGCTCAGAATGTTTAATTATATTTCTGGACTATATTTGGTTAATAACTATAATTTTGTAAGATTTAATTATAATCAATACAATCTCACTAACTATAAAGATTTTTTAACCAATTAATAAATATCAAACAAGTTTCTTCATTGGTTGTTAAATATTTTTTTGTTATTGCTAAACCCATTGGAGTACCAGGGTCTGATTGTAAAGCTAGCCAAGAATGTATCGTTGCTTTTGATTTATGGATTAAAGAATATTGATTTAATCCTTGATTTTCTATATTTTTTAATGTTTCGTCAACTATTGGTAATATTTTATCTTCTTTAGGAACAAGAAAAGTGATAAAATCTTCTAACATTCCATTTTCATTATTGTTGGGCATTATCCAAACACCAATTTTAATTCCAGAATTATTTGTTGCTATTATTCCTTCACTAGGAATTTTTTCAGGTATAGTAAATTCATAAGATGATAATGTTTTTTTAATTTCTTCCCAACTTTTTTTAATTTCCGAATCTGCATCAATTATAATTCCAATTGTTTCTATTTCTGATTGTTTAAATCGGACAGGTAGTTCTTTATATAAATTAGTAATTCCTTTACAATCAATTACTTCAAAATTTTTTGGAATTTCAAACTTTAGACACAGTGACCAAACAACGTGTTGATCATCAACACCTTCTACTAAAAGTTTTTTGTTAAATTTTTCTTTATTGCTCATTTATCTTATTTCTATATTTTGGTCAGTAGCGATTTTTAATTCGCTGGCATTAAATTCAACCTGTTTAATAACTCCATTAATATTGTCCAGACGAATTACTTTACCATCCAAATTATTACTTGGACTATTAAGGATATTTTCAAAGCCTAAAATACAATCTTCACTATGTGTAGTTGCAAAAACTTGTATATTAAGTTTTTTAGATAAAGTAAATATTACCTTCCAGAGTTGTTCTTGTATAGAATAATGTAAACCATTTTCAAATTCATCAATCAATAGAAAGCCATTATCACAATTTACTAAAGCAAGAATAATAGTTAAAATTCTATTTATACCATCCCCCATACTTTTTAGAGGTAATATAGACTGAATACCTGAAAGTTTTATTACCGCTGTTCTTTCTCTTGAATTTTCTTCAATAAATGCAATTCTTTCAGTAGAAGGTTCTATTATTTTTAAAGCTTCTATTATATAATCTTCTTTTTTCGTAAGGGCTATATTATCAAATAATTTACCATTTATCTCCCTGTCTATATTTCGTGTTCTAATGAACTGAATTGGTGTGTTCGAAGATATATTTCGTGAACCTATATTATATCTGTAGTGTCTATCTCCATCCAAATCAATAATATATGAGTTTTCTCCTATTCGAGTTTCAAATCCAAATTTGAAATTAGAATACTGTTTTTCATTTGTGCTGTCTAGGATAGTTCTTTTCTTTGTTGTAACCATACCTATATCATCTTTTTGAATTTCATCATAATATCTTACAAACTTCATAGAAAGTGAATTTTCAATGGATGTTGACTCACCTGAATCTGTTTCTTTTGTTGTGCCTACAATAGAAATACTATTTTCGTTTTCAAACTCAATAATTCTATTGGTGAATAATGATGATAATGATTTAATATTTGATTCTGTAAGGTTGTTATTAGCATTGGGTTTTATGAAATTTTCACCTCTTTCATTTAAAAATTGATAGATTATACTTAAGTCGCCTTTACCAGCATATAAAGCAATTGCTTCAAGAAGTGTAGATTTACCTGTATTGTTTTTCCCTGTTATAAGATTTACTTTTCCTAAAGAATTTAGTTTTAATTCTTTTAAGTTTCTGTAATTTCGTATAGTTAATGAGTTCAGCATTTCTAAAAAATTTAAACAAATGTAATAATTTCAGTTTGAATTTTTACAGAATATGCTGTTAGTAAAAATAATCAAAAATAGTTTGAAGAAAATCTAATAAATCACTTTTAAAATATATTATAGTGTATTAAAAAAATATATATGAGTAACCCATTAAAATGGTCAGTAATAGTACTGAGTTCAATTTTAGCATTCCTATTGAATTTTACATTAATAGATTAAAATACTTATTCCAGATCCTTGTTACTTCCATATAAATAAAATGCATCCTTTAATGAAAATATTTTACACTATTAGCGCTACATCAGGCGGTCATCCTGAACCTACTATTTTTAATTGGTTTTTTACTGGTATTTTAGGGTTTATTATTGGAAAGGAAATAGTTAATATTATAAACAAAAATAAATGAATATAACTAAAGTTTATGTGTCTCGAAAACTAGAAGAAATAGTTTCTGACTTTATTTGTACCGAGGATTATGATGAGAATAACTATTTAGGAGGCTGGTCTTCGACACTTTTTTTTATGAATCATAAAAAATGTTTGTTAATGATAAACAAACAAACTAAATACACTCTAATTTTATGGAATGTTAAAAAAGGAGATTTAGAGAGTCTTTCGATTATATTTAAAAAAACGCTTTATGAACAATTAATGTATGACGGAATACAAGTTGATGTAAAATTGATAGATTCGATGATTGGAGAAATTAAACTTTTTTTGACAGATAATGATAAAAGTGCAAATGGAAGTTTGAATACAATTTCTCTCTATATAGAAGACTGGAAAAATGAATATCGCACTTTTGAATCTATTCCATTTCGTTATTTGAATGGTCTTTTAAATGAAGTTCCTATTAAGAATTTTAAATGGATTTCGCCAAAAGTAAAAATGAATGAATTGATAAATAGTTTTTAAAATTAGCATCTTTTTACATTTTCAAATTTTCTTTTTCATTCCCTATATTTGCCAGCAAAACAAACAAAAAATGAAAATAATAGATTTATCAAAAACCATTTACGAGAATCCTAATGATCCTTTTTTTATGAAGGTGAAAATAAAGCACAAACCTCACGCAAAAGCAAAATGGATAATTAGACTGTTTGGTTTACCATTTACACTATTTCCAAAAGGCTTTATAGGTTGGGCAGATGATGCTATAAAAAAAATGGGAGTGCACTCAACCACACATTTAGATGCACCCTATCACTACGGACCTTTGAGCGAAGGAAAAAAAGCAAAAACTATAGATGAGGTACCGTTAGAATGGTGTTATGGTGATGGAGTTGTAATTGATATGACTCACAAAAAGGATTTTGAAGTTATTACACTCCAAGATGTCCAAGATTTTCTTCAACAAAATGCAATTACAATTCAGCCTAAAAACATCGTTTTAATAAAAACAGGTAGAGATAAATTTATTTACGATAAAGATTATTTCAAAAAAGGAACAGGGATGAGTGCCGAGGCTACTTCGTGGCTTATTGATCAAGGGGTAAAAGTAATGGGAATAGATCAATGGGGGTGGGATTTGCCTTTGCCATATTTGATAGAACAAGCCAAGAAAAATAAGGATTCAGAGTTGTTTTGGCAAGCGCATTTGGTAGGTGTGCAAAAAGAATATTGTCATATGGAACAATTGGTAAATCTTGACCAATTACCATATACTGGTTTTAAAGTAGCCTGTTTTCCGCTAAAAATAAAAGGCGCATCAGCAGGACCTTCGAGAGTGGTAGCTATGATAGAGTAGTATTTTTTGCATATTAATTTTAATATACTGTTTATTATAGTTATTTTCGTGCTCTGAAATTTGAAATTTTTAAAAAATGAAATACGATATCATAGTTTTAGGAAGTGGACCTGGTGGATATGTTACAGCCATTAGAGCATCACAATTAGGCTTTAAAGTAGCCGTTATTGAAAAAGAGAATTTGGGTGGAATTTGTTTGAATTGGGGATGTATTCCAACGAAAGCATTATTGAAATCGGCTCAAGTTTTTGATTACCTAAAACACGCTTCAGATTATGGTCTGAAGGTAGATAACGTAGATAAAGACTTTGGGGCTGTAATTGCACGTTCTAGAGGAGTAGCAGAAGGAATGAGCAAAGGTGTTCAGTTCTTGATGAAGAAAAATAAAATTGATGTTATTGATGGTTTTGGTAAAGTAAAACCAGGTAAAAAAGTAGATGTTACTGACAAAGATGGTAAAGTGACAGAATATTCGGCAGATAACATCATTATTGCTACAGGTGCTCGTTCTCGTGAGTTACCTAATTTACCACAAGATGGTAAAAAAGTAATAGGTTACCGTCAAGCAATGGTTTTACCCGAACAGCCTAAGAAAATGATTGTGGTAGGTTCTGGAGCTATAGGAGTAGAGTTTGCACACTTTTATAATGCTATGGGTACCGAAGTAACGATTGTGGAGTTTATGCCAAATATTGTTCCTGTAGAAGACGAAGATATTTCAAAACAATTTGAGCGTTCGTTGAAAAAAGCAGGAATCAATATTATGACTAATGCATCGGTTGAAAAAGTTGATACTTCAGGTGTTGGTGTAAAAGCTACAGTTAAAACGGCTAAAGGAGAAGAAATCCTTGAAGCAGATATCGTTTTATCGGCTGTTGGTATCAAAACAAATATTGAAGGAATTGGATTAGAAGATGTTGGAATTGCAACTGATAGAGATAAAATTTTAGTGAACGCTTATTACCAAACAAATGTGCCAGGTTATTATGCTATAGGCGATGTTACGCCAGGACAAGCATTAGCCCATGTAGCATCGGCTGAAGGTATTTTATGTGTTGAAAAAATTGCAGGTATGCACGTTGAACCATTAGATTACGGAAATATTCCAGGTTGTACGTATGCAACGCCTGAAATTGCTTCGGTAGGATTGACAGAAAAAGCCGCTAAAGAAAAAGGATACGAAATCAAAGTAGGTAAATTCCCATTCTCTGCATCTGGAAAAGCTAAAGCGTCAGGAACACCTGATGGTTTTGTAAAAGTTATTTTCGACGCAAAATATGGTGAATGGTTAGGTTGTCATATGATTGGTGCTGGTGTTACAGATATGATAGCTGAGGCTGTTGTAGCTCGTAAACTAGAAACTACGGGTCACGAAATTCTTAAAGCAGTTCACCCACATCCAACAATGAGTGAGGCTGTTATGGAAGCGGTTGCTGATGCTTATGGTGAAGTAATTCACTTATAAAAATTAGAAATTAGATATATAAAAAATCCGTTGAGTTATACTTAACGGATTTTTTTTATGCAATTTTAATTAGTGATTTGCTAAAAAACTCGATTGACTTTTACACCTGACAGGTGTAAAAGTCAAAGCACTAGTTTTTAAAAAGAGTTGAGAAATTTTGAATAGTAATTTTCTAGTACCTTAATAGCGTTCACTCATAATTTACGGTATCCCTTGATGACGATAAGAATGAAAAAAGTTGCGAATTTTTTAAAATAAGAACTAGATTTTTTGATTGTAAATTTATTTGGTTTTTAAATTAGGGTGTTAATTTTATTAAAAATATATTTATTTGGTTAAAAAAATGTATTTTTGGCAATATAAATTAAAAAACCTAATAATGAATAAGCTAAAAATTACATTCGCTTTTGTACTACTAAGTACATTTTTATGTCATAGCCAATCTAGTCTTTGGACTATGACTACACCAGAAAAAATATCTAAACTGGAAAAATTTGAAAGAGCTAATCAGCCTGAACAATTCAAACTCTTTTCACTAGATTTTAATCAATTAAAAAGACAATTAATGAATGCTCCTTTAGATCTTTCTGGTCTGGTCTCAAATGTTGTGGTTTCATTTCCTGATCATAATGGAGATTTGT
>JASGCW010000258.1 GCA_030053945.1 Limnohabitans sp.
AGGCGTAATGGACAAAAAGTAGGCTATTTTTGAGACGTTTTGTTCAAGTGGACAAAAAGTAGGCTGTTTTTTTGATTACTTTTTAGTTTAAGAAAAAAATGATTTATTTTTGCAAAATCAAGTATGTTGGAAATAGGCTCTCCTGGGGAGCAACCTATCAGGAATAACCTTGATGACGAGTAATTTTTTACTATTTTGGAGGGATTAAACATCCCTCCAAAAGTAGAAAATTATTTGTCTAATTATACCTTAAAAAACCCATCAATAAATTTTATTTTTCGTTGTTTATTCAATCCATTATGATTCCTTAATTTATTTTTTAAATGAGCAAATTCTCCATCTAATGCATTTGTAGTATTGGGTATTTTAAGCACCTTATAATCTTCAAATACAAATAACCATTTTAGGTTTCGTTTTAAACTAAGCCATGCACTTCTTAGTCTTTTATGAGTATAAAATGATTTGCCTGTATCTTCATGAAACGTTCGTTCATTTAAAAATGACTTCCATCGTGTTTCCCATGCATTTAGTTCTTTCTCAAAATCTAATTTATCTACCTTTGACAAATTATGAGTTAAAGTCCGTAATTCAACCGCAGCATACGTTTTAGGCTTTTTGGTTAAATACCTATTTACTATTTGGATTTGATGAAATTGACACATTTGAATGGGTATATTATCAACTAATGTCAGTAATCCTTTGCGCCCATCACATACAATGGATTGAATATTAATGCCCCTAATTCTTATCTGTTCTAAACCTTTTAAGTAAAGCTTATTTGTTTCATTTTTAACATAAATTTTATAAAGAAAACTGCCAGTAATTGAATCTTTAAAAACCATCACTCCAAAACCTCTACCAAAATACGTAGTATCCATAATTATATTTACTTTATCAGGAAAATCTTTATTATATTGTATGGTAACTTTATCTACAATTCTTTGTATTGTTTTATTTGAACAATGATACTTTTTTGACAATTGATTATAGGTTTGTTTTCCTAATGTATATTCTTGCCAAATTGAATCATTGTCTCTTCGTTCACCACCTATAAATTGCCTACCACAATTTATACATTTATAGAGTTGTTTCCCATTTTTTAAACCATTTTTCTTGGTTATTTTTGCTTTACAATAAAAGCAGTTTTTTTATTCATATACTTTGATTTGCCTCAAAGGTACAACTATTAAGCGTTTCAGCGATTTCTAGCCTACTTTTTGTCTATTATCCCTAATTTTACTAACTTCACTGATTTTAGTGTAGTTACCCACATGACTAGTATTGATAATCAATGATATAAAAATTTTAAAAGGAACCAAAATCACCAAAGGGGATATACCAACGAATACTAGAAGTGGAAGACCCATCACCACTTGAAAAAGTATAAACTTGATTTCTGGTATTTGTAACTGCAATACCCTTTTTACCGCCATTCAAACTATTTATCAATACGTAAGAAAAATTGCAATAAATTCCTATACCTACATTATCCAAATTACTTCCATTATCAGCAACATCGGGTGGTACAAAATACTGGTTACTTGTTTCAATTTCATAAAAGTTAAATCCTTGCGTAGTTTCCAAAGTATAGATTTGATTAAGATAAATTGGGATTGAGGGTTGCGCAGGATCAGGATAACTATTAGTATATGAAACAGCTTGTTGTTGAACTATGTTATCAGGGGATGTTGATAATTGGGTGGGCATAAAAAATACTATTTGAGATCCAAAGTCAAACATATATCCTGTTTCGATAACCTTTCCTCCATAAATATTATAAGGATATTGTCCTAAAGATTGATTTAAATAAAAATACCCGATAGGACTATTACTGTTTGCAAATAAATTAAAAGGATAAATGGCTTTTATTATAAAACTAATATTGGGTGCCCCGGTTCCAATACTAAAAAATGCGCCTTGCCAGTTCTCAGCATTATATTTAGTTGATTCTACAATTTCGTAAGTGCCATTATTTCCAATAGACATTGTAAAAATTTGGGTACTAAATGAACTTAAACTATTAACGCCCACAGCAAAATTGGTTAAGTTAGGTGGAAAATTTATAGTGGAAGCCGCATTTAAACTACCATCACCAATAGACAGAGATTGCACTGTACTATTAGAACCTAAATCTAAGTTATAAAAATTATTTAAAGCATTATTACCTATGTGAATCGATTGAAAGGATGTATTATTTAAATATAAAAAAAATAGTTGGTTCATAGAATTATCCGGTATATCCAAAGAATTTAGGGTGGTATTACTTAAATCTAAATAAAATAAATAGGGCATAGTTGTTAAGATATAGCTCGGTTGAGAATAGAAGTTTATATTTGATGCGAGGGTATTAAGCGGATTACTATTAAGATAAAGTCTGTTTAGATTCGAAAATATAAAATTAGGTGGAATATCTAAAGATGTTAACTGATTTCCAGAAAGAACTAATTCGTATAAATTAAATAAACTTCCGAATAAAATATAGGGTTCGATTTTAAAACCAGATATATGATTATAACTCAAGTCTAATATCGCCAAATCTTGAAACGACCTATCTAAAATGTCAATTTTTCCTACTAAATTATTATTATATAAATGGAGTTCAGTGAGTTTAGAACCATCAGAAGACATTTTAACACCATACCAAGTATTAATTGGATTTGAGCTCAGCCAATTTGCGTTGTTTGTCCACTGGTTACCTTGGGTTGAATTATAAAGATTTACTAAAGCAAGACTATCATAATAAAGGTTATTATTCGTAACATTGGATTGGAGCGATGTTTTGCTAATTAAGGGCGCTGCAACGCTGCTTTTTGAATATTGAATAAAAATCCAAAAAAATAACAAAGACAAAGTTGTTTTCATAAAAAAAGAATTTTTGCAAGTTACATAAAA
>JASGCW010000103.1 GCA_030053945.1 Limnohabitans sp.
ACCTGCTGATTACAAATCAGCTGCTCTAGCCAGCTGAGCTACACCGGCGACTCAAATTCGGGTGCAAATATAAGAGAGATTTTCAAAATTCCAAACAGTTACACCCTAAAATTTACTATTTTTTTTGACTACAATGCGTTGATTTTACCAACTAATTGGTTTGCAGCAACTTCTAAATCTTTATTAATTTGCTTGTAATGTGATTTTTTATTTTCAACGTTTTTAGCGTTAACTTTTTTAATTAATCCATCAAAAGTTGCAATCGCTTCATCAATAATTCCATTTGTAGCTTCTGTAGGTCTTCCTGTTGAAGTCATTTCATATAAATAAACTGCTTCAATAATATCACCTATCACATAGTTGATGTCTTTTTTTAAGTTTTTAACACTTCCCATTTTTATGTATTTAAAATTTCGATGCAAAGGTACAACAAACTAAACAAATAACATTACGAAATTGTTATTTCCAACAAATTAGCTTGACCTATTAACTGATACTCTGAAATTACCGCGGGTAATAAAACTGTATCTCCCATAGTAAAAGTAAACTGTTCTTGATTACAAATTACAGAAAAATCCCCCTCAGTACACATATAAACTACAAATGAATTTCCTGAATTTTCCCTTTCAAGCTTACCGTCTAATGGTAAAACAAAAGTAGTAAAATAGGGACAATCTACTGCCAAATTAGATTGATTGACATTTTTTTGATAGTCCTTATGTGCTTCACTCTTCTTATAATTGATAGCATCTAAAGCCAAATCAATGTGTAGTTCTCTTAAATTACCATTAGCATCTTTACGATCAAAATCATATAGCCTGTAGGTTATATCAGACGTTTGCTGTATTTCTGCAATCACTGTTCCTGCCCCTATGGCATGTACAGTTCCTGTTTCAATAAAAAACACATCTCCTTTTTCTACTTCTAACAAATCTAGTATAGAAACCAATGTTTTATCGGAAAGGTGTTTCAAATATTCCTCTCTAGAGGTTTCCTCTTTAAACCCCGCAATCAATTTAGCGTGTTCATCTGCTTGAACAACATACCACATTTCTGTTTTACCAAACGAATTATGGCGTTTTTTTGCCAATTCATCATTTGGATGTAACTGAATGGACAAATCATCTTCAGCATCTAAAAACTTAAAAAGCAAAGGAAATTGTTCTCCAAATTGTTGATATACTTTCTCCCCTAATATTTGAGTTGGAAATTCATGGATTAAATCGGTTAACTTCTCTCCTTTATATAGCCCATTCTTAACAACACTAACATTATCTTCCACTGAAGAGATCTCCCAACTTTCACCAGTAGTCGAGTTGGGGATATTTTTATTTAAAAGTGAATTTAACTTGGTTCCTCCCCAGATTCTATCTTTTAAAATAGGTTCAAAAATAAGCGGATAAAAGTTTTTACTCATTAAATTAATTGTTTTACTTTTTCAACAGTTTTTTCTAAATGATTTGTTGCATTCATATCGTCAAAAACCATTTGAATAATTCCATTTTTATCAACAACATAAGTCACTCTTCCAGGCAACAGACCTAACAAATTCGCTTTTACACCAAAAAGTTTTCGCAAAGATTTGTCTTCATCTGACAATAAAACAAAAGGTAAATCATATTTGCTTGCAAACTTTCTATGAGCTGGAACACTGTCACCACTTATCCCAATTACCTCTGCTCCTATTTCCTTAAAATCTTCATATTGATCTCGCAAAAAACAAGCTTGTTTTGTACAACCTGGCGTATCATCTTTTGGGTAAAAATAAATTACCAATACTTTTTCACCTAATACAGATTCAATATGAAAATCGTTACCATTTTGATCTTTCGCACCAAAATTAGGCAATTTATCCCCCACTTTTAATCCCTCTTGCATTATTTAACCTTTATATGTTACAAAATTACGTGGCGTTTCATACAACGTAACTTCTACATCATTCTTAGAATCAATTCTTTTTCTAATTTTATTCCAAATCACCACCACTATATTCTCTGCCGTTGGATTGAGGTCTTCAAAATCTGGCACATCTAGATTTAGATTCTTGTGATCAAATTTTGTCTCCACTTCTTCAAAAATGATATCTGCCAACTCTTTTATGTCTATCACATAACCTGTTTCTGGGTTAATTTCGCCTGTAACACTCACTATCAACTCATAATTATGACCGTGAAAATTAGGGTTATTGCATTTTCCAAAAACAAGATTATTTTGCTCATCAGTCCAATCTTTACGATACAAACGATGCGCTGCATTAAAATGTGCTTTTCTCGAAACTGTTACTCTCATATGGTATGCTCTTCTAAGAAATGGTAAAACTCATCAAAAATTATTTTGAACCAAACGGTATAAATCTCTGGATGTATTTCCATATCTTTTTTAATAGCTTCTACAGACATCCATTTCCAACTTTCTACCTCATCATTATTTATTTTTGGCTCGTCATTATAATAGCCTATCATCACGTGATCTAACTCGTGTTCGGTTAGTCCGTTGTCAAAAGGAGCTTTGTATATAAAATGGAACAATTCTTTCAATTCGGTTGAAAATCCCATTTCTTCTTGCAAACGGCGTTTTCCTGCTTCGATATTTGTCTCTCCTTCTCGTTGATGACTACAACAAGTATTTGTCCACAACAACGGCGAATGGTATTTATGATGCGCACGCTGTTGTAGCATTATTTCTTTGTTATCGTTCAAAACAAAAACGGAAAAGGCACGATGCAGTAGTGCTTTTTCGTGTGCTTCTAACTTAGGCATTAAACCAATGGGTTCATCCTTCTCGTTTACTAGAATTACTTTTTCTTCTCTCATACAATGGGCGTAAAAGTACAAAAATCAGGTGTAATCTTTTAAACATTATTTTTCAGAATTTATTATAATGCTTACTTTTGAAAAAAAAGTAACAATGCAACACATTATTGACCGTTTTATAAGCTATGTAACAATCGATACAGAAGCAGATCCAAATTCAAACACAACTCCAAGTTCTTCCAAACAATGGAATTTAGCTAACAAACTAGTCGAAGAACTAAAAGCTATTGGTTTACAGGACGTAACCATTGATGACAAAGCTTATATTCAAGCTACTTTACCAAGTAATATCGATGAAAAAGTACCTACTATAGGTTTTGTATCTCATTTTGATACTACTCCTGATTTTACTGGTGCAAATGTAAAACCGCAAATTGTACCTAATTATGATGGTGGTGATATTATTTTAAACAAAGAGCAAAACATTGTTTTGTCCCCTTCATATTTTGAAGATTTATTATTATACAAAGGTCAAACACTAATTACGACCGATGGCACAACGCTTTTAGGAGCTGATGACAAAGCAGGAATTACAGAAATTGTAACTGCAATGGAATATCTTATCCAAAACCCACACATCAAACACGGAACAATCAAAGTTGGTTTTACACCTGATGAAGAAATAGGTCGTGGTGCTGATTTCTTTGATGTGGAGAAATTTGGTTGTGACTGGGCCTATACAATGGACGGAAGCCAAATAGGTGAATTAGAATACGAAAACTTTAATGCAGCAGGCGTTAAACTAAAATTTAAAGGTAAAAGCGTGCATCCTGGTTATGCCAAAGGCAAAATGATTAATGCGATGACTCTTGCAGCAAAATTCATTACTGCGCTACCTGCTGGTGAAACTCCAGAAGAAACCCAAGATTACGAAGGATTTTATCACGTGGTACATCTTGACGGAAGCATAGAAGATGCTAATGTACAATTGATTATCCGCGATCACGACCGTAGCAAATTTGAAGCTCGCAAGGCGCACGTTCAATCGATGGTGGATGCCTTAAATGCAAAATACCAAAAGCAATTTGGTGCCAACATTGTTGACGTCGAAATAAAAGACCAATACTACAATATGCGTGAGAAAGTAGAACCTGTAATGCATATCGTAGCTATTGCAGAACAAGCTATGAAAAACTTGGGCATCACCCCTATTGTAAAACCAATTCGAGGTGGTACTGATGGCTCTCGCCTATCGTATATGGGTTTACCTTGCCCGAATATTTTTGCTGGCGGACATAACTTTCACGGCAAGTACGAGTATGTTCCTGTAGAAAGCATACAAAGCGCCATTGATGTAATTGTTGAAATTGCTCAGATTGTAGCGAAGCAGAAATAACCTACGCAACACAAGAAAGTACTTTTACTTTCTTGTGTTGTTTAAAAAAACAAACGATGTAGATATCAAATAATCAAAAAAGATGCTAAACAAAAAGAAATTACTACGACTATGGACCTAGTAAGTCTAACACTTCAACAAGAAAAACTAAACGCATAGCGTAACCTTTTACCTGAGGTATTTGCCAAAGGAAAAATAGATTAAAAAAAGCTAAAAGCCACATTTGGCTAAAATTAATTTTCAAACAAAAGTTATGCAATAAACTATGCTGAAAGAAGGAATGCTTTCAAAGTACTGCAAATAAAAGAGTCTGGAATAGAGTTTAAAACAATATAAATCTGACAGAAAAATTTAAAAAAATTAAATTGAAGATAAAACAATTACTTTGTTGACTACAATTTTGAAAACTTTATTAGCCTTACTGATATAATTAAAGCTAAAGTTAGCCTTTTTATGGAAGAATTTGATTATGAAATGTAAATAAACTAAATTATATCTCAGATTGGAAATCAATGAACAACTCCATTTTAATTATGGCGTATCCGCCTCAATTAGACAATCAGCAATTTCTAATGTCTTTAAAATTAGTACTGAAGAACTTCATAACTAATAAAATTAACTTTTGAATTTAATCTTACCTATCAGCTAGAAACAATAAATCTATAACAGATTTGCTTGAAGGACAGCAGTTAGAAGGTTTTCTGCTAGAAATTTAACCTCGACAAAGAAGATATTAAACTTAATAAATGGTGTGAGTAATAACCATATTTGGTCGGAAGCATAAATCTTTATTAATCTTGAAAACATACAAGCAAGTAACGAAATACATATTACTGAGAAATTAGATGTAATGCATTTTCTGTAGAAATAGAAATAGGCACAGGAAAAAACCTAGGTGTATTTGTGTGCTATTTACTAACTCAATAAATTTTATGATTTTAAAAAGTTTGTCATTATTGTTCCATCAATAGCTATTAATAAAGTAGTTTTAAAAAAATTTATAAATTGCATACGAGCATTTTCAAACCCTATATTTTTAAAATTTTAATAAATTATGAAAAAAATAAACCCCAAAATATTTACTATAGGTTTCATAATACTTATGTTTTTTGGAACACCTATTAGATATGAAATGTATGATCCTTTTATTCGCCATCGTCCATTTTTTACGAGTGGCTTTATCGATTATAGTAGATTGATTCTTTACTTAGGTTTTATATTTTGTATTTCTTATCTGAGCAATTTTCTAAATTTTTCATTTCTAAAAAACTTTAACATTACTCTATTTATTAAAAAAATTATTTCAAGAATAATAGACATTTCTTTAATCTCCTCATTTTCAACCTTAGTAATGTTACTATTTGATATTACTTTAAAATCAGAAGTATTAGCAAAACTAATTCTAACCCCCCTATTCACTTTTATACTTTGGATTTTTTATTTCGTTTTCTTTTTCAGTAATGGTAAAACATATGGCGATTTGGCATTAAAATTAGAAACTATTACAATAACTAATTCAAAAGATATTTCAAAAAAACAATTATTTTTAAAAGAATTCATTTATACTTTACCTATTTTTATTTTTTTCATTTCAACAGGTATAATAAATTATATTAGCGAAAATTATGTCCCTAATTTTAAAGAAAACTATATAGGATATATTGTTTATACGATCCCTTTTATGATTACTTCAATAATAATTCTACCGTTAACAACTATATTTAATAATAATGAGGGCGTGATTGAAAGATGGACAAAAATAAAAACAGTTATAAAAAGCTAATAGGAATTTCAACAATAAATACATTTATAAAACGACATACTTTTAATTGAATATTTCACAACCAGTTAATTTCTACTTTTTAAAATTAGAATTCTTATGGATAAAATCAAAAACATCTTAAAAAGTAAACACCTGTTTATAACTGGTAAAACAGCATTTGACAGAAGTAACTTTGTAAAAAAACTAATTTCAGAAGTCAACTTCGAAACTTTTCGTTTTCCTCCTAATATGACCAATTTTAATGAATATCTAAATTTTGTTAAAGAAGAAAAACTTTACAAACCTTGGTATGACTCCAAATCGTTTAGTAATAATCAAATAGTAGATTTTCATAGAGATTGGATTACTGAAAGCAATTCTTTAGTGATACTGGAAGAATTTGAACAGATGGAAAACAGATGGAAAATGGAATTACTCAGGCTATATACTAATGAACTCATTGAAAGAAAAAAAGGAAATGAAAAAATCCATTTGATTGTTACGCTTGAAAATGAAAATGGCATATTAAACAACTTGGCTGAAATTATTGAAAATCCAACAAATGAAAGATTAACTAATAGTCAAATTATAAATCAAAACATTGCTCACATTGAATTATAAACTAAATTGGATTTATAAAATATTTAATTTTCACCCCAAGCTTTGGTTTAGCGTTAGTTTGCATTAAAAGATTTCTTTCGATAAATTAAGATTTTACAAATTTTTTAATTTTATAGAGCGGTCACATTCTCCATATCGTGCCCAATTATAATATTTACTTGTAAAAGTAATAATTCCGCAATCAAAACAAACTTTTGCTATTCCAGTTATCTGTTTATTTTTCTTGAAAATGTAAATGTCTCTATATATAGGACTACAAGCATTTAGTTGTTCTTCCTCGCAAAATTCTTCGCTAAATATTTTTCTTAATTCATCCCGTTTTGAGTTATCAAATACTCTTTTTTTGAATTTTATTTTCTCTAGAATGGTAACAATGGATGTATCTGTAACTTTGGTTTGAATATTTCCAAAAACAAAGTCTAAATAAAGTGTTTCGAAATCAGTCAGGTTTTTATATTTTTTCTTGTTAATAGCTGTAATTATTGAATCTTTTTTTTCTGTCGAGTAATGCTCTGCTGTATCAAAAGTGAATTTATCAAGTTTTGTATTTTGTTTATGATTATTACAACTTATTGTAAAAAAATATAGTGGTAGTAGGTATTTTATTTTTCCCATATTTTTCTAATCAATTTTAAAGGTTTGAGAGGCTCTTTTTCAGTATTTTCATTTTGCTTTTTCTCTCTCCATTCATAAAATCCTTCATAGATGCCTTTGTTTATGAATACACATAAGAATTCTGCAAGTGAATTTGTCAAATAAACTATATTGTCTGCTTTGTTGTAAATTTTATAATTGTCAACATCGTTTGGATTAATTTCAACCGTCCACCTATCGCTATAAATCATATACTCTGCAAAATGAAAAGAAGTTTTGCTTATACAATAATCATCTTCACCATTCTCTATAATTTCATTAAGTGGAATAAATCTGAATAAATCCTGATCTGTTTCAAATCCGTTACAAAACTTATATAAAACCTTAAAGTCTTGTGGTAAATTTAATTTACTTTTTTCAAATAACTCAATCGCATTGTCTGATGCTGAATTATTCAATTCAATTCCAATAAGATTATTGTTTACTTTAATGAAAGTTAATACATCAATGAGTTTAGTATTTGGGGTAAATGCTATTTTGTCTTTACTGTATTTAGTACTTTCATTATTCTCTAAGGTAGAGTTTTTATCTGACTGAGTTTCTATTTTTTTACTTTTTAGTCTAAATATCTTTAAAAATTTCATATTACGCTCTCTTTTGAAAATGTCTATATGGTTTATTGCAATCGCAATGTCATTAAAATCTAAGCCAAAAACACCCTTTTTTAGAGAAGCTATATAGCTTTTTATTCAACAAAGCTAAAAAATAAAAAAGTACAATAGCTGAATAGTTACGTTTTACTTTCAGCGATAGTTATTTTATTCGTAATAGCTTTAGAGTAATAAAATCAGTTTTAAAATTTGTAATTTTTCCTTCTTCAACTTCTCTTTTCCAACTAAATTTTTCATTAAACCTATCTAAAATTCTATATGATAATTTTGAATTTTTATCAGAAATAAAATATAATGTTTGTGATTGCTGATCAAAAGACCATTTCCAATTTTCTAATGTGCGTAAATGTGAGCACCAATTCATTGTAATATCAGAAATTTCAATTTTGTCCTTTTTGTGAAAATTTAAAACTTCTGTGTCTTGATTTTTATTAAAATATGAGATTATATGTGCACGGCTTAAATTTTTATAATCACATTCATAATGTAGAAGCTGCCTTAAATAAATCGTATCCGATTTATAAAATTTTTGGTTTGAATTATCCGAAAACCATTCTGTATTTACAAATTGCTCTTTGCTCACGTTTTGAGCACTAAGATTTAAACAGATTAGTAAAAAGATAATTTTTTTCATTTATAATATCAAATTATTGAATTTGTACAAGTTAAACTCCAGATTGGGAGAAATATGCCGTTTACCTCGTCTTGACATTATTCAATATTTTAGGAGGTAGTGAAAATTGCAAAGTTGTTTCAAAAGTTAAACTGTCAGAGACCTTTAAATCTGCTCTTGAAGCTATATTTACAAACCAATATAAAACTTTTAAATCCTCTTCTGTCATTTCACCTGTATTTTTATTAAATCTCGTTCGATGTTTTTGGGATTCATCATAGATGAAAAATTCTACTTTTGGATGGTCTGTCTTTTTGTATTTTGTGGTATCAATTCCCTTTACTATAAATTTATTAAAACGAACCTGAATGCTGTCCCAAGTAGATTGTGAAACTTTACCTTTAAAATAACCTTTTCTAGCTGCAAATTGTCCACCAAAAAATGTTGCATTCAAATTATTATCAACGCTAAATGCTTGAAATGGACATTCCCCTTCGCAACCATAACCTGAAAAAGCTACAGTTACTTTTGAAATTCTTTTATTATAAGGTCGTGATTCTCTACAAGCTAAGAAAATCAATACAATTACAAATGTCAATACTTTTATTATTGTCTTCATAACATTACCTTAAACACCTACTGGCTTACCTTCTTAAATTCTTCTTCCGTTAAATAACCTATTAGATTCAAATCTAATTTTTTTGTTTTTTCATTATAAAAAATCTCTACCTTTTCACCGTGAAGAAAATGAAACCAAATTAATGCGATTTCATATTTTTTCTGTTCTTTAGACAACTGATTATAATCTATGTTATCTGACTTATAATCATATTTATCCGACAAATATTCTTTCTCTGTTACTAAAATACTACAAGGTTTAAACATACACATTGCAGATTCTAAAGCATAAATATCTTTAGTTTTACCACTTCCAATTTTCTCAACATTTGCTTCTGCAATGATTAATCCTAAACTTCTTTTTGTTTGGTTTTTGAATTTTATAGTTCCTCTATGCGGATTTTTTTCTGCTGTTAATGTAAATGCAGCACAACAACAACCTTGCTCAACTTTATACACTTCATTTTCTTGAAACTTAGTTTTAAAATTTAAAGTGTCATTATATATAATTGCACAACAATTATCAAATCCGTTTTTGTTTATTTTAATAGCAATAATAGTATCTTTTTCGCCGAATGATTGTTCGTTAATTATAAATTTTATGTGATTTATATTTTCTTTACTATTTGGAAAAACTTTATGTACTTTAAGTATAGCTGTTTGTCCAAAACTAATTGAACAAGTAAATAGTAATAGTACTTTTAAAAATTTTATCATTTTTTTATTTTCTATCATACAGAAGTGACACAACATTAAGCTTTTATTTACTTCTTTTTCGTATTAATTGTTTATCGCTGTAATATTACAATCGAATTTTTTGTCAGTTGAATTGGGTTTGGGATAAATCCAAATTTGTCCATCACCTAGCATAACACCTTGATAGTTGTTAAACATATTACAAACGCAAAATGATTTAATTTTTTCCTTGAATTCGTGATGAAATATATTGTCGAAATTATTTATTAGCTGTTTTTTATTTTTAATACTTACAGATTTGTTTTTATATAAAGTTGTATTAATAGGATACCTAATATGATTTGCTATCCACTCTTTGTCTCCTTCTAGGATTGAAGACTTAACGTGCTTCATAAATTTTTCTACATCATCATCTGTTCCATAAAAATCAGAATAACGATGTTCAAAAAAATTTGCAGCACAGATAGAAGCAAGAGTTGTCTTGAAAGAAATAGTTTTTGATTTAGAACTATCTGTCCAGATTCCTTCAAATCTGTCCAAATTGTCTGTAAATAGTTTACCACTCAAATAACCATTTGGTTTACCATTCAAAAATTCGGTTAATTCGATTTTATCTCCTATGATATTTCCTATCAATTGAATTTTATTTTCATATTTTTTATAACAATAATTACCTTTCAATTGTCCTCCATCTAGAAGATAAATAGACAATCTAACTTTTGTTTCTCCAAGTTTTCCTTCAAAGTCGTGCCAACTATTTTTGTCAAGATGAAATGATTGACAAAAAGTTGTTAAAGTAAAAAGTAAAAAAGGTAGTACAATATATTTCTTCATTTTAATTTTTGGAGTTACTTATAACGTAAGTAGTTAAACGAACTTAAGTACAATTTATTTCTTGCTAAAGATAAAATTTCTTATGAAATGTAATAGTGAACTTTTTTACGTCACTCAAATACATTTTACCCAATACTAATATTATTAAAGCCACTTTTTAATGTTGAATACAATCGCAATCTGTGTCACCATAATATCCTGCTTTTCGATTTTCTATTTTTACTTTTTTGAATAGTATTGTGTCAGTGATTATTTCTTTTTTCCAACCAATGTTAGGATTGGGATTCTTTTGAACAAATACAACTACAATTTCATTCTCTATTGATTTTATTGAAATAGATATACAATTTTCATCCTCACTAGAACCTCCTATCTCTAATGATTTATCAAGTAATCGAAATGAATATAACATTCTGTCTGATTCTTTTTTGATAATTGGAATCCTAAATTCATAACTAAAATCCTTACTGTCATCAGTATAAATATTCTTGGAACTACAAGCGGAATCTATTTTCACAATACTATTATCAAATAATTTCAGCTCAAACTTATCTGGAATAAATAATATTCGTTCGTAACTTTTAATGTTTTTATCTACATATGATTTAGGATAAAAAATAATTAATATTGTACTTAAAGAAATTAGATTTAGCAAACAAATCAATTTTATATAGCTTTTAGCCAATTTACTTTTTGACAACAAATTGTAGAAAAAAACTTCAAGGAATGTTGCAAAAATGTAACTAATGATAAAACTGATAATTAACCATTTTTTTTCATAATTTTCATTTGGACTGAAAACTGCAATATTCAAATTTTTAAGTATTGCTAATTTATATAAAATAAAAATAGTTGAATAAAATATCAGGTTTGGAATAATTGTTTTTACGCCAATTTTTGTTTCTTTTTTTTCTTTTAAAAACAGAAATGACATTAAATTAGAAATAAGAAAAAATACTACTATTAATAGCACTATCGAAATTATTTCTTCTATAGATTGATTTAAAAACATTAAGTTTATTTTTAAGTACTGCTTGGCAAAATAGTATCTCAAACTCTAATGCCAAACCAAATTGCGAGCTTCTAAACTACTTATTACCTGCTAAAGATAAAATTTCTTGAGAAATGTAAAAATAAATACATTACTGTCAAGTTTCACAACGTTACTTATAAAAAAATAGCAACTAATGAATAAATCTTAGCAGCTGTTTACGGTAATTATTAGTTTTGTTTTTAGGGGTAAGCATCTTGACGTAAAAGCAGGCTATTTTCATCATACAATTCAGATTGAAATTTTGCGCCTAAATTGCAAAGAAGTTCAAATAGAGTTTTATAATTTATTTCAGGATTTAGAATTGTTCCTTTTAAAATAGGATTGTTTTCATCTCTTATTAGGTTTAACTCTGACCATTCGTTTGTAAATTCAAAATCCTCCCAACTTTCTTTTCTGATTTTCCATCCATTTTTTTCAAATAGTTCTTTTAGCTCTGTTTTAGTTGGACTAATAAAAGTAGCATAGAAATTAACATAATTAGGGAAATCAGTTTTCATTATTGGTTTCAATTGGTTTTTTTTAGGCTTGCTGAATTATAGCATAAACCCCAATGTGTGAAAAAACTTCACAAACTCCTCCAAATGTAGCTAAAAATTTATCTATGATGTTAAATGTATTGACTTACAAGAAGAATTTACCATACAAGAATAGGATTTTACCATACAAGAATAGGATTTTACCATACAAGAATAGGATTTTACCATACGAGAATAGGAATTTACCATACGAGAATAGGAATTTACCATACAAGAACAGGATTTTACCATACGAGAACAGGATTTTACCATACGAGAATAGGATTTTACCATACGAGAATAGGATTTTACCATACGAGAACAGGAATTTACAATACGAGAATAGGATTTTACCATACGAGAATAGGATTTTACAGAAGTCAGTATGCCACTGTAGTAGAACAAAACAACAAACGCTACAAAGAAAA
>JASGCW010000259.1 GCA_030053945.1 Limnohabitans sp.
GAATAGGGTCAAAATCATTGATTAATGCACCAGGAGGTAATGCAGATATAAATGGAGCAGGGCATCTGAGTTGCTATTTTAATAATTCAGAATTGATATATTCAAATCTTGAATCCATAAGTAGTTGTCAATTTCTGAGCGTTAAAAATCAAACTGGGTTAGATTTTTTTCAAATTCAAAAAACGAACATAAAAAATGTATATCAGTTTATTAATGCAAGATCTGTTGATAACATAGTTTTATATAATAGTAGTGGAGTTAGGATAAAATCTAGCAATCATTTTAATGAGGCAACTATTAATTATCCATTAAATGAATACTCGTCAGGTATATATTTTGTAGCTGTTTTAAATAGAGAGAATGAAAGAAAAGTTTTTAAGGTTTTACTCGATTAGATAGTATTTAATATTGATTTTGTTTTAATAATACTTAGATTCAAGTAATAAATGACAAGCTTCTGAAAAACTATAAAGATTATCTAAATTCTTTGAACTTTGGTGTAATTAAAAACTGTGATGTTGAAAACATTCGATTAAGTTTAAGGTATTTAGAAGGCTTTTCTATTTAAGTCAAGTGATTAACAGTAACATTCTTTGTCAATTCAGTTGTTCTGAAGTCAATTTTTGATTTTTTGATTTTTTTTGTAATTACTAATTTGTAATGAATTGAATTTCAGTTATGTGTTAGTTTATTTGTGTAGAATTTGATCTGGTTGGTGATTTAAATGTAGGTGTTTTTACTGCTTTTCTTAAAACAATGTAAATTTCTTCTTATAAAACTTTAAAAAAAGTATAAAAAATATTTTTTTCACGCTTTTTTTATTGATATGTTATTTTTTTTTATATATTCGTGCAAAACAATTAAAAAAGCCAAATTATGAAAAAAATTACAATTTTAGCAATAATGTTTGGCGCATTCTATAGTAATGCACAAACAATCGTAAGTACGACACCGCAAAACAAAAAGGTTATCTTAGAAGAGTTTACAGGAATTCACTGTGGTTATTGTCCTCAAGGACATGCATTAGCAAAAAGTATTCAAGATGCGAATCCAGGAAATGTTTTCTTAATTAATGTTCATGCAGGAGGTTATGCTGCGCCGAATATGGGTGAACCAGATTTTAGAACACCATTTGGTACAGCAATTGATTCTCAAGCATATTCACCAGGAGGTTCTGCATATCCTGGAGGTACAGTAAATAGAACTGTTTTTCCTACCTTAGCATATACAACAACCCCTTCAGCTTCTTTAGCAATGATGAGAGATAAGTGGTCAACTGCAGCAAATACTATATTAGGGCAGTCATCTTATGTAAATGTTGCTACTACAGCAACTGTAAATTCAGCTACAAGACAGATGACAGTATTGGTTGAAGCTTATTACACAGCAGGAAGTCCAGTACCTACAAATAAGCTTAACGTTGCATTATTACAAAATAATACTAAAGGACCACAATCAGGTGGAGGTGCAGGTAGTAATTATAACCATATGCACAGACTTGTACATATGGTGACTGGTCAATGGGGTGAGGATATTACTACAACAACAGCGGGAACATTTGTAACAAGAACTTATAATTATACTATTCCAGCTTCTTATAATTCTGTAGCAGTTGACTTAAAAGAGTTGGAGATTGTAGCATTTGTTGCAGAAGGTCAACAAAAAATTATTTCTGGTAATTCAGCGTTTGTAATACCTAGTGGATTACCAGCAAATGATATGAAATTTGTAAGTCTTGGTACTTTACCAGTTTCTACTTGTGCAACTACAATATCACCTAAAGTTGAAATTCGTAATATGAGTTCAACTGCATTGACAACTTTGCCTATCACTTGTAATATTAATGGTGTAAATCAGACTTATAACTGGTCAGGTGCTCCATGGGGGTCTATGGAAACAAAAACTATAGTATTAAGTAATATGTCATTTACTCCACAAGCTACAAATACAATGACTATTTCACTTCCAGCAGATGCTAATCTTACTGATAATTCTTCTTCAGCTGCTACATTTGCTCAAGCACCTACAGTAAGTAGCCAAAATATAACAATAAAAATGACTTTAGATCAATATGGGGCGGAAACCTCTTGGAAATTATATAATTCAGCTGGTACAGTGGTAAGAAGTAGTCCAACATATACAAATGCAGCTGCTGCTGGAACTTACCCTCAAGCAGATATTAATTTAACATTACCAAATGATTGTTATAAATTTGAAATTTTAGATAGCTTTGGAGATGGTATGAATCCAGGAAGTTATCAAATTATGGCTGGTGGTGTTCAAATTACTGGAATGACAGGAGGAGCATTTGGAGCAGGTGAGACTAAAGGTTTTAAAATTTTAGATCCGCTAGATACTACAGACTTTACTAAAAAGATTGCTACAATATACCCTAATCCATCACATGGTATAATAACTTTGGATTCTGAATCTAGTTTTAATGTAACAGTTATCGATTACACTGGTAAAGAAATTTACAGACAAAATGGATTAATCAATAAATCACAAATTGATTTATCAAATGTTCAAAGAGGTGTTTACTTTGTGAAAATGAAGAATGAAACTGGAGAACAAGTTGAAAAAGTAATTTTAGAATAAATAATCTTAAATAAAATGTTTATGAAAAAGACCCTCATATGTTTATTTCTTGCAGCCGCTTTGTTTGGTTGTAGTAAAAGTGATTCACCAACTACACCAACACCAACTACACCAGTTGCTGCTGATGTTATAAAGCTTTATAATAAAGATACTTCTGCTGAAATTAAAGATGGTGATGTTTTTACCTATAATAATACAGTTGCAAATAATTGTACTTTAAGTTTTTATTTTAAAAATCTTACATCTAGTGCAATTAAAGTTAAAGGTAAGATTGTTT
>JASGCW010000019.1 GCA_030053945.1 Limnohabitans sp.
GTTTTTCAAAACCTGTCAGGTGTAGTAGAGAAAACAAGTTTAAGAGCAGCCCCTAATTAGGAGCTGCTGAAAAGCCAAAACTCTTTTACAATAAGGGAAAAGACAGTAATTTATAGCCTTAGCGCAAGAAAAAATGAAAAAGGCGTGAAAACCTTGCATATCTTTGAAAAAAATAAACCATTTAGGAATTAAGCTAATTAAGTTTACATAAGGGCTCAGCGTGATTCTTAATTTTCCTTAATCTCTAAATGGTAATAAAAAAAGAAAATGGCGATTGTTATTTGATATTTACTACATAATTAGATTTTTCTAAAAAAATAAAATCACAAGCGTTTTAAAGTTCTTAAATTTCAATACTAACAGACTCAAAAAATGAAATACAATCTATATCAAATTGATGCTTTTACAGACAAAGTTTTTGGCGGAAATCCAGCCTGTGTGGTACCATTAGAAAACTGGCTACCAGATGATATTTTATTCAAAATAACCAAAGAAAATGCTGTAGCAGAAACTGCTTTTTTTGTCGATTATGGCGACAAAATACATCTTCGCTGGTTTACTCCTGATATCGAGATGGATTTGTGTGGTCACGCAACGCTTGCAACCGCCCATTGCCTAAAAACCATCCTTGGTTATAAAGGTGATAGTATCATATTTCAAACTTTAAGTGGCGCATTGACAGTTACTATAAAAGATGATTTTTACTTTCTTGATTTTCCTTCAAGAATGCCTGAACCCGCTAAACTTCCTGAAAAACTCTCACAATCGCTGAGTATCCAACCTAAAGAAGTCCTAAAATCTAGAGATTACGTTTTAGTTTATGAAAATGAATCACAAATACGAAACATACAAATTGACCGTAATTTATTTGATCAAGTAAATGTTGACCCTGGAGGTGTAATACTTACCTCAACGGGTGATGATTGTGATTTTGTTTCACGATTTTTTACGCCGCAAGCTACTATTTTTGAAGATCCGGTAACGGGTTCTGCTCATTGTTCTTTAATTCCTTACTGGTCTAAGCAACTGAGCAAGAAAAAATTGTATGCCGAACAAATTTCTGAACGTTTAGGTAAATTATATTGTGAAGATAATGGTGACCGAGTTATCATAAGCGGACAAGCAAAAACGTATGCTATTGGTAATTTTTGGATTGAATAACGAATTAAATTAGAGAATCTAAAAATGAAAATGACTGCTAAAACAATTCCATTTTGTCCTCTTTGCAATGGCACTACTACCCTATTCTCTGAATATAAGGAACGATACTATTACAATTGCACTATTTGCCAAGCCATCTTGTTGCATCCTGAACAGTATATGAGCTTCGAAAACGAAGAAAAGCATTATCAATTTCACAATAACAATGTTGAAGACAAAGGCTATCTCAATTTTGTAGCTCCTATTACTTCGGGCATTTTAAATCAGTTTAGCAGCGAAAATACAGGTTTGGATTTTGGAGCTGGAACGGGTTCGGCAGTTAGTAAGGTTTTATGCGACAACAATTATCAAATTGAGCAATACGACCCATATTTTCATAACTTTCCGGAGCTTTTAGAAAAACAATACGACTATATCGCTTCTTGTGAAGTAATTGAACATTTTCATCATCCAGCAAAAGAATTTGGTTTACTCAAAAAACTACTTAAACCAAACGGTAAACTTTTCTGTATGACACATTTGTATGATACTTCAATCGATTTTGAAAAATGGTATTATAAAAATGATCATACCCACGTTTTTATGTATCAAAAGGAAACCATAGAATATATCGCTCAACAATTTGGTTTTTCTCAATTTTCAATTGAAAACAGATTAATTACTTTTTGCTATTAAAAAACCCCGAGGCAAAATTTCACCTCGGGGCTTTCACATTAACCAAAAAAACAAACCTAACTATAAATTATTACTACTTTTTATTAATCTTACTAATTCTGCTTTATATCCATCTGCATCATTCTCTTTTCCTGATTTTGCTAATGCGACGATATCATCAACATTTTTGTTTTGAATATATTTTGAATCCCTCAATTTTAAACCAAACCAAGCCACAGAAGAACAGAATTTAAAATCGGAAGAAGCATTACTAAAATTGGTTACATTAGCGGCTACTTCTTTAATCATTTCAATACTCTTAGTTTCTTCTGGATGTTTGTATCTAAACTTTATTGTTGCTAACTCATCACTTGATGAAGCTATTGGATTCTTATCTGTAGCTGAATATTTCAACTTCGTTGGCGAATACTGACTTTCTGCCCCTGTAGGTATGATTTCATATAGTGCAGTAACTGTATGTCCGCTACCTAATTCTCCCGCATCTACCTCGTCATTTTTAAAATCTTCATCATTTAGTTTTCTATTCTCATATCCTATCAAACGATACGATTGTACATATTTAGGATTAAATTCAATTTGAATCTTTACATCTTTAGCAATCGTGAAAATGGTTCCTTTAAATTCCTGTCCTAACACACGATTTGCTTCTTGCATAGTGTCGATATAGGCATAATTCCCATTTCCTTTATCAGCTAGAATTTCCATTTTACTATCCTTATAATTCCCCATTCCATACCCTAAACACGTAAGATAGATACCTGATTTTCTTTTTTCTTCTATAAGTCTTTCCATTTCATTATCTGAAGATACACCTAAATTAAAATCACCATCGGTTGCAAGGATAATTCTGTTATTACCCCCTTTTATAAAGTTTTCTTGGGCTATTTTATACGCCAACTCAATACCTTCACCACCAGCAGTACTTCCGCCAGTGCTAAGATTATCAAAAGCATCTATAATCTCGTTTTTTTCATCCCCCGAAGTTGGAGACAATACTAAACCTGCTGCGCCTGCATAGGCTACAATTGAGACTTTATCACGAGAGGTTAGATTTGCCACAAGCACTTTCATAGATTCTTTTAAAAGAGGCAATTTATTCTCATCGCTCATCGAACCCGAAGTATCTAAAAGAAAAACAATATTGGATGGAGGTAGATTATCGGTTTCGACCTTTTTACCTTGTAGTCCAATTTTTAAAAGTTTATGATTGGTATTCCAAGGACAATCGCTATACTCTGTATTGATTGAAAAAGGATGTTGGTCTGTAGGCTGTGGATAATTATAACTAAAATAGTTAATCATTTCCTCAATACGAACAGCATCTTTTGGCACTGCTTGACCGTTATTAATAAAACGACGTATATTTGTATATGAAGCATTATCTACATCTATAGAAAAAGTAGATAAAGGTTTATTTTGTGGGTTTTCAAATTTGTTTTCTTCAATTTGAGCATAACTTTCTGAATCTTGAGGCGCTACAAAATCTTCACCTGTTGCACTATCTAATGCAATAATTTCTTCTGCAGCAACTTCTGTTGGTTCTTCTTCAACTCTTTGCTTGCAGCTTGTAAATGTAAACGTAAATGCTAAAACTCCTGTTAGCAATAAAAATGCTTTTTTCATACTTTGATTATCATACTTTATAAGTTTACTGTATATGTTTTTAAATATGCCGCATGCTTGACTATTTAAAACATAGCGTGAAAAGAAAATGAATTCATTTTTTTTTAAAGATGTACCAAATACCGTGCAAACTTTGTAAGAAAAAAGTTAAAAGAATCACAAAAAAAAGAACCCTCCGCAAAGGGTTCTCTTACATAACCAAAAAACACGAACTATGAACGAAACTATAAATTACTATTACTTTCCATCAGCCTAACTAATTCTGCTTCATAACCATCTACATCATTAGCAATTCCATTACGGGCTAAAGCGATTATAGCAGGCATTGATTTTTCTTTTATCAATTTTGATTCTCTCAATTTTAATCCAAACCAAGCCACAGCCGTTGCCAATTTAAAATCGGCCGAACTATTTTCTATAGTCTTTGCAATGGTTGGAATGACTTCTACCATCTCGATGCTCTTATCTCCATCTGGTTTTTTATATCGGAATTTAATGGTAGCTAATTCATTTGAAAATTGATTGTTGTCTTTTTCATTTTTGGTATATTTTAATCCATCAGGCGCATTAAAATAATTGCATTTCACGCCCACAGGAACAATTTCATATAAAGCAGTTACGGTGTGCCCGCTACCTAATTCTCCTGCATCTATAGCATCATTTTTAAAATCTTCTGGGCGCAATTTTCTGTTTTCGTAGCCTATTAGTCGGTAAGCTTGTACAAAATTAGGATTGAATTCAATTTGGATTTTCACATCTTTTGCGATGGTAAACATTGAACCTTTAAATTCTTTACTCAAAAAACGTTTGGCTTCCTGAATATTATCAATGTAGGCATAGTTCCCATTTCCTTTGTTAGCTAATGTTTCCATTTTGCTGTCTTTGTAATTCCCCATTCCGTAGCCCAAACACGTTAAGAATACTCCAGATTTTCTTTTTTCCTCAATTAATCGTTCCATATCATTATCAGAAGAAGCACCAACATTAAAATCACCATCAGTAGCTAAAATCACTCGATTATTCCCGTTTTTAATAAAATTTTCTTCTGCAATTTTATATGCCAATTGTATTCCTGCTCCTCCTGCGGTACTTCCGCCTGCGTGCAACTGCTCTAATGCATTAATGATTGTTTCTTTTTTATTACCAGCAGTAGGAGGCAAAACTAAACCAGCAGCACCAGCATAAACCACGATAGCAACTTTATCCTCGGGTCTTAATTCGTTAGTTAGAATTTTTAAAGATTGAATTAATAGAGGCAACTTATTATCACTACTCATTGAACCCGAAACATCAACTAGGAAAACAAAGTTAGAATTAGGTAGATTGTCCGTAGGAATGTTTTTTCCTTGTAAACCTATGCGAACCAATTTATTTTCAGTATTCCAAGGGCAATCGCTATACTCTGTATTCATTGCAAACGGATGTTCTCCTTTAGGTTGTGTGTAATTGTATTTAAAGAAGTTGATCATTTCCTCCACACGAACTGCATCTTTAGGAACTTTTTGACCGTTATTGATAAAACGACGAATATTAGTATAAGAAGCATTGTCAACATCTATAGAAAAAGTAGAAAGCGGAGATTGCTTTGGACTTTCGAATTCGTTTTCGATTAAGGTATTGTAATCTTCGTTATCATAAGTTTTTGAAGCTATATCTTTATCTACTCTAGTTCTAATTTTCTCATCCTCCGTCTTAAAAGAATTATTTCCTGGAATTACATTTTGATTTGAAGTAGTTCCTGCCCCTATGTAAACACCTGCAGTCTTACCGCTCAATGCTTGAGTGAGATTTGACTGAGAAGCTTGTGAAACTGATTCTGTTCTAACAGTCATAGTTGAATATGAAAGTGGTTTACTCGTTCTTTTGACTGCATATCCCGTCACAACAACCTCTTGTAATTGTTTGTTACCATCTTGAAGAATAACATTAATCACATTTGATCTCCCAACAGTTCTCTCGACCGTCTTCATCCCCATAAAACTGTAAACCAATACATCGCCTTCTTTTGCTTTGATGGAATATTTACCATCAAAACCTGTGCTAACTCCTTTTATATTTCCTTTTACATTGACATTTGCTCCTGGAATTGGGTAATTTCCATCTGTTACCATCCCTGTGATTGTTTTCTGATTCAACTGTTCATTTACACTCGAATCTTGTGCCATTGTAACGATACTTATAAGCATAGTTATGGCTAATGAAATTAGTTTAACACTTTTCATAATCTAAATTTTTATATGTTAGTACTTGATTTTTCTAGTTATTTGCAATAGCTGACTTAGCCAAACAAACAAATAATTTTATAGTTTATTCAATTTAAATTCCCAGAGTTTTAGCATTAGATATTAAGTTAATATGAATTTCATTTAACTCTCCAATTTTAATTTTAAAATCGTCAAAACCAATAAAACTAAAAATAATAACATCTCCTCTTCTTGCCTCTATTGAATATCTTCCTCTAAAATCTGTAAAAACATATTTTTTAGTTCTTTTTACAAAAACTCTAGCCCCAGGTAGCGGACCATTGCCCTTCTCAGAAACTGTCCCTGTAATAATTTTCAATTCTCTTTGCTTATTCAAATTTGATTGTTGCGTAAAACTTAGCAAACTTATAAACATAACTATGGCTAATGAAATTAGTTTAACACTTTTCATAATCTAAATTTTTATATGTTCGTACTTGATTTTCTTGCTCTGAGTGAGTTCTATTTAAAGGCTAGGTCGGATTAACTTCTGAGGAATTTCACAACCTCCCCACTCTACTAATGTAAATCCCTTTCGTTTTGTTTTTACTAATTTTTGAGGGGTAATAAGTACATTTTTATCGGCTTTACAAAACTCCATCATAATTCTAATTGAGGTATCTGGAACAGGTGATATTATATTAGTACTATAAGTCTCATAATCTTTGTTGGTAGTAAAATGAATGAAATTGGTTTCATTTTTTTCTAAAATAGGCAACCAATACTGAATGAAATCATTCGTTTCATTAGAACTTAAACCTATTAATTCTAATTTTTCTATAAAAAATGCAGTCAAATTAGATTTTTCAACAACAAAACCTTCTTTCATTTTGTCTTCAGAAATTGTGTAATTTCCATCCCAAAACAATGACGTGTAGGCTCTATTTGTTTTTTTATCAAAGATTTTACCATCAGGGTATGTAATTAGATCCCATCCATTTTCATACTTTGGAAAAGTCGTAAGCATTGTTCCTTTAAAATTGATTTTGACAGAGACATCAGTAGGTTTTTCTGGATAAAGATAAATAACTGGCTTCTTAACCATAATGGGTTCATTATTTTGAAACACTTTCAACTTAACATCTATCTTTTTGTGTTTATTAACTATTATTCTTTGAGATTCATATTGACTTAAGGAAAATAATAAAACATCGTTTTTATTGACACGTATAGCGTATTTTCCAGCAGAATTTGACTGTACACTTTTTTGTGTATTTGTGTTTAAGACTGTAACACCTGACAATGTTATTCCTTCACAATCTGTTATTTTACCTGTTAAAACTCTTGTTTGGGGTATTATTACATTCTTCTTATCATTTGTTATCAAATCATTAGAAGTTTTATTTTGTGAATATAGTACTCCAGAAGCTACTAATAGGAGTGATATTATTGTTGTTCTCATTTCTTACTTTTTTAAAGGTTTACCATTCTTAGTTTTAATTACCACTACGCCTTTTTCGCCTTTACTTCCAAACATTTCGACAGCTTCTGCATCTTGATACACCTGTAGCGATTCTATTTCTTGTTTGTCTATAGGATAATATGGCGAGGTTGGATGAGGTCCAAACAATTCTTTCTCTGTATATTCTTTTCCATTAATGATATACAACGGCTCTTCTAGATTTATTTCGTCTTCTATATTTTTTGAATCCAATACTTTTTTGCCATTCACTTCTCCATCAACTACTAACAAAGCAGGCGCTTTTTTTGCTGACACATCACTTCTTGCTTTTGCTGTTTTATATTCGGTTGTTACCTCTTGTTGTGTATGTGATACCCCTACACTATTTCCTGTTTTTTCTCTATCAGTATCATCATACTCTTTCACAATAGATTCTGAGCGTGGTGGTGTTTCGCTAGAAGAAGGAATTGGTGCTAGATTAACAAAGCCAGCATTGGGTTTATTAGTTTCGTTTATTGCAACCGGGTTTTTACTTTTTAATTGATTATGCAAAATTTGCTCTGCTTCTTTTTTATTAATTACCACCCCTTCAATTTCTGTTTCTGCTTCGACCAAAGCGGGAGCCATAGTGTCATTTACAATAGTATTTGTTTCTATTGTTTTTTTTTCAACTATACTATTTTGTTGTTTTTCTATTTCTACTTTAGGATTATATTGTTTCCAAACTTGGAATGCAAATATAGTTCCAACCACAACAGTTGCGGCTACTGCAAATTTTTTCCAACTCGAATTCACCTGCTTTTGTGCCTTAAATATGTGTGTATCTAATTTTGCGTCAACACGAGACCAAACCTTTTCCATTCCAGGAAAATCTTGAGCCTCTTGATTATCGGCAGCTTTTTTAAATTTTTCAAATATATCGTCTTGATGTC
This sequence comes from Limnohabitans sp., assembly GCA_030053945.1. Taxonomy (GTDB): domain Bacteria; phylum Bacteroidota; class Bacteroidia; order Flavobacteriales; family Flavobacteriaceae; genus Flavobacterium. The sequence goes on from JASGCW010000019.1 coordinate 8,037, forward strand.
CCATTACTTTGCGTTTTGATAGTAAAAATTGTTAATCAAATCTTTCAACTTAGTCTTAGCAGCGTTTAGTTGTGATTTTGAAGTGCCTTCTGAAATTTTAAGCATAACCGCAATTTCTTTATGTGAATATCCTTCAATAACAAACAAATTGAAAACCGTTTTACATCCTTCTGGAATATAATTCAATAGTTTGAGCATATCTTCTTCTTCTAAACTGGTATCTTGATCTACTTGTGGCTGAATACTCAGCGCACTATCTTCAAGATATATATTAAAGTTGACATTTTTTTTCAATAAGTGTAAACACTCATTTACCATTATGCGCTTTGCCCAGCCATAAAAAGCTGCTGGTTCTTTTAGCTGATCCATTTTTGTAAAAATAATTACAAAAGCATCTGCTAGAATTTCTTCAATTTCTTCTTCTTTTTTCAAATAACGTTTTGCTATTTGATATAGCTTAGGCGCCATCAGCTCATACACCTTACGTTGCGCATCGCGGTGCATTTTTTTACAGGCTATTATTAATTGTTCGTCTATCACAATAAAGGTCTTTATATGTAAAGAGGGTATTTTTTATAAAAAGGTTGGGAAGGGTTTAAATTTTTTTTAAAAAAAATGAAATTTTAGATTTTAGATTTCTGAACTAATTCTGAAATCAGCAATCGTTAATCAAAAATCATCAATTTATAAATAGTGGTTTTCAATTCTTCTGTATCATTATCTTCACACAACAAAAATTCTAATGTCTTCTTTGAAGATTTATACAATGTCAATCCTTCAAACTTATGTTTGTCTGAAATTTGAATTGTTTTTTCGAGTTTAAAAGATTTTGAATCAATAATTCCGATAATACTTCCTAGTACTTCGCCATCATTGTAGGTTGAATTAGTATCTTCTGCTGCGGCAAGAAAATAAATTTTATCTTTTACTAAAATCGCATCAGTAAAGGTAAATTCTACGTTTTTAACTTTAGGTAGTTGGAGTGGAATAAATTCCAAATTATCATAGATATTACTTTTGTAATTGAAATTTACAATTTTTATAATTCCATTTTTTGATGCTGCTCCGTTACCTCTTTGAAAAAGCAATAAATTTTTACCCTGAAACAAAACCCCTTCTATATTTAATTCATCTGAAGAAATATGAAGTTTTGTTTTGATATCGTTATAAAGCGAAGAAATGTCTTTTTGCTCCACTTTTTTATTTTCAAGATGATATGAAATTGTTTTATTCCTTTTTTCTGTAGATCCAGAACCAAACAAATGAAGTTCTTTTCCTTTGAGAGTGATAGACTCTAAATCAAGTTTCTCTTTTTTGGGTGTATTTTCACTTGGGTTTTCAATCAAAGCAATTTTGTTCAGCTTCGAATCTTTTTGTTGATATTCATACAAATAGGAACTATTATCTGATATAATAAATAACGAATCATCATAAGACACAATTCCGCTGGCAGAACCTATTCCTTTAAGGGTTAAGAATACTAAAAGTTCAATTTTTTCCATATATTTAACTTTGAAAAAACAAATTATAAATAACAAAAGAAAAACAAATCTCAAAAATTATAGTTCATAATTTGAAATGATGAGTTTTTGAATTTTCTTTTGCTTTTTGACATTTTAATGAACAAATATAAGTAACTATGGACGTTTTTAATCCCGAAGATTTTAAAATCACCTCACCTTTTGATATTTCAAAGTTTCCAACCGAACTCAATGTACCTATTGATGATGATGAGAAAGAAGATAGAATGCATAAAATTCAGCTTAAACTCAGTGAGTGGCAGGATAGAATGTATGCGCATAATCGCTATGGGGTTTTAATTTGTTTACAAGGAATGGATACTTCAGGTAAAGACAGCTTAATTCGTGAAGTGTTTAAAGAATTCAATATGCGTGGTGTAGTGGTTCATAGTTTTAAAACACCAACTTCTACCGAACTTGAACACGATTATTTATGGCGACATTATTTGGCATTACCCGAAAAAGGAAAATTTGCTGTTTTCAATAGGACGCACTACGAAAATGTGTTGGTTACTCGTGTACATCCCGAATATATTATGGCAGAAAATTTACCTGGAATTGAAAAAGTAGAAGATATAACACCACAGTTTTGGGAAAACCGATTTGAACAAATCAATAATTTCGAGAAACATATTACTCAAAATGGCACAATTGTTTTGAAGTTCTATTTCCATATGAGCAAAGAAGAGCAACGCAAACGATTGCTTAAACGATTGGAAAACCCAGAAGATAATTGGAAATTTTCGGTAGGTGATTTAAAAGAGCGTGAACGATGGGATGATTATATGAACTATTACGAAGATGCCATTAATAAAACTTCAAAACCACACGCACCTTGGTATGTAATCCCATCAGATGATAAAGAAATGGCTCGTTATATGGTCGCAAAAATTATTTGGGAAGAAATGCAACAATACACAAATATAAAAGAACCGCAACTGGACGAAAAAGTGAAAGTAAATATTGAGGAGTATAAAAGGCAGTTGGAAAAATAAAAAATAATGGAACCATATAAGTCATTTAAGTACACCATAGATTAACTAAAATTTCTTTTATGACTTATATGGTTAGCAAAAATGGAATTTCTACCTTTGCCCGCTATGAAACTTTCCATCTACACACGCGAATTCAAAGAAAACATCAAACTTGCCTATCCTATTGTTTTAGGAATGTTAGGACATACACTTGTAGCCATTGTAGATAATATTATGGTAGGTAAGCTTGGAGCCATAGAATTAGCAGCGGTTTCGCTAGCTAATAGTTTTGTGTTTATAGGAATGTCTCTGGGGATAGGATTTTCAACTGCTTTAACACCTTTAATAGCTGAAGCTGATGGCGAAAATAGTATAGTAAAAGGTCGAAGTGTATTTCATCACGGTTTAGTACTTTGCACTATATTAGGATTAACACTTTTTGGAATTATCTATTTAGCCAAACCTTTAATAGTCTATATGGGACAACCTAAAGAAGTGGTTGAATTAGCAAAACCTTTCTTGGATTTAGTAGCTTTTTCGTTAATTCCATTGATTATTTTTCAAGGTTATAAACAATTTGCCGATGGAAAAAGTGCTACCAAATATGGAATGTGGGCTAATTTACTTTGTAATGTAATCCATTTGTTCCTAAATATTGTTTTAATCAACGGAATTTGGGGTTTTCCTAAACTCGGAATGTTAGGTGCAGCAGTCGGAACCGTTTTATCACGAATTGTAATGGTAATTTACATTCATTTTGCCCTGAAAAATAAAAAGAAATTCAAACCTTATTTTGAAGGATTTAGTTTGAGCGCTATAGGCAAAACAATGACTCAAAAAATAATTTCTTTAGGATTACCATCAGCAATGCAGATGTTTTTTGAAGTAGCATTATTCACAGGTGCAATCTGGCTATGCGGAAACATTGGCACAACAAGTCAAGCTGCGAATCAAATAGCCTTAACCCTTGCCACATTTACTTTTATGTTTGTATCAGGACTTGGAGTTGCAGGAATGATACGTGTAGGAAATCAGAAAGGAATTCAAGATTATAGAAAATTGCAAATAATTGCACGCTCTATTTTTTTATTAGCTATTTTAGTGCAAGGCTTTTTCGCATTGGTGTTTGTAGCTACGCATCAATTTTTACCTGAGTTATTTTTAAACGCAGATGATGCTCTAAAATTTAAAGATAACACAGAAGTAATACTCATAGCATCCCATTTGATTTTGATTGCAGCAGTTTTTCAAATATTTGATGGAATTCAAGTGACTGTTTTAGGAGCACTACGTGGTATTCAGGATGTGAAAATCCCAATGTATTTGACGTTTGTTGCGTATTGGATAATAGGATTTCCCATCTCCATTTATTTAGGAAAATATACATCATTAAAAGCGATAGGCGTTTGGATAGGGCTACTTGCTGGATTAGTCGCTGCCGCATTGTTTTTATATATTCGATTTGAAAAACTTTCAACCATTATGATAAAAAATAATAAGTAAAAAAACTGTAACTAAAAATAAGATTTAACGTATAATCAATGTACAATTTAAACTAAAAAAAATGATACTTTTAATTATACTTGGAATACTTCTTATCGTTGCCAGTGTTGCTCTTAACAAACAGCAAAATCCTTTATCAAAAATCACTCCTATATTGCGAAATATTGGTTTTGTAATTATTGGTATTGGTATTTTAACCACTTTATTTAAACAAATTGACGCTGGAGAGGTGGGCGTAAAATCTTTATATGGTAAAGTTCAAACTGATGTTTTAGAAAGCGGTTTACACATTGTAAATCCCTTGATGGATATTACTAAATTTGATATTCAAACACAAAACTACACAATGTCTGCAGTGCACGACGAAGGTGCAAAAGAAGGTGATGACGCTATACGTGTACTCTCTAACGATGGTCTTGAAGTAGTTATTGATTTAACAGTGCTTTATCGTGTAATTCCAGAAGAAGCACCAAAAATACTCAAAGGAATTGGAGTAAATTACAGAGATAAAATTGTGCGTCCTATTACTCGAACACGTATTCGTGACAATGCCGTTTTTTATGATGCTGTAGCGTTATACTCTACCAAAAGAAATGAATTTCAACAACGTATTTTTAAAACCATTGAAACTGATTTTAAATCAAGAGGCTTGGTTTTAGAACAATTACTAATTCGTAATATTAACTTGCCTAACTCTGTTAAACAAACCATTGAAAGTAAAATTAATGCTGAACAAGATGCACAAAAAATGACTTTTGTTTTACAAAAAGAAAAACAAGAAGCAGAACGTAAAAGAGTAGAAGCACAAGGTATCGCTGATTACCAAAAAATTATTGCTACAGGACTTACTGATAAACAATTACAATACGAACAAATAAAAGCACAAAAAGAGATAGCAACCTCAAACAATGCTAAAGTTATTTTTATGGGCAAAGGCAGTGCACCAGTGATTATATCTGATAAATAATTACTTTTGTAACTTACATTTTCAGGTTTAGAAAATTCTAAATCCTGAATTCTAAAATCTAAATTTATATGGAATTACCAAAATTCGTATTAGCAGACAACTCTGATTTTCCAGATGATATTTTTATTATTCACTTAGAATATCCTCGTTTTTTAATTAATCTAAAAGATGATTCAATTGAATTTATTGAAGAAATTGATGACGAAGACGAACGCGAATTAGAAGCAGAAATGGAACATTTAATCACACTAGCCGGCGAATTTTATGATCGCGAAATGGAACGTTACGAAGAATAATTTTATTTATTGTAACAAAAAGTAAAAAGGTAATACTAATCGAATAAACTTTTTACTTATGAAAACTATTAAATTTTTTATAATTACTTGTTTATCAGTAATTACAACTCAGTCTTTTGCACAAAATGCAGATGAAATTTTAGCAAAATATTTTAACACTATTGGCGGTGTTGAAAAAATAAGGGCTTTAAAAGGTATCAAAATGAATATGGTTGCCAAACAACAAGGAATGGACATTCCTGTGGAGGTAGTTGAATTAAAAGGAGGAAAAACTTACGTGAAAATCAACATCCAAGGTAAAGAAATGACACAAATGGCATCAGATGGTAATACTATTTGGACTACCAATTTTATGACTATGAAAGCGGAGAAAATGGATTCTGAATCAACTGAAAACCAAAAACTAAGCAATCAAGACTATCCAGATGAACTTTTAGATTACAAGTCTAAAGGATATAAGGTTGAATATATTGGTAAAGAAACTAAAGACGGTGCTGAATGTTTTAAACTAAAACTAACAAAAAAACCAGTAACTATTTCAGGCGTTAAGACAGATGATATTATTTATTATTTCTTTGATACAGAAAACAATTTACCTATAGTAAAAGAAACAGAAATTAAAGAAGGACCAATGAAAGGTCAAAAATCTATCTCTAAAATGAGTGACTATCAAGAAGTAGATGGTATTTATTTCCCTTTTTCTTTAAATATGTTTGGCTCAGATATTAAGGTAAACAAAATCACTTTAAATCCAACAGTTGACGACAAAGCATTTGCTTTTCCTGCAAGCAACTAAAAATCAAAAAAAATTAATCCACTTCTTATAGAAGTGGATTTTAAATTTTAACTCAGATTAAAAATAGCTATATAATATACTTTGTATAGAGATATTACCTATAACAAATAAAAACAACTAATATGAAAAAAGTATATTCACTTTTGTTTGGAGTATGTCTGTTACATTCCGTAGCAGGTTTTTCACAAGACAAAATTGTATTAAAAGGAAAAGAACTTTTTGGGGACATAAAAGCAAGGCAAATTGGCCCAGCATTAATGAGCGGACGGATTTCAGATATTGAAATGCATCCTACTAACAACAATGTATTATATGCGGGAACCGCAGGTGGAGGTGTATGGAAAAGTAACGATGGAGGGGCGTCATTTCAATCCATCTTTGATGAACACATTCAGTCTATAGGTTGTGTAAAATTAGACCCATCTAAACCAGATCAAAACATTTGGGTTGGTACGGGTGAAACTTGGACTAGAAATAGTGTTTCTATAGGAGATGGTATTTACAAATCTACAGACGGAGGAATTACTTGGAAAAATATGGGACTTCCAAAATCTGAAAGAATTAGTTCTATTGTCATAGACCCAAAAAACAGTGACGTTGTGTGGGTGGGAGTTCTTGGAGGACTTTGGTCTGATAGTGAAGAAAGAGGTATTTATAAAACTACTGATGGAGGTACCACTTGGCAAAAAATTTTCTATGTAGATGCAAAAACAGGCTGTTCAGATTTAATTATGGATGCTTCAAATCCTAATATTATGTATGCGAGTTTTTGGGAATTTAGAAGAACAGCATGGTCATTTAGTTCTGGTGGTGAAAAATCTGCTTTATACAAAAGTACAGATGGTGGTAAGACGTGGAATAAAATTCACAATGGTTTTCCACAAGGAAAATTAGGAAGAATTGCTATAACTATAGCGCCTTCAAACTCTGCTATTCTATATTCTGTTTTAGAAACAGAAAAACCTGAAAAAAATGGATTATACCGTTCTGATGATGCTGGAGCAACTTGGAAACACCTAAACAGTGATTTTGGATTAGTTGTAAGACCGTTTTATTTTTCAAGAATTGTCGTTGACCCAAAAAATCCAGATGTTGTAGTTAAAGCAGGTTTATCTGGCTCGTTGAGTATTGATGGCGGAAAAACATTTAAAGGTCTAGGAAATATGCATTCTGATATTCACGATATCACATTCGACATCAATGATAGCAAAAGAATGTATTGTGCAACAGACGGAGGAGTGTACAGAAGCTGGAATACAGGTACCACTATGGAAATGGTATCTAATTTACCTGTATCACAGTTTTACCACGTGAGTTTTGATATGGACAAAGAAAACTACAATGTTTATGGAGGACTACAAGATAACGGTTCATGGTATGGTCCTACGCGAAGCCCAGGAGGTATAGAGGCAAGAGACTGGACGCGTGTTGGTGTTGGTGATGGATTTAGAGTATTAAAACATCCTTCAAAAAATATTATTTATAGCGAAATGCAAGGAGCTGAAAATGTTTGGAGATACAATATTGACTCCAAAGAATTAATTACTATCCAACCACTTGCTGTAAAAGGAGATCCAAAGCTACGTTTTAATTGGAATGCACCAATGGCAATAAGCCAAAAGCAACCAAACCGTTTTTATATGGGAAGCCAGTTTGTTCATAAATCAGAAGATATGGGCAAAACTTGGGTAAAAATTTCTCCAGACTTAACCACAAATGACAAATTGAAACAAGACCAAGAGAATTCTGGAGGTTTATCGAGAGATAATTCTGGAGCTGAAAATCATTGTACAATTTTCACAATATCAGAATCCCCTTTAAATGAAAAAGTGATTTGGGCAGGTACCGATGATGGAAACATCCAAATTACACAAGATGGTGGTAAAACTTGGATAAACACAATAGCAAACATTACGGGACTACCTAAAAACACTTGGTGTTATCATATTGAACCAAGTGTATTTGCCGAAGGAACTGCTTATGCTGTTTTTGAAGGACACACTAAAGGTGATTTTACCCCTTACGCATACAAAACTACTGATTATGGCAAAACTTGGAAATCAATCATTACTCAAGACGTAGCAGGTTTTGTTAGAAGTATTCAAGAAGACACTGTAAATGAAAATTTACTATTCTTAGGAACTGAAAAAGGATTATACATAAGTATAGACGGCGGAGCAAACTGGTCACATTTTGAAAACGAAATGCCTTCAGTTGCTATCCACTACATGGAATTACATCCAAAAACAAATGATTTAGTTATGGCAACTCATGGACGAGGGATAATTATATTAGATGATATTAGTCCGTTACGTCAAATTAATCAAGAGGTTTTAAACAAGGATCTTCATTTCTTTGACTTAAAACCAGCAGTTATAAAAGAACAATCAAACTTTGGCACTACTGCGACTGAATTGGAATTTGTAGGCGACAACCCATCTACAAGTGCTCAAATTGTTTACTATCTTAAAAAGAGACATTCTTTGGGTAAAATGGAATTAGAAATTCAGGATGAAGCTGGCAAAACGATAACCAGTTTAACTCCTGGAAAACAAAAAGGGATAAATGTAGTTAAATGGAACTATTTCACAAAAGCGCCTAAAGTTGCTAGTGGTAAAACTTTTACATTTGGCGGATTTACTGTACCTAGAGTACCAGAAGGCACCTATAAAGCAGTATTAACTAAAGGAAAAGATATTTATACACATACTTTTAAAGTGATTAACGACCCTGAAAGCGCTGTAACATTAGAAGACAGAAAAAAACAAAGAGAAACTACAAAAGTGTTGTATGATATGACACAAAAACTTGCTTATGCTGTATACGAATTGGATGAGATTGTTAAGACTACAAATGCTATAAAAGATAAAGACAAATCATTTACAAAAGAAGGTGATAAAATCAAATCCGCTTTTGAATCTTTGAAAGAAAAACTTGTAGTTACTAAAGGAGATAATTATGTAGGTTCAGCAGAACCTCAACTAAGAGAAAAATTAGCCGATTTATATGCTCCAGTTACCTCAAACTTTTCAGCTCCAACAAATGCTCAAATGGAAAACCTAGAAGTATTAACTATTTCTATGAATAATTTGATGAAAGAATTTGAAACTCTTAAATCTAAATATTTGAACAGTGTTAAATCTAAAGCAGAAAAAACACAAGTTCCATTTGTAATAAATAGCTTCGAAGATTTTATAAAGTAATTTTATTTTGAAAAAACAAAAGGGTGTTCAAAAATTTGAACACCCTTTTTCTTAAAAAGTGAAAATTTTATTTTTGATAGCATAAAGTACGAGTCCTATTCTATTCTTAACATTTAACTTGACAAATAGATTATCTCTATATCCATCTATAGTTTTTGGACTCAGACACATTTTATTTGCAATTTCTTTGTAGGTCATTTCGGTACAAATCAATTTCAAAAATTCTATTTCATTTTCTTTTAAAATTTCGTCCGAATTAGATTTTCCCGTAACAGAATTTACCAAAACATCTGTAACCATATTGGAATGGTAAAATCCCGTTTCCATAGTTTTTAGTAAAGCCATTTCCAATGTATTTTTATCAACATCTTTTAAAAGATACCCCTTTGCTCCTGCTCTTATCATCTTTAAAATGGTACTCTCATCTTCTTCGACTGTCAAGGCTAGAACAGATATATCCGGATAATGCTCAGACACCCACTTTGTGGTTTCTACACCATTCATTATTGGCATATTAACATCCATCAAAATAACATCTGGGACAGTAGAATTATTATTCATTCTTTCAATAAAATCTGCTCCATTCTTACAAGAATATACAATCCTAAATTTTTCAAAATTATTAACTACATCTGCAATTGCCTGCGATAACAGAGTATGATCCTCAATAATAACAACTGAATAACTTTTCATATGTGTAAAATTTTATTTGTCATAGGTCACATATGTTATCGCTTTTATTCATCGGTGTTTGCATACGCAAACTACTAGTTTATGGCGATTTCATATGTTTAAAATTTATTTTTCAGCAGTAACATATGGTATCCCTTTTTTAATCATTGGTGTTTGTTTGCAACAAACTTGTTGTTAATGGGGATTTCATATGTTTAAATTTTATTTGTCAAATTCCCTAAGCCAAATCAACAGACCTACATAACTATTGATTTTACTTTAAGAAAATTACTGCTAAAGTTTATTTCGCAACTAATTCTTATAATACACTATTGACAAACTTGTCCCATTGTCTATCTTCGATTTAATTTCAATATCAGCATTAATCAGCCTACCTCTATCTTTCATATTCACAAGTCCTAATCCTTTTTCTTTAATAGTTAATTCATCAAACCCCTTCCCATTATCTCTAGCAATGATTATTAATTTTGCCTCATAAAACTTCATAAAAATATCCAATTTTGAAGCTCTAGAATGTTTGATTGTATTTGAGAAGAATTCTTGTAAAATTCTAAATATAATAATCTCTACTTTATCGTCTATTATGAATGGCTCTCCTTTTACAATTAAATTCGATTGAATGTAATTTAATCTATTAAACCTATCTACTTCAATCTTTATTGCTTCTTGCAGTTCAATTTTACTAATATAGTCTGGATTTGTTACTTTAGTAAGTGCTCTAATTTCATTTAAAATATTAGTGAGATTATCATTAATATCTTTTGTTCGATTACTATCATCATTAATCTTTTGTAATTGAATTTTGGCCAGTGTTAATAATTGTCCAATATTATCATGAAGTTCCCAACTAATATTTCGCAAAGTCTGTTCCCTAATTTCAAATTGAGTTTCAATAATCACTTTTTCAAAATATTTTTTATCTTGTATTCGCTTTATTAGCAAAAGATTTTTCTTTTTTTGAAAAATTATAATCAAAATAATAATAACAATACAAAGCCCTGCTAATCCTAATATAGCAAAAATTATTGCTTGATTTTCGGTTTGCTCCATATAAAACCTAGTATTAGAATTGTATAATGTGCTAAAATTAAAAAATAATTGACCATAAAGATATATGGAATTGTACTTGAAGTTGAATAATATTTTCTAATAATATAAAAAGGAATATTCGGAACAAAATAAATAAGATTAGCAAAACTTAACCAAAACAACAATGATTCAGAAATATACAAAATTTTATTAGAATGTAACACTTCAAACAAATACAAAAAAATAGCGATGGTAAGAAACGATGCTCCTATTATAAATGTATTTATAAAGTAATCGTCCCAAAAACTTTCTATAAAAAAGTTAATTATGTAACAAGAAATATAGCATCCAATTAATACACTTATAATTTTTATATATACTATCTTTTTTACACAGCTTCGATAGATATATAATAATAAAACAAATCTGATAAATTGGTAAATATTATAAAGATAAAAATTACTAGGCGCCTCAAAAAAAATTTGAATGGACAACCCTAAAACATCATTAAAACAGGTGTACCATAGAAAATATAAAATATACTTCAGCAAAGAACTTTTACTCTTATAGTAATAATAAAAAGTCCCTACAATTGCTGTGACAAATTGAAAAGCGATTAAAATATATTTTATATTTTCTAATAACATTTTTTAAAAATTAATTTTCTTCAGATTGTTTTGGTGGTGGATACATCCCTAAATCGTTCATTAACAAACTTGTTTCTTGACTATTAGTTGTATTAGTCACCGCTTTTCTAACTTCTGTACTAGACATCTCGCCTTTTCCTAACAATTGCGTGATCACTTTAAAATCCCCTACAAGTTTGTCGTTTCCGTTAGGAACAATACTAAAAGGAACGTTCTCTAAAATACTATTTTTTTTAGTACTTTCATTAGCAGGAATTACAGTTGTAGGAGCTAAAAACAAAGTTTCTCTACCAGGCAACAATCGTTCTCTTTGACTAGCAGTGTACTCCCCTTGATAAGGATATTGAGAGAAATAAATTCTAACACCAGATACCTTTTTATTATTAAGTTGAGATACTTTTTCAAGTAGCGCAATATAATTTTTCAAAGAATCTAAATTTATCCAAGCAAACTCTGTTCCTTCATACTTTCCATCTTCTCTATTTGTCTCAACAATTTTTTGAATATCGTTTTTATAAGTCTCTTTCATAAGTATCCCTTTTTCTATACTTATAACATTACTTGGAATTGAAACTGTTGCTTCTTTTTTAGGTTCACAAGAACACATCACTAGCAGCAACAATGCTACTAAAGAATAATTTTTCGACTTTTTCATAATTTGTTTTTATTGATTAACAACACAAACTTAAAGCTTTTAAATGAAATTACTCAGGGAAAAACACCCTGTTTATCTAACTATTCAAGTCTACAAAAAAGGGCATTTTACCCGTAAAACACTAAAAATCAAACAAATAATTTTATCATATTAATTATCATAATTATAAAAAAGGGAAACCGAAAACTTTATAGAGTAGATAATTCACTAAAAACTAAAAAATTATGAATTTGAGAACTTTATTTAGAGTATTCATTATAATCATAATAATACTCGGAGGCGTTATAATAATCATTGTTAAACCTATTCCTGAACCAATTTGCATTGTTTGCGGAAACGGGTTAGTAAGATTATTAGGTCTTGCTCAAATCGTCCTAGGAGCATTAGCTCTAAGATTTGAAAACTCATTTTTTAATTTGAAAAATGACCGATAAAATATATTTTATTTAAAATATGTTTTCAACAACAACTGAGCCGCAGCAAATGGTGAAATTTCACTGTTTTGCACGGCTTTTTTATTTTCCATTAGCAATTCAATAATTTCAGGATTATTATAAAAACGATTTTTCAATTGTTCATTAATAGTTTCTAACAACCAGTATTGATTTTGATTAGCTCTTTTGGTATCAAAAAATCCATTTTCTTTTGTAAGCCGAAAATACTCCTCTATAGTATCCCAAACCTCATCTATGCCTTTCTTTTCTATAGCACTACAAGTAGAAGTTCTAGGCATCCAACCCGAATTTTTCTCTGGAAATAAATGCAATGCTCTATTAAGTTCAGTTTTTGCAAGTTTCGCTTTGTTTGCATTATCTCCATCGGCTTTATTAATTACAATTAAATCAGCCATCTCCATAATCCCTCTTTTAATTCCTTGCAACTCATCTCCTGCACCAGCTAAATTTAGCAACAGAAAGAAATCAACCATACTATGAACGGCAGTTTCGCTTTGCCCCACTCCTACTGTTTCTATCAAAATGGTATCAAAACCACAAGCTTCACACAACATTATACTTTCACGCGTTTTTCGTGCAACACCACCTAAACTCTCGCCTGAAGCACTTGGACGTATAAAAGCATTCTCGTCTTTTACTAATTCCTCCATACGAGTTTTATCACCTAAAATACTTCCGTGAGATATGGAACTACTAGGATCAACAGCTAAGACTGCAACTTTTTTTCCTAATGAAGTGAGATATTTACCAAATGCCTCAATAAAAGTACTTTTTCCCACACCTGGAACTCCTGTAATACCTATTCTGACCGACTTATTTGCATAAGGTAAGCATCCTTGAATAACTTGGTTTGCTTTTTCTAGATGTTCAGCATTGGTACTTTCTATCAAAGTAATGGCTCGACTCAACGCAACCTTATCTCCTTTGAGTATAGATTCTACTAATTCAATGGCTGTAGGTTGTTTTCTTCTAAAATTCTGAATTTGAGAAATAGACCTTGCATTAATAGTATCAGGTTGTTCGATACCATCATTTTCTTTTAGAGCCGATTTTTTTGCAAAGTGATTCAAAGCCTAAGTTTTTTTGTAAAAATACTAATTTTACGACTTCAATTTCTATCTAAAAAACTTTTAGAAACAAAAAATACACAACTGATTTCTTTAAAATCAAACTGTGTATTCTTCGTACGTAAAACACGTACACTAACAATCAAATAAAACTAATGTAATTTTATGCCATAAATTCAATTTTACAGTTTTGTAATTCCGGTTTTCCTTTAGTAAAATTAACAAACCAAATGGCAAGCTCTTCAAGTTCAGATGCAATTAGAATTTTGATTGCTTTCGCTAATTCTTTACAAAATAATTCTGGATTTTTACTAGCTCTTTCTAGAGCAGCTTTCGTGTAGTTAACTAATGTTGCGCTCATAATTTTAAGATTTAAGGTTACATAAATTTAATAATTTAAAATAAAAAAAACAATTATTTTGTTAAAAAAGTGATTTTTATTTTTAAAAATAAAAATAACACAGAATTAAAATCAGTTATTTAACATAATTGTAAAACAAAAACAAATCCTAAACATAACAGAAACATCTGATTGTGAATAAATTATTAATTTCTAATTTTACTATTCAATTTCTAAAACTATGCAACCTAACTCAGAACTTATATACAGACTGCAGCAAATCGTTGGTGAACAATACGTATTTACTGATGATGAAACACGAAAAATTTATGGACACGACGAGACAGAAGACTTTAATTTTCCTCCTAATATCGTTGTAAAACCAGCTAATGCACTAGAAATTTCAGCTATTATGAAATTAGCCAATGAATATTACACAGCGGTAGTTCCTATTGGCGGGCGAACAGGTTTGAGTGGTGGTGCTTTATGTGTGCTAAAAGGCATTGGATTATCTACAGAACGATTAAACAAAATCATAGACATAGACGAAAAAAACCTTCAAGTCACTACAGAACCTGGAGTTATCACACAAGTACTTCGTGATGCTGTGGCAGAAAAAGGATTATTTTATCCTGTTGACCCTAGTAGTATGGGTAGTTGTTTTATAGGTGGTAATATAGCTGAAAATTCTGGTGGTGCTAGAGCGGTAAAATATGGTGTTACTAAAGACTATGTACTTAACCTCGAAGTAGTGTTACCTAACGGAGAAATCATCTGGACAGGTGCTAATACCCTTAAAAACTCTACAGGATATAATTTAACACAATTAATGGTAGGAAGTGAAGGAACACTTGGAATTGTTACTAAAGCAGTGCTTAAATTATGGCCTAAAAACAATCATAATGTTTTAATGTTAGTTCCATTTTACAAAGCGGAACAAGCTTGCGAAGCAGTTTCTGCTATTTTTAGAGCAGGAATAGTCCCTAGTGCCTTAGAATTTATGGAGCGTGATGCAATTGATTGGACTATAAAATATCTAGACAATATCAACATAAGCATAAAACCGGAGCATCAAGCTCATTTATTAATTGAAGTAGATGGTAATTATCCCGAAATTTTGATGCTAGAAGCCGAAAGAATTATGGGTGTAGTAGAACACTACGAGATTGATGAGATTCTATTTGCTGATACGGAAGACGAAAAAAACGCACTTTGGAAAATGAGAAGAGCTGTCGCAGAAGTTGTAAAAGCCAATTCAATTTATAAAGAAGAAGACACCGTTGTTCCTAGATATGAATTACCAACTTTACTAAAAGGCATCAAAGCTATAGGTAAAAAATACGGATTCGAATCTGTTTGCTACGGACACGCTGGCGATGGAAACCTACACGTAAACATCATAAAAGGAACAATGACCGATGAAAACTGGCAAACTGAAGTTCCTAAAGGTATTCGGGAAATTTTTGAACTAACAGTTTCATTAAAAGGCACACTTTCTGGTGAACACGGAATAGGATGGGTACAAAAAAATTATATGGATATAGCCTTCTCTAAAATACATTTAGAATTAATGGAACAGATAAAATACATTTTTGACCCTAATAATATTATGAATCCAGGAAAGATTTTACCTGATAGAAACTAATAATTTTAAATCCTCTAATTTTTTTTTAAGAAGGTCTGTTCAACTCGGTTTCTCTACTACACCTGACAGGTTTTGAAAAACCCGTCAGGTGTAGTAGCTTAAAATCAATTAATTAGGGTCTGCTGAAAAACCATAATTATTCTATTATACCCTACTCATTTAATGTGTAAATATAATTATTCTTACAAAAATCAGCATACAAAAACAGGAACAATAAAGAAATTATTATTTGTTCTTTTTTACAATAAAGTAAATAGTTATTGTTATTATCCAAACTATCAAACCGTCAAGCACAAAATTTTTAAAATCCCATCCGCAATTTGGAGAATCAGAACCTTTCAACCAAAACTGATAATAATAACTAAAAGGATAACCTAAATTTGCCACAGGCTTCTGTAATGGATTTCCAACCGAAGTCAATAAAGATTTCATTACAGAAAGATATGAAACGACACAAAAAACAACAATTGAATAAAGAGTTGCTATTATTATTTTCTTTTTCATTTCACTAAGAACATTGAGACACCATTACAATTAAAATCTCTAAAAACTAGTACAAATATTGGTTTTACCTCTTTTATATCAATTCATTTCAATTGCATACAAGACACAATTTTTAAGTTGCTCATTATTTTCTAATAACGGATGTGCAAATTCATATTGTTTTTTCATCCCTATTTTAGTCATAATATGCTCCGATTTCACATTAATCTTAGGTGCAACAGCATATACTTTTTCAAGGCTGAGATTATTAAAAGCAAAATCAAGACATCTTTTTGCTCCTTCCGATGCGTAGCCTTTATTCCATTGAGTGCTTTTAATTCTCCAACCAATATCTACACAAGGGGTAAAAACAGCCTCATAAGTTTGCTCTGAAAGACCAATAAAACCTATAAACTCATTATCTTCAAGTTTATCTACAGCAAAATAACAAAATCCTTTTTCTTCATATTGTTTTTTCATTCGTTCAATAAATTGAATGGTTTGCTCTTTTGTTGGAATATTAGGAAAAAACTCCATCACTTTTTCATCAGAGTTTATTTGGTGCATCTGGTCAATATCAGTCCAACTCCAATTTCTAAATCCAAGTCGGTCTGAAGTAAATATATAATCTTCTATGCTGCTCATTCTTTAGTCTTCTGATTTAGTATAAACACTAGGATTTAGAACCTGTTCTAAATCGCCTATCTCAAGCAAATCTTGTATGGACTGTTGAATACATTCTCTGGTTAATTCTTTTACAAACAAATCAGGCGGAACTTTATAAAGTCCACTCAAATTCTCTCCTGTTTCCTTGTCTTTACTAATTGCGGTTTCTAAGAATTTATAGGTCCAAACATTTATTCCGTAATGTCTCCCGTCTTCTAATTCAATGTGAATATTACAGAACTCATTTTCAATATCCCAATTACCAAAATCGACTGCTTCAAATTCTAACCATAATTTAAAACTAGGTTTTGTTAGTTGCTTTTTCATAGGGTTTCGCTTTTTTAAGATTGTTTACTAATTATTAGTCTCAGCTCTTTAATCTTTTTATATCCTCTAAAACAAACCTTTAAAAAAATTATCTCAAATATGAAAACTTCAAAAAACATATCTAGACACAAAAAAATGTTATTATATAAACGGTTTTTACTCATTCTGACACCTTATATTTCTTAGAAAAGTAACAACTTTAAAAAGCGCTGTAGCCATTTCTTCATCAGTATTCCAATTCAAACAGCAATCTTTAGTTTTAAACTGGCAAAAAAGACCATCTAAAACTACCGCCTGATTTTTTTTCAATTCCAATTTATCTTCAATCAGTTTCTCAATTCTAAATAATTCAGCATTAGTTAATTCAACATTTTTTTCAGCAACAGCTAATCTATCTAAATTAAAAATTTTAAGATTGAAACGTTGATTATCAAAAGCAGCATTCCATCTTTTGATTTTTAAAAAGTGCTTTTCATCCTTAATTAAACTAACAGAAAAACCATATGAAAGTAATTGTCCTATTTCGCAATAGGTAAATATTAAACTTTGGCTTTTGGGTAAAGGTATTTCTGTCAATTCTTTTTTGATTTGTTCAAAATACTTGTCATTATTAGTAGTAAAACGTTCCATTTGATTTAACTTTCCAGTAAAGTAATTTATGAAAACCCAAAAAACCACTCCAAATATAATTAAAAAGTTTGTTGAGAAAAGGGGATTCTTTTGTGAAGATATACTAAAATAATCGTAACTATTCAGAGCAAGTTATATAAATGACAAAATACAAATAACAAAATACAAATAACAAAGTACAAATAAATCTCAATTTTTAAATGATTCAAAATTCTGAAACTCCAAATTGTAATATTTTTTGATTTTTTTTGATTTATTCTTTTGAATTTATTTGATTTTTGGATATTGTTATTTGATTTTTATCTCATTTTAAGTTATTTATGTCAATAAAGAAATATCTAAATAGTCAAAAATTTGATAGGCTGAATAATTACAAATAACCTTTACCCTTCGTGATTCTATTAAATATAACCAATCCCTTCTAATTCTGTACTTCTCCCTCCTCTTTAAGCTTCCTTGACATAAAAAGCCCTATTATGAAACCAACTACAAGTCCACCAATATGGGCTGCGTTGTCAATACCCCCTGTTAAGCCCATAAGTAAATTGAAACCAACAAAAACAAGAGTGCTTATCAAAAGTGCTTTTCCAAAATCAGGTGGAAAAACTTTTAAAAGTAATGTTGCTAAAAAGAAACCATAAAGTCCAAAGATAGCACCTGATGCACCAACACTAACTATTGCATCATACCACCAAATGCTTGCAACACTTGCTAAAATTCCTGTTGTCAAAAAAATGATTAAATATTTTGTCTTGCCTAAAAGAGGTTCAAGAAAAATGCCAACAAACAAAAGTCCACACATGTTTGCTAAAATGTGCATTAGCCCACCGTGCATAAAAGTATTTGTCAAAAGTCGCCACCATTGTCCGTCTGTTGTAATAGGTCTGTAATTTGCACCCCAATTTAACAGGTCCTCTGCGCCAAATGAAACAAAGCCAAAACCTGCAATTACCATTGCTATGAAAACAAGTAAGTTTAGGTCAATTAAAATTGGTGTTATATAAAAGCCTTCTTTTGGGATAAGGAAATCAAGTATTTCTTTTATATCTATATCTTTCTCTATTTTACCGCTTTTAAATTTCTGTAATTTACTTTCTTGAAACTTTGGAAACAATAAAAAAATGAAATATGTTAAAAGTCCAATTGCAAGTGAGCCAAAAGTCCATTCTAACTTTTTCCATTTCTGTTTTCAAAAGGTTCGTTTATAGCTCGCAAAACTATTTGCTGAATACCTTTTACTATTTCAGATTTTTCAATTGCTATATTAAACTCTTCGTTATCTTCGGTATTACCAATTACTTCTAGATACACGAAGCTATTAAAATCTGTTTCCTCAAATTCCTTTTGTTTTTGTTCAGCAAAAGCTTTGTATTTAGCATCTTTTTCTTGGTCTGAAAGTCTGTTACTAATTCTCTCTCTATATTTTTTACCTAACCAAAATTTGCACTTCGTTTTTGTTGTGTCTTTAATACTTTCAAAAATTGGCAATGCAACATATATGAACATATTAAAATCTTCGTTATGCTTTCCTGTTACAGATGCTGTATTATGAGCTGCAATTCTTTGCTTGTCTATATAGTAATTTTTTAAAGAATAATATTTTGTCTTTTCTGTTTTGTCAATTTGAGAAACATTATCAACAGTTGTAAGTTTTCCTGTTGCAGTGATTAAATATTCTTGTGCGATTATTGTTGGTATTGCAATAGCGATTAGAGCTAAAAATTGATACCCAAAAGAACCATTATCATTTTTAAAATACAGCAATTTAATCCTTGGTCTTAACCAAATTAAAATAGGAATAGATGGAATACTAACAGGAAACCAAAACTTCAAAATGTCTTCTTTGAGTGGAATACCTAGTTTTATAAATAATGCCCAATGCAAAAAAGTATAAGTGGTAATAAAGCAAATTGTGATTACTAAAAAAGGTCTATAGATCAATTTGAGTTTATCTGAAAGTCCTATCATATTTAATGCTGTTAATTCTGTGTAGTAAGTCTTACTATAATAGCTGTACAAGCCAGTTTCTAAAAAAAACTCTCAAACCATTCCAAATATAGCTAAAAAGTTTGTTGAGAAAGGAGGGTTTTTTCGATATAATATTACACAACAATATCTATAGTTTAATGTTAGTTCGTCGGGTCTAAAGACCTCAGAGTTGGGCAACCCTATTTTTTATTTTCTAAAATTTTCAATAACTTTTTAGGATTTTGCCTGTTATCCCAAAAGGCTGTAATTATTATTTCTTGATCATTGAATTTAAAATAAATACTTAAATTACCTAACGAAGCAACCCTAGTATCATTAAAATCTGTCAATTTAAAAATTAATGGTTGTTCTGCTATTTGCTTTGTTCTTTCCGAAACTAATTTCACAAGTTTCTTTGAGTAGATAGTTGATTTGTTTCTATTTACCCAATATTCTAGAACACCCACGAATTGAATGTCGGCTGTACGAGTCCAAATTACATTTCGTTTAGCCACTCCAAATTCCTTTTATCCATTGCCTCTTGTGAAATCAGTTTCCCTTTTTTAATATCCTGTTCACTCATTTCTAGCATCGCTTTTTGTTCTTTAGTCAATTCAATAATGTCAGAGTCTGAAGAATTTGAAGTGATTAATTTGTCCAGAGCAACTAAAAAATCTTTATTTTTAATAGATAATATTTTATCTATCAATCCATTTCTTATATTATCTACTGTTGCCATAGCTTTAAATTTTAATGTTAAATATCCGAAAAATTACTCGTTTTTCCTAATAGTACTCATCATCAGTATTCCGTTTAGTCACGGCAATTTGTAAAACTCTCAAACCACTCCAAATATAATTAAAATAGTTTGTTGTAAAAGAGAGATTATTTGTACTGTGACACTAAAATAATTAGATTGTTATGTTGTTGGCTTTAGAAGTCATGAATACCAAAGAGCACTAATGAAGACAGCCGTAAAACAATTTTAATTTAGAAAAACTTAGCTCTCACCTATCAGCAATTTCATTCCAGATCAAGCTCTCTTTTTATAATAACGTTTTGATTTTTTCGCTCTGATTTTCCCCTTTCTGATTTTTGCTTCTGAGTATATTTATTTCTTTCTCCTATACACATTTCATATTCTGCTAGTCCAGTACCTTGTCTTATCATTATTCCATTCATAGCACAGTTTTCATAGCCACAGTTATGTTTTGAATATTCACCAAAATTTCTGTGCTTTATTCGTTTATCTTTTAGATTTTTTTCCTGTGCTTTAAATATTTTCCTCCATAATTCAGACTTATCTCCATCTGTCAACTCTAATCCGAGAGTTATTACTTTTATATACGTCCACGGATCTTTTATTTGGAGAAAATCAAATGTTTTTTGAAATATCCCATTAGCATAATCTCGAATGAATATTTTCTCTTCAATATTTAATTTTTCATTTTCAGAAAGGGAACGATATAAACCTAAAGTATTAAAATTAGAATATTTTTTATAGTTATCAATAAAGAAAATATATTCTTTATAAGTCAAATTTTTAAAAGGCTTTTCAATTTTCATATTCTCTTGTATCTCTTATCCTGTCTCAATTAATGTTCTTTATCTAAAATTAATTTTATTATTGCTTCTTTTATGTTCTTTGCAAAAAAAACCTCTTCATTAATAACATCATAAGCAAGATAAATCTCGTCGTTTTGGTTTACAACAAGATGAATATAACTATTTTCATAGGTACCCAAATAAAGATATTTCTCATTATTTTTTGCAATTTCCGATATATGTCTTACAAATTGGGAAACCCGATTAGTCCAGAATATTTCAATTTTCTTATCATCCCAAAATTGTCTGAATTCTGTTTTCTTACCATTTAAAAAATCTGGATTCTGTTTTGCATACCCAAACAAATTTTCATTAGGAAAATAAATGCCATCCAACTCTAACAATCTATTGAATTTCCAATTCCCAAAATCGTTTTCTTTTACAATATGCTTGACAATAAATTCTCGAATTTCTATTTCTGCATTCTCTTTCTTGTAATTGAATTGTAAAAAGAATAGATAATTATCTTCCCCAATTTCATTTTCTAACTGTGAATTCTTATAAATCATTTCTTCAAATTCCGAAAGACTAATTTCATTGTCTATTAATTTATGGAAGATGTCTATCATTTCTATTTTTGTTTTCAGTTTGCGTTTCAATGACCTGCTCTCTTAAAGTTTGTGTTTGAAATTTTGCATATTTTTCAATTGTCCAAGTTGATATAGGTTTAGCCAACCTCCCTCTTTTAAAATCTTTGTAAAATAATAACCACTCGTCTGGCAACAGAATGACTCCAAATGTTAGGATAGCAAAACAAGGAACTGAATAGTTTCCATTCCCCAACATAAACGCTTGCATTCTGATTTCGTCAACAGGCGTCATTTTAAAGTCAAGCAAAACGTGTTTTAGGTCGTGACTCTCATAATTAGGTACGAGTCCAAGCTTGTTTTCGTCAAGGCATTTAGCAATGTCATATCCTAATGTTCCTATTGGATATTTTCTTAATTCGTTTACTTTGTCAGCATAGTAATTTTTGTCGTGAAATTGCTCTATGGTCCAAACCGAAAAGTTAAACGATTTCTTAATTATTTGTCTTGCTATTTTCTGTAAAAGATTCATAAGTCTTTTATATGACGTGACATATTTTATGTTTTGAAAAGCACTTATTTTTTTAAAAAAAGCTCCATAACTCTTATCTATCACAGGGCATTCGCTTTTAAAAATATTTAAAAAATTTTGAAGAAATAACCACAGATTGCACAGATTTTATATTCAGTTTTTTAGAAAATTAATTATAAAATTATCCGCTTCGCGGAAATAAATATTAAAGTTTATATTTTATCCAGATATTTTAATCTTTTCATCTGTGGTAATTTTTTAAACGCGAATGCCGTGTAACTATCAATGTAGTTGATTTATAATTGATGTGAACATAATAAAGTTTTAGTAGTTTAAAAAAATCCCTAACTACCATTTGCAATTAGGGATTTGTGTGTATCTAAAGTCCTAGCAAATTAGGATCTGCATTTTTAAAAGTTGGTGGTTGCTCTGTAATGGTTGCTACTCTCTTTTTATTGAGTTTCATTGTGATGTCTGCTCCTGTGGTGAATAACAAAACTGACATAAACGGATTGTTGATATACGGAATGGTTTCGTTTTCAAGTTCTTCTAACGAAACTATGCGTTCTATTTCCTGCAACCCTTCGTTGTAAATTTTATGGGTTACCGAAAGTTTCAAAACTCCCTCTTGAGCTGCAATTCTGATATAAATATTCTGCAATTCGGGCTTGCCAATGGTTTTAGCCAATGTCAATTTTGCAAAGGTTTTATCTGCTATGCTTTCTCGTACGACCGCAAAAAATGTTGTATAGGTTTCTGTATTTAGCATCGGTTATTTTTCAATCTCTTTCAAACTTTCCATTTTCTTGTGCGCCAAGAATCCTTTAATATCTTCAAAATGTTCTTTCACTCGTTTGTGACCAAATTCGAATACTTTTTCAGCTAAACCGTCTAAGAAATCACGATCGTGAGATACTAAAATCAAGGTTCCGTCAAAATCTTTTAGGGCATCTTTGATGATGTCTTTGGTTTTCATATCTAAATGGTTGGTAGGCTCATCCAGAATTAACACATTTACGGGTTCCAATAATAATTTCACCATTGCCAAACGTGTTTTTTCTCCCCCCGAAAGTACTTTTACTTTCTTTTGGATGTCATCGCCTTTGAACATAAAAGCTCCCAAAATATTTTTAATTTGGGTACGAATATCTCCAACTGCAATATGATCTATAGTTTCAAAAATACTCAATTCGCCATCTAATAAAGCGGCTTGATTCTGGGCAAAATACCCTATTTGTGCATTGTGACCAATCTCTAATTTTCCGCCATCAATGTCTATTTCTTTCATAATGGCTTTAATCATCGTTGATTTACCTTCACCGTTCTTACCAACAAATGCTACTTTTTGCCCGCGCTCTATTACCATATTAGCATCTTTGAATACCACGTGATTGCCATATGATTTGGTCAAATCTTCAACCACCACAGGATATTGACCTGAACGTGGTGATGGTGGAAATTTAAGCTTTAGTGCCGATGAATCTACCTCATCTACTTCGACCAATTCTAATTTTTCTAACATACGAACACGCGATTGTACTTGTTCTGTTTTAGAGAAAGTCCCTCTAAAGCGCTCGATAAATGCCTGATTGTCGGCTATAAATTTTTGTTGTTCGTCGTAGGCTTTTTGTTGGTGTATTCTTCTGTCTTTACGTAATTCTAGATAATCAGAGTATTTAGCTTTGTAGTCGTAAATACGCCCCATAGTTACTTCAATAGTACGATTTGTAATCGCATCAACAAAAGCTCTATCGTGGGAAATTACCATTACAGCTTTTGCTTGCGTAGTCAAAAATTCTTCTAACCACTGAATACTTTCCATATCCAAATGGTTGGTAGGCTCATCTAATAAAATCAAATCGGGTTTTTTCAAAAGGATTTTAGCCAATTCGATACGCATACGCCAACCTCCAGAGAATTCAGATGTTTTACGGGTAAAGTCTTCACGCTCAAAACCTAAACCTTTTAATACTTTTTCAACTTCGGCTTCGTAATTTACCTCTTCAATCGAATAGTATTTTTCAGATAATTCCGAAACACGTTCAATCAACTTCATATAATCGTCACTTTCATAATCGGTGCGAATAGTTAATTGTTCGTTGATATCGTCAATTTCTTTTTTCATATTCAAAACATCAGCAAAAGCTTTAGATGTTTCTTCCATTACAGTACAGTCGTCTTTTGTTAACAAGTGCTGAGGCAAGTAAGCAATCACTGCATCACTAGGTGCAGAAATTCCACCACGGGAAGGTTTATTTTCGCCTGCTACGATTTTTAAAAGTGTTGATTTACCTGCTCCGTTTTTACCCATTAGGGCAATTTTATCATTTTCGTTGATAGCAAAAGTGATCTCGCTAAAAAGTGTTGTTCCGCCAAATTCTACGGCGATATCGTTGACTGTAATCATTTTTAAAAAGTTAGAAGTTAGAAGTTAGAAGTCAGAAGACTTAAAACTGCTAAATTTGAAGGTGCAAAGATAGGATTAATGTGTGGATTTGAAAATGAGATTTTAAATTATAAAACTATTTACAAGGAAATCTAATCTGACTAAATCCATCCAATACATTTTTATAAAAACTAGATTTGATATATAAATACAACTGTTCATCAGTTAAAACTTCTAACTTTTCTTTATCAAGTTTAGGCAACTTTATTTTTATCTTTAAATCATTTATTTTTTTCACAAATTCTTCTTGCAATTGAATCTTTTCGGTTTTATCCTTGTTCACAATTTTCTTAAAAAAAGCATCAATTTCTAATTTAACTTTATTATTTTCAAGCACACATTCCTCAAACCCTCCAATCCCATTACTTACAGAGATATAAGCTCCCGAAATATCTTTTGAACACTTTTCAAAATAATCTGAACTTTCTTTTAGAAATTCTAAAAACAAATCATCTGACTTATAGTTTTCTTTTTTACAAGAAATGCATACCAAACAAATTAAAATAGCAACTATTCTTCTCATATCTATTCCTTTTATTTCAACAAAATGTTTAATTTATCCTGATAATCAAGATTGTCATTAATACCATGATGCCCTTGGTTATTTAGTATAAACAGTTTATCTGTAGGTTTTAGTATATTTTTCAATCTTTTTGAATTATCAAGTGGAATTAGCTGGTCTTTATTTCCGTGGAAAAGATAAATAGGAGTTTTGATTTTTGGTAAACATTTATCGGTCTCAAAGCGGAAATTTTTAAGAAAATCAGGATAGAATGGCACTTTAGTGGATGTGAAGTTTAAAAAATTATCGTAAGGAGCTTTTAAAATAAGCATATCATTTTTCTTTACTGATGCCAGATGTGCTGCTATACCAGTTCCTATAGAATAACCAATAATTATTTTTTTGTCGTACTTTTTTGCAACTTTATCAAAGACAATTTCTACATCTTTTACAACTTGGATTTCATTCTCAATTTTATCTTCACTTTTCCCGAAGCCTCTATAATCTAAAATGAAAATATCATATCCTAGATTGGTATAAATTTTTGAAATTTCTCCCCACGTTTGAAGATTCCCTGCATTTCCGTGTAGGTAAAAAATTAATCCTTTTGGTTTTTCGGTTTTAAATAAAATTCCGTGTTGGGATTTTCCATCAAAGGACTTTACATTAATTTCTTCAAATTTTTCATCAAATTGGAAACTATAGATTTGATCTAGTTTAGACGCTATGAAAACCATTTCCGCTTGATTGAAATAAATATAACCTACATATAATACATAGATAAAGCCAAATATTCCAATTATTGAAAATGCTAAAAATTTTAATTGTTTCATCACTACAAGAATTTGTTCCGCAATTCGAATTTAAAAAATTACCGCAGACACTCAGATTTTATAATTAATTTACCAAAAAAAATTATAAAATCTGTGTATCTGCGGTGTCTATTCAAAATTTCTAAAATACTTTTAAAAGCGAATGCCTTACTTTTTTGAAAATACTACCAACTTTCGATTTCTTTTCTAAATCTTTCATTGTAGTAAATTCTTCAGTAGAAATACGCTCATCAGCTTGTTTAAGCATCTAAATATATCCCTTTATACCAACACCGAAACTATTAATTATATATCCCTAACAATTTCTTGTGCTAAAATAGGTTTTAATGCCATATTTTTTCAAGCTTGGTTTCATCATGAATATAAAGTAGGCAATGCAAAAAACCTCAAGCAATATTTTTTTATGATATCTACTTAGAGATTAAAACCCATAATTAAATCCTAAACCAAATACTTCTCTAATTTGAAATGCTCCCACTGCATTATCATCATAAATAGCTTGAAAAGCAAGATTTGTAGAAATATATTTATTTACTTTCATAACTAAATTAGCTTGGTAATCTATATCAACATTTTTTGGTTTATCTAAATAATTGGAATATAGATTAAGGATATTTTCCCAAGTAATATTCTCCATAATCTTAAATTTATAATAGCCGCTTAATCCTGCTCCAAACTCGAAACGAGAAGTTTTACCTTGCTCTACCCCAAAAGCTGAACCTAGAACCGTAAATTTAGAATTAACAAATATTAATCTTGCGGTAGCTGGCGCAATATTAAATTTAAAATTATCACTTTTTTTCCACAACATCCCTGGTCCTAATTGCAAATAAGCTGGTGAGAAAAGTTGCGATATTCGATTACCATTAGCGTCTTTACCTGCATCCATTTGAGTTCTAAAATCTAAGAAACCTGAATAAAACCAATATCCTGTAGCTTTTTTACCTAACATTGAAGTAAACTGTAATCTATCATCTGATTTTTGCACATCAGCATCTTTTAATTTTGTTAGTCCGTATGCGGCAATTAACTTATTATCCCAAATCATAGAAGATGTCTTGTAATTAAAATCATAATTTAGACCTATATTACCAGCCATATTAGAAGTTCCTCCCCCTTTCCAATCGTTATTAAAGGCTGATTGATTGAACAAAAAAGTAAAATTACCTGCCCTTTTCCACCCTATATTTGTGGTATCTTTAGCTTTGGTTTCTGCGTCAGAAGTTTTACCTATTAGTTCTTTTTCATTCCCTTGTGCAAATGTGCTAGCCCCAACTAACAATGTTGCTAAAAAAAATAATTTTTTCATTTAATCTTTATTATTAAAATGTATTTGCTATAAAATCCAAATTTGGATTCCTTTTGTTGTTTATCTCGCTTTTTTAACTCATCAATGCTGATGATTTTAATTGTTTATGTTGTCCCTATCAATTAACATTACCAAAAAAAAATAGCAATTAACTATTTAACAGAAAAAACTTAGTACAAATATTATTTTTTCTTAAAAATTGGGACTGCCGAACAAGCCTCACCAAACATAACACTTTTAGCAACTTTCTGTAATTGTGTGATAGCCATAATATAGGCTTCTTTTGGCACAGGTTTTTTAGAACAACCTTTCAAAATTACAGGTTTATTAGCATATACTGTAAAATCTACTTGTAGAATTTTTTCTATATAAAGATGTAGATCTATCTCGCTGATATTCCCTAAAATTATTTTTTTTGCATATTGCTGTAAATGTGATGCCACTAAAATTGAAGCCCAAGTAGGCAAAATTGCATCCGTTGAACAATCTACAGCTACAAAATGATTTTGGTATTGCGACCAATCATGATTTTTTAATGCCTCTCGAAAATCTTTTTCTCTTAACAAAAAACCTTCTAAAAGCCATTGTGAAATATCAATTTGCGTTCGAGTACCTTCTTGATAGTAATCTTCTAAATCGAAAACCACTAATGAACTCGATGCTACTTTGTTTAGTATTTCTTCCATTTTTCAAGTATGCAGTGTTCAGAATTCAGTGTTCAGAAAGTTATAACTTTGAACTGAATACTGAAAACTGATTACTAAATTAAAGCATTCCTAATTCTAATTTTGCTTCTTCACTCATTAAATCTTTAGTCCAAGGTGGATCAAAAGTAATTTCTACCTCACAAGATTTAACTGTGGGTAATTTTTCAATTTTTTCTTTTACCTCATTAGGTAAAGTTTCAGCTACGGGGCAGTTAGGCGAAGTTAGTGTCATCAAGATTTTTACATCCATATCTTCATTTACAAAAACATCGTAAATTAACCCTAACTCATAAATATCTACTGGGATTTCTGGATCGTAAATCTTTTTAAGTACCCTTACTACTTCTTCCCCTAAATTAATTGTGTCGTTAAATTCTTCCATAATATTTATCGTGAACCATATAAGTCATATAAGTTCATTAAGTTTCTATTCTTCATCTAAATTTCTATATAACTCATTTACAAATGTACTTTGCCCTTCATAAAACAAGTTAGAAACATTAAAATTCAATAATAACCCTTCAGGTTTTTTGAGTAATTTCATGTAAGTAAGAATTTGAGCTTCGTGAACAGGCAAAATTGATTCAATTGCTTTTAATTCAACTATCAAAACATCTTCTATAAGAAAATCAAGTCTCAAATCTGCATCTAACTCTAAACCTTTATAGAGAATTGGAATCTTTAATTCAGATTGATACTTTATTCCCTTTAAATCAAATTCTTTCTTTAAACATCTATGATATATACTTTCTAATAGACCTGGACCAAGCTCTTTATGAACTTAAATTGCACAGCCATTAACTGTATAAATCAATTCTTTTAATGATTTCTTTGTAATTTTCATTTTGGCATATATTATTTTGTTTATTATCTAACATAACTTATGTTTCTTTTATGGCTTATATGGTTATCAGAATTATTTTCTACTTTGAAATGCCAAAGCATACATTTTTATTTGCTTAATCATCGAAACCAATCCGTTAGCACGCGTTGGCGAAAGATGCTCTTTTAATCCAATCTCGTCAATAAAATCAGTATTAGCATCTAAAATCGCTTGAGCTGACTGATTAGAGAAGGCTCTGATTAAAATTCCAATAATTCCTTTTGTTAAAATGGCATCACTATCGGCAGTAAAAACAATTTTATCATTGTTTTCTTCCGCATGAACCCAAACTTTAGATTGACATCCTTTGATGATATTATCATCCGTTTTATATTTTTCATCAATTAACGGAAGGGATTTTCCCAACTCAATGATATATTCGTATCGTTGCATCCAATCGTCAAACATTGAAAACTCTTCTACGATGTCATTTTGAATTTCTTGAATTGTCATTCTAGTGTTGAATTATCTCTATATATTATTATTATTTTTTCTCAGTGTAAGACAATAATTTCTTTACAAATTTTTCTATACCTGCTGGAGGTTGTCCGTGATCAAATCCAGGACAAGAATAGGTTTTACCTTTTGTAGTAATTGTCATATTAGCAAGTGCTGCACCATCATATAATCTGGCTTGGCTTGGCGCCTGCATTGTTTCTAATTTTTCTGGTTTTATAGTACCTAACAACTTATTTAACTCGTCAGCTTGAACTTTAGTCAATTGTATTGAAGTGCTCTTCTCTGAATTATTGCGATCATTAAAAACATTAACTAATCCGTTTGCATATTTCACTTTCAAAAACATACCTCTTGATAAAGCTTCATACTCTACAACTGTACCATTATCTTGTTTTACGATTGTACTATTTTGAGAATTTTCAGTTGTAGGATTTGTATTAATTTCTTCAACTTTAACAGATTCCGAAGTCACCAGTTCTTTTACTGATGATGAATCAGTATTATTATTACTTCCATCAACATCTTTTACTGTCTCTTGAACAACTTGATTGTTAGTTGTATCAACACCCTTTTTCTTACAAGTAGTTGACATAAGGAATAAACTCGAAATTAAAATTGCAAATTTCTTCATAGCTGAGTTATTTAAATTATGATAACATCATTTTAGCTTTTTGAACAGCTTCAACAAAGATATCAATTTCTTCTTTCGTATTATAGAACGAAAAACTTGCTCTAACGGTACCTGGAATATTAAAATAATTCATAATAGGTTGCGTGCAATGATGTCCTGTTCGAACTGCTACTCCTAACTTATCAATAATTGTTCCAATGTCATAAGGGTGAATTCCTTCAATATTAAAAGAAATCACAGAGGTTTTTCTGCCTGAAGAAGCTTCTGGTCCGTATATTTTTATTCCTTCAATAGCATTTAATTTTTCAGTTGCATATAAAAGCAATTCTATTTCTTGCTTTTGGATATTTTCGAAACCAATTTCATTCAAATAATCAATAGCGGTGCCTAACACAATTCCATCGGCGATATTAGGTGTACCTGCTTCAAACTTATGGGGTAATTCGGCATAAGTTGTTTTTTCGAAAGTAACTTCTTTAATCATTTCGCCACCACCCATATAAGGAGGGAGTTTGTTTAACCATTCTTCCTTACCGTATAAAATTCCTACACCCGTTGGCCCACATATTTTATGCCCAGAAAAAACATAAAAATCACAATCTAACGACTGAACATCAGGTTTTAAATGTGGAGTTGCTTGTGCTCCATCAATTAAAATCGCAGCACCCACACTGTGTGCTTTTTCAATCATATATTCGATTGGGTTAATGGTTCCCAAAGCATTTGAAATATGGTTGACAGCAACTATTTTGGTTTTATTGGAAAGTAATTTATCAAATTCTGTTATGATTAATTCTCCATTTTCATTCATTGGAATCACCACCAATTTAGCTCCTGTTCGCTCACACAACATTTGCCAAGGCACTATATTACTATGGTGTTCCAAAGCAGAAACCATTACCTCATCTCCTTCTTTTAAGAGTGAAGCAAATCCATTAGCAACCAAATTAATCCCTTGTGTAGTTCCTGAAGTAAAAATTACTTCATAGTTATGTTTAGCATTAATATGGTCTTGTATTTTATTTCGCGATGCTTCATAGGCATCGGTTGCCAACTGACTTAATGTGTGAACACCTCGATGAATATTAGCATTGATTTCTTCATAATATTTAGAAATTGCATCAATTACTACTTGTGGTTTTTGAGATGAAGCTCCGTTATCAAAATATACTAAGGGTTTTCCGTTTACAGTTTGTTTTAGTATAGGAAAATCGGCTCTTATTTTTTGGATATCTAACATTTTATTATTTAGAATTTTTCTAAATACAAAAGTAGTTATTTGGATACGAATAGCAGAAATATTTTATAAAGTTTTTTTATGGATTGATAGCTATTTCCTAACTTGCACTATATATACTTTTTTATATGAAAAAAATTCTGGGTTTTATCGCATTATTTATTACTGCTTCAATTGCAATTGTTGTTTACTTAAATTATCCCAAACTAGATTTGATTTCGGGTTTCTCTTCAAAAAGTGTGGCATCATGTCACTTTTTAGACAATCGAACAATCGAAGTTATTGAAAAAGGAGATAACGATATTAATTTAATCGATTTAGCAAGTAACGAAATTGATGAAAAGGAAAATTTTGCTGAAGCATCAGTCTATGGATTAAAATCTCGAAAGGCAATTTATCGAGAGGGTTTAGGTGCTGTTTTGGTTAATGATGATTATGATCCAAACGCACCTTATTTAGTTCCCAAAAGAAGTTTTAGTATCGATAAAAAAACTCCTTTTCCCTATGGTGATGGAGAACCAACTAAACCAACATTTTCCAATGTAAACTACAATCAACTAAATAAAGCTGTTGATTATGCTTTTGAAGCAAATACAGAAGGAAAAAAATCTACCCGTGCTGTGCTTGTTGTTTATAAAGACCAAATAATTGCCGAGAAATATGCTCCTGGTTTCCATAAAAACTCACGTTTACTAGGTTGGTCTATGACCAAGAGCATTACTTCTACTTTATTCGGAATATTACAAAAACAAGGAAAGCTAAATGTAAATCAGCCTGCTCCCATACAAGAATGGGCAAACGATTCAAGAAAAAACATCACTATCCATAATCTTTTACAGATGAATTCTGGTTTAGAGTGGAGTGAAAATTATGACGACATATCCGATGTAACTAAAATGTTGTTTCAAGAAAGTGATATGACTAAGTCACAAGTCAACAAACCTTTAGTTGGAAAGCCTAATGCCTCTTGGAATTATTCTTCGGGTACAACAAATTTGCTATCTGGAATTATCAGAAGTCAATTTAAGAACCATCAAGAGTATTTAGATTTTTGGTATAGTGCTTTGATTGACAAAATAGGTATGCATTCTATGATTGTTGAAGCCGATTTGAAAGGAAATTATATTGGTTCTTCTTATGCATGGGCAAATGCACGTGATTGGGCAAAGTTTGGATTACTTTATTTACATAACGGAAACTGGAACGGTGAACAATTATTTGACCCATCTTGGTCAAAATATGTTGCCACCCCTACTCCAACGTCAGACAATCAATATGGAGCGCAGTTTTGGTTAAATGCTGGAGGAAAAATGCCTGATGTGCCACGTGATGTCTATTTTGCCGATGGTTTTCAAGGTCAGCGCGTATTTATTATTCCGTCGCACGATATGATAGTGGTTCGATTAGGACACGATAAAATTGATATGAATGTATTCTTGAAGGAAATTTTAGCAAGTATAAAAAAATAATCAGTAAGTATCACCTGCACCGCCTCCGCTAAATCCACCACCTCCAAAAGGCATATCGTTTTTTGGCGTAGGCATATCTATTTTTGATTGCGTTGTAATTATCAACATTTGAGCATTTTGTAATAATTTACTATCAGAACTTCTATCAGGTTGAAAAGTAATACCTTCAGTTTTGTTTTTCCATAGTTTAATTGCTAAAAATGAAATCGTAAAGAGTATAATTCCTCCAATCAGCATAGCATATTCTGTAGGCAATACACTATAATAATAACGAATGGTAAATATAGAGTATCCAAAAGTAAATAAACCAACCCATAAAAAGTAACGATCTCTTCTCTGTAATGCCATTATGATATAAAAAATAGGAATTAAAAAAGTGAATCCATAAAACAGAAAAGCAAAAGGAATGTCTTTAGTGGGAGTTACTTCAATTTGCATCAAATCTTGTGATAACTCTCGAACTACCATATAATTCATCGAAAAATACCCCAATAATAAACTAAAAAGTTTCATCATATTTCCTATTTCTTCATAAATAGACCAACTTTTAGTATCAAGAATTTTTTTAGATAAAAAATAGAATACAAGTGCAAGTGCAAAGCCTATGAACGGTAAATACATCGCATCTATAACTTCATGTTCTATAGATAAATTTAAAAATACACAAACAAATCCTGAACAGAATACTAGTATTGAAAGTGTGTTAAGATACCTGATACAACAAAATGCTCCTGCAAGAATCATAGTAAAAAATCCAACCAAAGGTTCTTCTGGTATTGCTGCTATTGCTATACAAAAACACAATTGAAATCCTAGAATAAAAGCATCATCTAAACCGTGACGAAAATACTTTTCTTTTGCTAAAAACTCAGAGCCCAATAAACCAACAATAGCGTAGAAAAACAAAAGCACTTTGTATGCGTTATCACTGCTCCCAGTTAAAAGAACTGCTGCAAAAGCTGCAGCAATAGATGAATATAAAAAAGCACCTAAAAGAAAAAAGAGGATTCTAACCAAGAAGTTATCGTGAGTTTTTAATTTTAAAAGTGAATTATGAATAGTTAAAAGTTGCTCTTTCGTGATAAACTTACTATCATATAAATTTTTAGCTTCCTCCACTAAAAAATAATTATCCAATTCATCCTTTTTATATGCTTGCATCTTTTTCCTTTTTAAAATTACGAATTGCTTTAATAAACATCACAATAGATAAAATGAAATAAAAAGGAATTATCATTGCAATTAAAGCGAAAAATTCTCCAATGTCAATATGAGACAATAGTCTTCCTATACAAATATTCACCCCCACATAAGCATATAATAAGGTAAAAATAAACAAAGAGATTTCCTTTATCCTATAGCTCAACTGATAAAAAAAGTAATTGATTCCAATAGAAAAAAACACAAAAAGTAACCAATAATCTTCAACCAAACCTGCTATGATACAAAGTCCACTTAAATGCTGGGCAAAAGTGTAATAAACAAAGCTAAAATGTTTTTTTAATTGCTGCTTTTCTGAAAAGTAAACCCAAACCAACAAAATAACAGAAAGAATTAGACCAAAATAAATTAACTGGGGATGTTCAAAAACCTCAATATCAAAGAAATTACTTGGGCTTATTGTAATTCCTATAAAAGCTGTTAAAGAGGTAATTGCCATAGATAAAACCGTTTTCTGATCAAAATAATAAGCAACAGCAAAACATATAATGGCAGAAATTAACGAAACCCCCTGATAATTAGTACCCAAAATTTGATATTGATACTGAAGATAGCCAACAAAAATACAAGCTAACATACTTCCTGTGAGCACTAAATAATCATAAACAGGACTTTCAAATAAAACCTGTTGCTTGCTGAATCCTTTAGCTTTTTTAAAGCTGAAATAAAAACATAATACCGTTACTATAAAAATCAACCCTAAAATAACAGTATGTCCTATGGTATCAATATTCTCATAAATTAAAATTCCTACCCCTGAAGTAAATAGAATCACAGACAAGTACATTAGAAACAGAAGTTCTGTATTTAATGAAAATATCTTTTTGCTTTGGTATTGCTGAAATTCATCAACCTGACTGCTTGTAATAAAACCAAGTTGTTCTAATGAAGTTACTTTTTCTTCCTTTGTCATTTAGATTATAGATTTAATCAAATGTAATGAAAAAACCGCTCATTGAGAGCGGTTCATAGGTATATACTGAATTTATTTCTTACAAATCAAATCCCATTTTTACACCTAATTTATCAGCAATAATTCGAGAGATTTTAGCTCTCAATTCAGGGATTTTAATACTTGAAGACACTTCACTTGTAAAAGCATACATCAATAATGCTTTGGCTTCTTTTTTAGGGATTCCGCGTTGTTGCATATAAAACATTGCACTTTCATCTAATTGACCAATAGTACATCCATGCGAGCATTTTACATCATCTGCAAAGATTTCTAATTGTGGTTTAGCGTTGATAGTTGCTTTATCTCCTAGTAAAATGTTATTATTTTGTTGGAAAGCATCTGTTTTTTGAGCTTCTTTTTCTACGAAAATCTTACCGTTGAAAACACCTGTTGCATTTCCATCTAAAATTGTTTTATAGTTTTGGTGACTTTCACAATTTGGAGTAGCGTGGTTCACTAAAGTATAATGATCTACGTGTTGTTTATCGCCAATAATAGTAATTCCTTTTAAGGTAGAATCTATTCTTTCTCCTTGATGGTAGAAATTCAAATTATTACGAGTTATATTTCCGCCAAAAGAGAAGGTATGGACCGAAACTCGGCTTTCTTGTTTTTGAGCAATATAAGTATTGTCAATTAAGTTTGCTGTTTGCACATCATTTTGCACTTTGTAATAATCTACAATAGCACGTTTTTGAGCAAAAATCTCTGTAACCGAATTGGTCAAAACAGGATTACTATTCAAACTTTGATGACGTTCGATGATTTGTACGTGTGCATTTTCACCCACTATAACTAAATTGCGGGGTTGCACCATCAAAGCTGCTTCATTTCCTGTAGAGAAATAAATAATCTCAATTGGTTTTTCAACAACTTTACTCTTTGGCACATTGATATAAGCTCCTTCATACGCAAAAGCCGTATTCAAAGAAGTCATACTATCTTCCTTATTTGCAATTTGATTGAAATAAGTATCAATTACCATCTTGTATTTTGGCTTTGTCAATGCCGATGACATCAAACAAACATCCAAGCCGTCGTGTGTTGTTGAAGATAAAAAAGTACTAAAAACACCGTCAATAAAAATTACCTTGTAAGTATCTACATCATTGATGAAATACTTTTTTACATCTTTAATTTCGATAGCACTTTCTTTCTTAGGGAAAATACTAAAATCGTTTTTTAGTACCGCATTAAGCGATGTATATTTCCAAGCTTCCTCCTTTTTTGTTGGAAAACCTTTTGTTTCAAAATTCTTTAAGGCTAAAGTTCTAAGATCATGTAACTCAGTAGCCACATCAACTTTTTCTTCAAATGCCATAAATGAGGAAAGTAATTTTTCTTTTAAATCCATTTTTTCAAGTTTACAGTTTACAGTTTTTAGTGTTCAGTGCTCACTGCACACTGAATACTGCGACTGATTACTGAATTTCGTTTTTAATCCAATCGTATCCTTTTTCTTCTAATTCTAATGCTAAGGAAGCATCGCCTGATTTAACGATTTTACCGTCCATTAACACGTGAACAAAATCAGGAACGATATAATCTAACAAACGTTGGTAATGCGTAATCACTAAAACCGCATTGCTTTCGGTTTTTAATTTGTTTACACCATTTGCTACTATACGTAATGCATCGATATCTAAACCTGAATCAGTTTCGTCAAGAATAGCAATTTTAGGTTCTAACATTGCCATTTGGAAAATCTCATTACGTTTCTTTTCACCCCCCGAGAATCCTTCATTAAGTGAACGTGAAAGGAATTTTCTATCCATTTCTAATAACTCAGACTTTTCACGGATTTTCTTCAACATTTCGTTAGCTGGCATTTCTTCTTCGCCATTTGCTTTGCGTTTTTCGTTGATAGCTGTTTTGATGAAGTTAGTTACTGAAACCCCTGGGATTTCAACTGGATATTGGAATGACAAGAAAACGCCTTTATGTGCTCTTTCTTCTGGTGCTAATTCTGATAAATCTTCACCATCAAGGATAATTTCACCTTCAGAAACTTCGTAGTTTTCGTTTCCTGCAATGATTGACGATAATGTTGATTTTCCAGCACCATTAGGTCCCATAATCGCGTGTACTTCACCTGCTTTGATTTCAAGGTTGATTCCTTTTAGTATTTCTTTGTCCTCCACCGAGGCGTGTAAGTTTTTTATACTTAACATTGGTTTAAAAGTTTAAAGTTTAAGGTTTAAAGTTGTTTGAACTTTGTACCTTTAAAATCATTATTATTCAAATACGATATAAAATTATTTATCTTACCACTTAATTTTTCATATTCATTAACTAGAGTATCTGGTTCTTCTTGGCTTATATAATCATTATCAAAAACCCGATAAAGTTGTGATCTAGTTTCTCCAGCTGAACCTTTAGCAATTGATAGAAATTGTCTAAACTCAAGATTTCCATTTCTTTCGAAACCTTCCGCAACATTAGCCATTACAGAACCCGCTGATGCTTTTATTTGATCTTTTAATCGAAAATCAGTTTTTAAATCTGTTTCTTTAGAAATCGCTATTATTTTTTTAGAAAGCATTCTAGCTTCTTGCCATATTTCTAAATCTTCAAATCTTTTTATTGTTGCCATTTTCTTATAGTTTAATTTGTTCAAAGTTAGAAAAACCTTAAACTTTAAACCTTAAACAAATCATTTAAACTTACCACATCGATTTCTAGGTCTGCATTAAAATGCTTGTTCCCTAAATACTGCATCCCTAAATATTCCGCTGATTTTACAAAAGGGATGTAAAAATTATAATCCAATTCGCTTTCAGAATCGTGTGAATTTGAAATCACAGCCATATTTTTTCCTCGCAATTTTCTACCCCAATCTTTTTCTAAATGAAGTAAATTAGTGAATCTATCAAAAAACACTTTCATTATACCACTCATACTGTACCAGTAAATAGGTGTAGCAAAAATTAGAGTGTCGTACTTCTGAATTATTTCCTTCATTAACGGAAGAAAATCATCATTTCTATTTTTGTTTTCGTAATCGTAATACGAAAAATTATAATCGCTTAGATTTATAACCTCAACATTCGCTTGACTTGAAACAGCATCTACTATTTTGGTAGTGTTTCCGTTTTTACGAGAAGAGCCTACAATAATTACTGTCTTTTCCATTATCCTACAGAACCTTCTAATGAAATTTCTAATAATTTTTGCGCTTCTACAGCAAATTCCATTGGTAATTTATTTAATACCTCTTTACTAAAACCATTTACAATTAATGCAATCGCTTTCTCTGTTGGAATTCCACGTTGGTTACAGTAAAACACTTGATCTTCTCCAATTTTTGAAGTCGTTGCTTCGTGTTCTATTTTTGCCGTTGAGTTCTTAGACTCTATATACGGAAAAGTATGTGCACCGCAATTGTTACCCATAAGTAATGAATCACATTGTGAGAAGTTACGTGCATTCTCGGCACGTGAACTAATTTGTACCAATCCTCTATAACTATTTTGTGATTTTCCAGCCGAAATACCTTTAGATATGATAGTCGATTTAGTGTTTTTACCTAAATGAATCATTTTTGTTCCAGTATCTGCTTGTTGGAAATTATTAGTAACCGCAATTGAATAAAATTCTCCAATTGAATTGTCTCCTTTTAACACACAAGAAGGATATTTCCAAGTTACTGCCGAGCCTGTTTCTACTTGTGTCCAAGAGATCTTTGCGTTTTTTTCACACAACCCTCTTTTAGTCACAAAATTGAAAACCCCACCTTTACCTTCTTTATTTCCTGGATACCAGTTTTGCACAGTAGAATATTTAATTTCTGCATCATCAAGAGCAATTAGTTCCACTACTGCTGCGTGTAATTGGTTTTCATCACGACTTGGAGCTGTACAACCTTCAAGGTACGACACATAACTTCCTTCATCTGCAATGACTAAAGTCCTTTCAAACTGTCCAGTTCCTCCTTGATTAATTCGGAAATAAGTTGATAATTCCATAGGACATTTTACACCTTTAGGAATATAACAGAAACTTCCGTCAGAGAATACAGCCGAGT
The DNA here is from genome assembly GCA_030053945.1 of Limnohabitans sp. GTDB lineage: Bacteria > Bacteroidota > Bacteroidia > Flavobacteriales > Flavobacteriaceae > Flavobacterium. Next base: position 47,241 of record JASGCW010000019.1, read on the forward strand.
TTAAAGCAGCATAAAAATTATCAGTGGTTGGAACCACACTTCCAATATATTTTTGAACCAACTCTGGATGTTCTTTAATAGCTTCAGAAATAGGACAAAAAATAATGCCCTTTTCAGCCAATGTTTTTTTGAATGTAGTTGCTACAGAAACCGAATCAACAACTATGTCCATAGCAATATTGTTCATCTTCTTTTGCTCATCGATAGAAATTCCAAGTTTTTTGTACATTTCTAACAATTCCGCGTCAACATCATCAAGGGTTTTGTTTGGATCTGCCTTTTTAGGTGCAGAATAATAAGCAATCGCTTGAAAATCGGGTTTCACATAATTTACATTAGCCCATTCTGGCTCTTCCATTGATTGCCAAACACGGAAAGCTTCTAACCTCCATTCGGTCATCCATTCTGGTTCGTCTTTTTTATTTGAAATAGCACGAATAATATCTTCATTTAAACCCGCAGGAAATGTTTCAGATTCTAAATTTGTATAAAATCCGTATTCGTATTCTTTATTTTCAAGTTCGACTTTTAAATCGTCTTCAGTGTATTTACTCATATTAGCCCCCTAACCCCCGAAGGGGGAACTCCTATTAGGGGTCAATAGGATTCAATTTATTTATTTTTATCACATTTCAAGCCCCTCCTTTTGGAGGGGTTGGGGAGGCTTTACAACGAAAAACTCTCTCCACATCCACAAGTACGTTGCGCATTAGGATTGTTAAAAACAAATCCTTTTCCGTTCAATCCACCAGAATATTCTAAAATAGTGCCTGCTAGATATAAAAACGATTTCTTTTCTACAGCAATTTTTATGTTATTATCTTCAAAAATCTTGTCGTTTTCGCCTATTTCTTTGTCAAACTTTAGTTCATAAGACAAACCTGAACATCCACCGCTTTTAACTCCCACTCTTACATAATCATTTGTAGGATCAAAACCGTCTTCTTTCATCATATCGACAATTTTTTTACTTGCTGACTCAGATACTTTAATCATAATCTTATTTTGATTTTGTCTAAATTAATGGCAAAAGTACAACATAAAAATACTTTTTCATAATTAGTAACATTTTTATAACTAATAATTAAATAGAAAAATTTGATTTTTGTTTTCTTAACTTTGCAGACCTAAGTTATTTACTAATAAAATCCCTACTAACGAGAGGCTTGTTGAAATAATTAAAAATCATCAAACACAAATGAAAATAAATTTAAAATTATGAAAATTTACCCTATAGAAGCTGGAAACTTCAAACTTGATGGAGGTGCAATGTTTGGTGTAGTACCCAAAACCATTTGGAGTAGAACCAATCCTGCTGATGCAAACAATCTTATTGATATAGCCGCACGTTGTATGCTTATTGAAGATGAAAATAGATTGATACTCATAGATACAGGAATGGGTAACAAACAATCTGATAAATTTTTTAGCCATTATTCGCTATGGGGCGATGATACGCTTGACAAATCATTGGCAAAATTTGGTTTTCATCGTGATGATGTAACAGATGTGTTTATGACTCATTTACACTTTGACCATTGTGGTGGAAGTGTAAACTGGAATGCTGACAAAACGGGTTATGAAGTAGCTTTTAAAAATGCAACTTTTTGGACTAACGAAAATCATTGGGAATGGGCAACTAAACCTAATGCTCGTGAAAAAGCATCGTTTTTAGCAGAAAACATTTTACCTATGCAAGAAAGTGGACAGTTAAAATTCATCAATCGTCCCGAAGTAGAATTTGGCACTTGTGATTTGAATTTTGACATTTTCTATGTTGATGGACATACGGAAAAAATGATGATTCCACATATAAGATACAATGACAAAACCATTGTTTTTTGCGCAGATTTATTGCCTACAGCGGGACATATTCCACTTCCTTATGTTATGGGTTATGATACAAGACCACTTTTAACATTACCTGAAAAAGAAAAATTCTTAAAAAATGCGGCTAATAATAATTTCTATTTATGGCTTGAGCATGACGCTCATAACCCAATAATTACGGTAGAAAACACAGAAAAAGGTGTTCGACTGAAAGAAGTATTCAAAATTGAAGATATATTAATCTAATGTTAAAATATTTATCTTTATAGGCTAAAATAAGATATTTACAAAATTAAAAGTACAATTAATGAGAAATTTAAAAACTATAACTTTTACTGGTGCAATTGCTGTTATGATTGCAAGCTGTGGAGCTCCTAAAGGAATTGTAGGGGTTGATCCAACAAAAATTGACAAAATGCCTCTAAAAACAACTCCTCTTAAAGAAAAACAATTAGAAAGATGGAGCAATCTTGACTTAGTAAAAGATACTGTTCCAGGAATGGGAGTTGATAGAGTATTTGCTGAATTATTGAAAGGTAAAAAAGCTGCTACAGTAATCGTTGGAGTTGTAGACTCAGGTGTAGATACGGACCATGAAGATTTAAAAGGAAATATTTGGACAAATCCAAAAGAAATTGCTGGCAACAAAAAAGACGATGATGGTAATGGATTTATAGATGACATTCATGGTTGGAATTTCTTAGGTGATGTAAATAACGAACAACTAGAACTCACTAGAATTGTAAAAAAAGGCGATACTAATTCACCTGATTACCAAACTGCTGCAACTACACTTGCTAAGAAAAAACAAGAATTAGAACCTGCTAAGCAACAATTAGATATGATTCTTGGCGCTGATAAGGCTGTATCTGATTACTTGAAAAAGAAAAATTACACTCTTGCAGAAGTAAAAGCGATCAAAACAACAGATCAAGGTTTGTTACAGTCACAAAGTATAATGACTCAAATTCTAACACAAACTGGCACAAAAGAAAAATTTGAAGCCGAGATGAAAGAATACAAAGAATATGTTTACGATCAATTAAATTACAACTTAAACACTGAATTTGATGGTCGTAAAGTATTAGGTGATGATCCTGAAGATTTTTCAAAAAAAATATATGGGAACAATAAATATTGGGGACCAGAAAAAGATGGAGCTAAGCACGGTACTCACGTAGCAGGTATCATTGCCGCAACTCGTGGCAACAATAAAGGAAGTGATGGAGTTGCTGGTGGAATAGCTAAAATTTTAGTTGTTAGAGCAGTTCCTAATGGAGATGAATATGATAAAGACATTGCATTAGCTATTCGTTATGCTGTAGATAATGGCGCAAAAGTTATTAACGGAAGTTTTGGTAAAAGTTTTTCTCCTCACAAACAATGGGTTTATGACGCAATAAAATATGCCGAAACTAAAGATGTACTTTTTGTACATGCAGCAGGAAATGATGCTTCTGATATAGATGTTGAACCAAATTTCCCTAATGATGCTGATGGTAAAAATCCAGAATTTGCAGACAACGTATTAACTATTGGGGCGTTAAACTACGAATACGGTTCAAAAATTATGGCTAATTTCTCTAATTATGGTAAAGAAAATGTGGACATATTTGCACCGGGTGTAAAAATTTACAATACTACACCAAACAACACTTACGAATACCTTCAAGGTACTTCTATGGCATCACCAAATGCAGCTGGAGTAGCCGCTTTAATTAGAGCTTATTATCCAAAACTAACGGCATCACAAGTAAAACATATTATTATGGATTCTGGAACTCCAATTACTACACAATTTGCATTAGCTGGTGAAAAAGGTTCTCAGACTACTTTAAGTCAGATTTCTAAAACTGGAAAAATTGTAAATGCATACAATGCAATGATTTTGGCCGAAAAGATGTCTAAAAAATAATTCTAAAAGGATTACCATATTGGAAGGAAGAAATTCCTTCCTTTTATTTTATAAACAAATGAAAAAATACCTTTTCTTATTACTCCCATTTGGAGTTATAGCACAAAATAATCCAAATCCAGGCTATTGGCAACAACACGTTGATTATAAAATGGATGTGAAAATGGATGTGAAAACCTATCAATATAAAGGAAAACAAACTTTAGTATATACTAACAATTCTCCTGATACGCTAAAACGTGTTTACTTTCATTTATTCAATAATGCTTTTCAACCTGATAGTCCTATGGACGCTCGATTAAAATCGATTAAAGATCCTGATGGCAGAATGGTTACAAAAGTTAAAATTGATGATAAGGAAGTCAAACAAAGTAGAATTTCAACTTTAAAACCTAATGAAATTGGCTTCTTGTATGTTAACAATCTAAAACAAGATGGTATAGATATAAAAAGTAAACGCGTGAGTACTATTCTTGAAGTAGATTTAGCAATACCTTTATTACCAAAAGCTTCTACGACTTTCACACTTGATTTTGACGGTCAAGTACCTGTGCAAATTCGTCGCTCTGGACGTAATAACAAAGAAGGAATCGAACTTTCAATGGCACAATGGTATCCTAAAATGGCAGAATACGATAGTGATGGATGGCAAGCAGACCCTTATATTGCTAGAGAATTTCATGGTGTTTTTGGAAATTTTGATGTAAACATTACTATCGATAAAAATTATGTTTTGGGTGGAAGTGGCTATCTTCAAAATCCAAACGAAATAGGAAAAGGATATGAGGATAATGGAGTTAAAGTCAATTATCCTAAGAAAACCAAAGAACTCACTTGGCATTTCTACGCTCCTAATGTACATGATTTTACTTGGGCAGCTGATAAAGATTATATACACGACAAATTAGTTCGTCCTGACGGTGTAATACTTCACTTCTTGTATCAAAATAAAGCAGAATTTATTCAAAATTGGAAAAATCTTCAACCGAAAACTTCTCAATTAATGGATATTTATAACACAACCGTTGGTCAATATCCTTACAAACAATATTCGGTAATTCAAGGTGGTGACGGAGGGATGGAATATGCAATGTGTACACTAATTCTAGGAGAAGGAACAGAAGAAGGCTTATTAGGAGTAACTGCTCACGAAATGGCGCATTCTTGGTTCCAACACGTTTTAGCAACCAATGAAGCAAAACATAGTTGGATGGACGAAGGATTTACCACATGGCTAGAAAATTATGGACTAAATGAAATTGCCGAGAAAAAGGCAATTAACCCATATGAAGATTCTTACAAAAGTTATCTAGCATTAGTAAAATCAGGGAAAGAACAATCGCAAGCCACCCATGCTGACAGATATGATGAAAACCGACCGTATAGTATTCAGGCATATAGTAAAGGAAATTTATTCTTGACGCAATTACAATATTTAATTGGAAAAGAAAACCTTCACAAAACTATCAAAAGATATTATGCTGATTATAAATTGACGCACCCAACACCCAACGACATTAAACATACAGCCGAAAAAGTTTCAGGGGCTAATTTAGACTGGTTTTTGACCGATTGGACTAAAACAACAAATACCATCGATTACGGAATTAAAAGCGTAGAAGACTTTGTTACTACTACAAAAATTGTTTTAGAGCGTATCGGACGTACACCTATGCCTTTAGATATTATAATTACTTATCAGGATGGAAGTCAGGAATTAATTTATATTCCACAAACTTTGATGCGTTGGTCAAAACCGAATGAAACGTCATTAAAAAGAACCGAAACAGAAGGTTGGGACTGGGCTTATCCAACATTTGACCTAACACTTCAAAAAGAAAAATCTAAAATCAAATCTATTATTATAGACCCGAGTGGCTTAATGGCAGATGTTAATAAAGAAAACAATAGTTATTTAAAGAAGTAATAAATGGACTCTTAAAGAGTCCATTTATTTTATAAAAATTTTATTTCCTTTATAATATTAAACGATTTATAAGTGTTCGTTTTTGCATCAAATAAATTTTCAATTGTGTAAGTTATTTCTACTTTGTCACCTTTAATTACTTTGTTATTCAATAAAACAGAATCGTTAGAAAACTTGAATAACCATAAAAATTCTAAAACTTCATTTTTATCACTTTTTAATCTAATTTTTTTAAAATCACCCACAATGATTTCTTCAACTATTCCGCTGTGTGATGTCAAATCATCATCCATTAAACTTTTACCTTTTTTATCTTTGATTTGAGTTAATACTTGCGGACATGTTAAAGCCAATTGTATACCAATTGGTTCTGTTAATTTTTCAATTGCTTTAACTCCATCTTTAGGATTATAACCAATTACTTTTTGTTCCTTTTCATTTAAAGTTGATAATGATTCTATAATACAAATCCCAAAATCAATATCAGTTATTTGAGGACTATTTTTTTTATTAACACAGTCGCAAGAATTTTTAGCTAATTTTTGTAAAATCTCTTCTTTGTTTTGGGAATATCCAAAGACTGAATAAAGTGTTAAAAATGTAATAATAATATTTTTTTTCATATTAGATAATTTATGTTGTGAAAGTAATAATAATATTATAATTCCGTATAATTTTTATTTTTTTCTACGAATTTTCCAATTAAATCTTCAATCCTATATATTATAAACTTAATCTTAGCAAGTTTAATTGATCTAAATTACTAAAAGCTTTTTTTATACCTTTGCCACAATGAAAAACACCTATCCTAAACACGAAAAACTTAAAAGCAAAACCACTATCGATTTACTTTTTAGCGAAGGAAAATCGGTTTCAAAATATCCTTTACGTTTAGTTTATGTTCCTGTAACTTTAGAAGAGAATTTAAAAATCAAATTTGGTGTTTCAGTATCAAAAAAATACTTTAAAAAAGCTGTCGATAGAAATTATTACAAACGTGTCTTACGTGAAACGTATCGTCTTAATAAAAGCATTCTAATTGATAATATGGAGCAATCCTATGCAATTATGTTTTTCTATCAAACAAAAGATCGATTAACATATCAAGAAATCAATGAAAGAACAGTTCAGCTTTTTGAGAAATTCATTACTTCAATAAAAAACGAGCATACAAGAAGTTGATTTGAAAAACGTATCGAGTACTATTTCTTTTTTAGCTATTAAATAACTTTCTAAACTCAAGTTGAAGTTAACATAAATAAGAAAGGGCTGCTAAGCACCCCTTTCTTCTATCCAATAGAATTAATAACCGTATTATAATTGTGGACCAGCCTTAACAAGGCTTTGCCCCTCTTCGTTATCTGTATATTGAACAAAGTTTTTGATAAATCTTCCTGCTAAATCTTCTGCTTTTGCAGTCCATTCAGACGCTTCTGCATAGGTATTACGAGGATCTAAAATATTTGTATCTACATTAGGTAACGCAGTTGGCACATTAAAGTTAAATACTGGTACTACAGCAGTTTCAGCATTTTCGATAGAACCATCTAAAATAGCATCAATAATAGCACGAGTGTCTTTGATAGAAATACGCTTGCCAGTACCGTTCCAACCTGTATTTATCATATATGCTTTAGCATTGTGCTCTTCCATCTTTTTCACTAATTCCTCCCCATATTTAGTTGGATGTAATGCTAAGAAAGCTTTTCCAAAACAAGCTGAAAACGTTGGCTCAGGCTGAGTTACTCCTCTTTCTGTTCCAGCTAATTTTGCTGTAAATCCAGACAAGAAATAATATTTTGTTTGCTCTGGAGTCAATTTAGATACAGGAGGCATTACCCCAAAAGCATCTGCAGTTAAGAAAATAACCTTTGTTGCGTGACCTGCTTTAGATACAGGTGTAACAATATTATTAATATGATAAATTGGGTAAGAAACACGTGTATTTTGTGTTACAGAACCATCTTTAAAATCAATTTTACCATTAGCATCAACAGTAACATTTTCTAACAAAGCATCTTTTTTGATTGCTCCATAGATATCTGGTTCATTTTCTTGACTTAAATCGATTGTTTTTGCGTAGCAGCCTCCTTCAAAGTTGAAAACACCATCATTATCCCATCCGTGTTCATCATCACCAATCAATTCACGTTTAGGATCTGTAGATAAAGTTGTTTTTCCTGTTCCAGATAAACCAAAGAAAACAGCTACATCACCATCTTTACCTTTGTTAGCAGAGCAATGCATAGATGCCATACCTTGAAGTGGTAAATAGTAGTTCATCATAGAGAACAACCCTTTTTTCATTTCACCACCGTACCAAGTACCACCTATCAATTGGATTTTCTCAGTCAAATTGAAAGCAATGTAAACCTCTGAATTCAAGTTATGCGCTTTATAGTCAGCAAAACCGCGTTTTGAAGCATTCATAACCACAAAATCAGGCTCGCCATACGTCATTAATTCAGCATCAGTAGGGCGAATAAACATATTTTTTACGAAATGTGCTTGCCACGCTACTTCAACAATAAAACGAACTTTTAAACGAGTGTTTTCATTAGCACCGCAAAAAGTATCTACTACAAATAATCTTTTACTTGAAAGTTGACTAACCGTATTTTCTTTAAGTGCATTCCAAGTGTCTGTAGAAATAGGTTTATTATCGTTTACAGCTTTTTCTGAAGTCCACCAAATAGTGTTTTCTGTTACAGCATCTTTAACAATATATTTGTCCTTAGGAGAACGACCCGTAAACTCACCAGTCATTACATTTACAGCTCCAAGCTCAGTAAGCTGTCCTTTTTCAAATCCTTCTAAATTGGGATTTAATTCTTCTTGATACAATAGTTCGTATGAAGGATTATATACAATTTCTTTAACGTCTTTGATTCCGTATTTCTCGAGCGAAATCGATTTCGTAGATGGGGTGTACGTTTCCATAAATTTACGATGTGTTGTGTTTTTGTTATTTGAGCAAAAGTAAAAATATTATTTTAAATGCCTCACAGTTTATGTTTTTTTTGTTAAAATATAGTAAAATGCCATTCCCCACGAAGCTATCAAAAGTAAACCTCCTATAGGAGTTACTGGTCCCAAAAATTTAAAACTTACTTTAAATATAGAACTTGTGGTCAATAAAAAAATGGATACACTAAAGAATAACGTTCCAAATAATGATAAATTGTAAACTACATTTTTTTGTTCTGGTACTAAAAAAGTAGTAGTCCCAATAAACAGAAGAAACAAAGCACTATACATCATATAGCGCACACCTACTTCAAATGAAGCAAGCTGTTCTAGTCCTAAAACTTTTTTTAAAGCATGTGCCCCAAAAGCTCCTAAAATTATTGAAGCAAAACCAAATACTAGTGCTGTTAGAATTATTTTCTTTTCCATATATTTTTTTTCAAATTTACAATTCATAAACTAATTTATTATCATTTCTTCACTTTTAACTTTTATGAAAATAACATTTCATTACTTTTGTGTGATTTTTTACCAAACCAAAAATGAGAAACGTACTAATAATTGGAGCAGGCAGATCTGCTTCTTCATTAATTAAATACCTTTTAGAAAAATCTGAAAGTGAAAAATTACACCTAACTATAGGAGATTTATCATTAGAATTAGCTCAAAGAAAAACGTTAGGCCACAAAAATGCCACTGCTATTGCTCTTGATATAAATAACGCTGAACAACGTCAAGCTGAAATTCAAAAAGCAAACATTGTTATTTCTATGTTACCAGCTCATATGCACATTGAAGTTGCTAAAGATTGCATCCAATATAATAAACATATGGTCACAGCATCTTATATTAGTGATGCAATGCAAGCTCTTGATTTACAAGCCAAAGAAAAAGGATTAATCTTTATGAATGAAGTAGGACTTGATCCAGGGATTGATCATATGAGTGCTATGAAAGTGTTGGATGAAATTCGCCAACAAGGTGGAAAAGTAATACTTTTTGAATCTTTTTGTGGAGGATTAGTAGCTCCTGAATCTGATAACAATCTTTGGAATTACAAATTTACTTGGGCACCTAGAAACGTAGTTTTAGCTGGACAAGGTGGTGCCGCAAAATTCATTCAAGAAGGCACTTATAAATACATTCCTTACAACAAACTTTTTAGAAGGACAGAATTTCTAGAAGTAGAAGGTTATGGACGTTTTGAAGTATATGCTAACAGAGATTCTTTAAAATACAGAAGTGTATATGAATTAGATGATGCACTAACAGTATATAGAGGAACTATTCGCCGTGTAGGGTACTCTAAAGCTTGGGATATGTTCGTACAATTAGGAATGACAGACGACACCTATATCATTGACGATTCCGAAAGTATGAGTTATAGAGAATTTATTAATCTGTTTTTACCTTACCACGCTACTGATTCTGTTGAAATTAAATTACGTCACCAATTAAAAATTGATCAAGATGATGTGATGTGGGACAAACTCGTTGAACTAGACTTATTTAATACTAATAAAAAATTAGGTCTAAAAAATGCCACTCCTGCTCAAGCACTAGAAAAAATATTAACAGATTCTTGGACCTTACAACCAGAAGATAAAGATATGATAGTAATGTATCATAAATTTGGTTATGAACTAAACGGAGAAAAAAAACAAATTGATGCTACCATGGTTTGCATAGGTGATGACCAAACTTATACCGCTATGGCAAAAACTGTTGGTTTACCTGTTGCTATGGCAACACTCCAAATCTTAAATGGTAATATCACTACACCAGGTGTACAATTACCTATTAAAAATGAAGTATATAACCCTATTCTCAAAGAATTAGAAGAATATGGTGTCATTTTTTATGAAAAAGAAGTAGAATATATAGGGTACAAATAATTGTGACTTTGGTGGTTAATTTTTAGTCACAGTTGGCAGTCGCAGTAATCAGTGTTCTGTTGAGAGTTGAAGTGTTCAGTATTCAGTGCTCAATGTTCTGTGCTCAGTGTTCAGTACTCAGTGCTTAGCGTTGAGTTACTGTTTACAGTTTACAGTTTACATTTTACAGTTCACAGTTTACAATTTACTGAATCAATTTATATTCACGCGATAGAATGTCTTGAGATTAGAATTTGATGTATGATGTAAGTTAGAAATTTTTCATTTATTACTTAAACCTTAGATCAAACTCAGGGCATTCGCTTTTAAAAAAAATTGAAGAAATAGCCACTTCCGACATCTATCGGAATCACAGATTTTATATTAAGGGTCTGCTGAAAAACTAGAAACCCTTTTACAATAAGGGATAAGATAGCAATTTCAAGTAGAAATGGAAAAAGCCCTGAAAAACCTTGCATATCTTTGAAAAAAATAAACCATTTAGGAATTAAGATAATTAAGTTTACATAATGGCTAATCACACTGTGATTCTTAATTTTCCTTAATCTCAAAATGGTAATAAAAAAAGAGTGCAGGTAACTATTCAGCCAGTTAGATAAAAAATAAAATAACAAAACACAAATGACAAAA
>JASGCW010000104.1 GCA_030053945.1 Limnohabitans sp.
TTTAGTTATATTTTTGATCGATTAAATTGGTCTATTTAAATTGTTATTTCCGTATTAGATTTTTAGATGCACGGTTTTTGAAGGACTTAGTGTAAAAACCTTGCTCCTAATAATAAAATTCTAACTCGGAATTACTGATTCTTATGAAGATTTGAGTTTTCCAACAAACCCTAATTGCTTGATTTTAAATCACTACACCTGACAGGTTTTGAAAAACCTGTCTGTAATAGAGAAAATAAGTTTAAGAGCAGACCCTAAGTAAGAGACTGCTTTGTGCCTTGCAGTGACGTTACGTTGAAAGATAGCGTAAAAAAAAGGATATTTTAAAAATATACACTATTTGTAATTCTTTGTTTTTCAAAACAATAAACAAATTTACACTTTTAAGATTGAATTGTGTACATACAATGGAAAACTTAGGACTGCCATTTAATTTATCATCAAGTGAACAAGTAATAGCTGAATAGTTACAATTATTTTAAATCAAACGTAGATTTTAAAATCAAACTTGTTTTATCAAACACATTAACATAATATGTTCCTTTGGACAAATCATTTACAAAAACATTAAACTCAACATCAGTAGTTTGTCCTATATACTTAATTCTTTTGGATGAAGAATAAATCATACTTTTTCCATTGATGTTTTCTGTTTTTTTCTCTCCTAAAATATTATTGTTAGCATCAATAATTTGAACATAATATTGATTGTCTCCTTGGCTAGCCAAAGAATTTTCACCAATAATGAAGCTAATTTTCACAAGATTCACTCTACTAGAATTATTTGTCTCTATTAATTTCCCTGAATCTTTAAATTTATATGTTTTTGTTTGAAAACTATAATAACTAAGCTTAGCCGCAGAAGTAATTTTAGTAGTAAGCTTTTCATTAGAGTGGGCAAGTTTTTTATTTGAATTTATAAGTGTATCTTTTACTTTCCTCTCTTTTTTCAGAATTGTATTTGTGCTATCAATTTTGTTTTTGTATAAATCTACCTCTTTTAATAAAGCTAAAATTCTAGCATCTGCTTCATCAGAACCCTTTTTAAAATTTCTAATTTTCTCATCATTAAGTTGTTTAGTATTTTCGAGTTCAGATATAAGACTTTTTATTTTCTCCTTTTCATTAGTTAATTCTTGAGATAATTTAGACTTTCCTGCTAAAGCTTCATCAAGCAGGAGCTGTGATTTTTCTAAATTCTTTAAGATTCCTGCTTTTTCTTCATCAAAAGTAGCTTTTTTTTGGCTTAACTCTACAATGACTTTTTTCGATCTATTAGACATTTTATAGATATAGAAAAAACTTCCAAGAAGCAATATCGATAGTATTATAATTACTGTTTTAAAACTATTATGCTTCTTTTTTTTTGTCCTTTTTTGCATGATTAAATACTCTGAAAATCCTAATTAGCTGCTGCTGTTTTTATCGATTCCGTTTTAACAAGTTTATCAAGTTTATAATAAAGTGAAATTCCAACTAAACCAATAGATAGCATAAGTAACCAATTAGAAAAGTAATTATAGTTTTCTATTATTGTAAATCCGATTTTAGGACTTAATATTTGTGCGGCACTAAAACACATTGTGTACAATGCCATATATCTTCCCTCTTGTCCAGTTACTGCCCTTGAAAAAGCAAATGAATTAGAAAATGAAAATAACAATATCTGTCCGAAAGTAATTAAAGATATACTAATAACTAAAATCATAATTGATTTAGAAATTAATAAAAAGAAAAAACCTGACGCCATAAAAACTGATCCTACAAGAATTACTTTAGTAGAATCCACATTTTTCCTTTCAAGATAACCTATTAAAGGCATTTCTAATAAAAATATTAGTAAACCATTTAATGAAAGTAACATTCCTATTTGCACTTCATTTAATCTTAATTTTTCAGTATTATACAATGGTATGGTAGTGAACAACTGAAAAAACAACATCGAAGTTAAAAAACTAGCAAAAAGAAATAGAATAAAACTCTTATCGTTAACTAGATTTCTTTTATTATTAACAATTTCAATTTTCTTTTTCTTCTTAATAATTTTTTTAGCTTTTGAAATTCTGTTTTCATCAATTAATAACATAAAAATGATGACTGCAATAATACATGTTAAACCATCTATCCAAAATAAATAATCATAATTATTCTTTTGAATTAATAAACCTGCAATAATAGGCCCAGACACAATCCCTAAATTTACTGCTAATCTAACTAAACTTAATGCTCTGGTTCTATTCTTTTTAGTTGAAAAATTAGAAACTGCAACAAACATAGCTGGCTTATACATATCTGCAATTACAGTAAGCAAAAACAATCCGACACAAATCTCTAAAAAGTCATACAAAAACATCAATGCTATAAACCCAAATCCAGTTAAAAATAAACTCACTAGCATAATTGTGTAATAACCAACTTTATCTGTTAGCCTACCTCCTAACCATGAACCAACTAATGCTCCACAACCTATACTCATCATCATCCAACCAACTTCTCCTAAGGTAAAAGCAAATTGTTCGTGCAAATATTTAGTCAGGAATGGCATAACCATAGCTCCTGTCCTATTAATATAAGTAATCAAGGTTAGTACCCATATTTCTTTGGAAAACCCTTTAAAATTATCAAAGTAGGTGTTAAAATAACTTCTCATAGTTTTATGTCTTTACAATAAAATTTGGGGCATTTTATTGAATTAACTAACGCATAGCTTGTTAGTATATCTTTTTTACTTTTTTAGATTTGTCTGCAACATACGATATTAACCAAGCTATTTGACCTTCTTTTGCAAAAAATAATCTTTTATCATTAATATTAGGTATTGCTTCAAGACAAACAAGCAAAATATTACTTCCAGATATCAAATGCTTTTGAGAATACGTTTTTAAAACTTTTTCAATCTCTTTATCCGTTTTTGCTAAATCTTCAAACTTCTTAAAATTGTTTTTAAGTACAGCATCATAATAAATTACGTCTTCTAATTTGAATTCACTGAAGTTTTCTTTAGCTAATCCTTTATAGAGTGTAAAGAAAGCCCAAACAGCTCCACCAGACATGTATATTCTTTCTTTTTGCAATGCTATAGGTTTTGAAGCATACATTGCATTAACTTGTTCTCTTAAAAGTGGCAGATAACCAAAAGCTTTATTTCTATACTCTGTTAAATCATTTTGATTGATAACTTTTTTATTAACTGTCTCTGTAAGAGTTATTGTTCCATAATTTAAACTCAACGGAAAAAAAACAAAATTCTCGCTGTTATACACATCTACGTAACCTCCTTTTGTATTACCCCCTCCAATATCCAAAACCATCGAATTTATATATTCAGATGGAGGAATACAGCCTCTTAGCAACATTCTACCTTCTGTTTGTGCATCTATAAATTCGATATTTTTTTTCGTTAAAAGCTTTATTGTTTCAACTAAATCTTTTGTATTTGAAGCCATTGCGACTCCTGAAGAACCTACTACAAAAATATTTTCATCAGCAACCTTATACTCATTTAATATTTTATTGTAATTATTTAAAACTACTTGACCTGCTTTTTCGATATCTTCTTTAAGCAATGTGCCATCTATAGATATACCTCGAGCAATACCAACATTTTCAGACCAATATGATTTAATATTAAAACCTCCTTTTCTTAGATTATACACATCTAAAACGGTCATTTTAATCCCTTTACTGCCAATTTCAATTCCTCCATAAAGTGCTTCTTGAGCAATTAAGAAATTAGTAAAAAGCAAGAATAAAGCTGAAAATAAAAAAAAAGACATACTGCCTTTTCTCAAGCAAAAATTGTTAATTCTAAGCATAGGTAAAATATTTGGATTATAAATATAAGGAAAAAATTATAATTCCCAAAATTTGACCAACAAAAAAACCCGCGAAAAACGCGGGTCATTTTCTTTTTTAAGAAAAAGATTAGACTTTCATAATCTCTGCTTCTTTGATAATCAGATGTTCATCTATTCTTTTTATAAAAGCATCTGTCAATTTTTGCACATTTTCTTCAGCGACTTTACAAACATCTTCTGAGGTTCCTTCTTTTTCAAGTTTTTTAATATCTGTATTAGCATCTTTTCTTGCATTACGAATACTAATTTTAGCATCTTCTGCTTCCGCCTTTGCTTGTTTCACAAGATCTTTACGACGCTCTTCTGTAAGTGGAGGAACAGAAATTATAATATTATCACCGTTATTCATTGGATTAAAACCAATATTAGCAATCATTATCGCTTTTTCGATAGGTTGCAACATATTTTTTTCCCAAGGAGTCACAGTTATAGTACGTGCATCTGGAGTGTTAATATTAGCAACTTGTGACAAAGGTGTTTGAGAGCCATAATAATCAACAAAAACTCCTCCTAACATTTGTGGAGATGCTTTACCAGCTCTAATATTTAAAAATTCTTTCTCTAAATGAGCAATAGAACCTTCCATAGATTCTTTTGTGCTATCAAGTATAAAATTAATTTCTTCTGTCATTTTTTCTGAGTTTATTGTTTGTGGTTTATTGTTAGTTGAGTACAAAAACTATAAACCTAAATATTAACTACTGTTCCTACGTTTTCTCCTTTACAAATTTTAAGCAAATTACCTTCTTTATTCATATCAAACACAATTATTGGTAATTTATTTTCTTGACTTAAAGTAAATGCTGTTGTATCCATAACATTTAATCCTTTTGCTAATACATCGTCAAAAGAAATAGTATCAAATTTTACCGCATCAGGATTTTTTTCTGGATCTGCATTATAAACACCATCCACACGAGTTCCTTTAAGAATTACATCAGCATCAACTTCTATACCTCTTAAAACAGCAGCGGTATCTGTTGTAAAATAAGGATTCCCTGTGCCTGCGCCAAAAATCACAATTCTTCTTTTCTCTAAATGGCGAACTGCTCTTCTTTTAATATATGGTTCTGCAATTGCTTCAATTTTTAATGCTGTTTGCAAACGAGTTAGCATCCCTTTTTCTTCTAAAGCTCCCTGAAGAGCCATCCCATTTATAACCGTTGCTAACATCCCCATATAATCACCCTGCACTCTATCCATTCCATTGCTTGCACCTGCTACACCTCTAAAAATATTTCCCCCGCCTATTACAATAGCAATTTCAACTCCTAAATCGTGAATTTGTTTTATTTCATCAGCATATTCACTTAATCTTTTAGGATCAATTCCATATTGACGGTCACCCATTAAGGCTTCGCCACTTAGTTTTAGAAGTATTCTTTTGTATTTCATTACTATTTTATTTGCTGTGCAAATATAATTATAATCTTGAATTTTTAACTCATTTATTTCCTCAGAAAAATATGATTTTTATTGTAGATTACATAAAAACATCTCTTATTTTTTTCTCTCGTAATATTCTATAAGTTTAAGTACAGAATCTTCACCTGTGCGTTCAGCAGTTTCTTTAGCATGTGTTAGGGCAGTTCTATTTTGATCATCAACTAGATCGAGTCTAGCACTATGTTCCAATAATAATTCAACTATTTTAGGAGCATTATTCCTTGCAGCTTTCATTAGTGGAGTAAGCTTATTATTGTCATAATAGTCGATATCTGCCCCTTTTTCTATCAAATATGCAATGGTATTATAATTTCTGTCAGAAGCAATTGCTTTATGTAAGACTGATTCTCCCCATTCATTACTAATATTTACATCTGCTCCTTTTTCTACTAAATATTTGATGATTTCATCAACTTTGTCTCCTTTAGCCCATTCGGCGGCTTCCAATAAAGGAGATGCACCACCAAAATCCTCACACCTCCTATTTATATCAGCTCCTTTTTCTACTAAATACTTGACTTTTTCAAGATTCCAGCTAAATACGGCTTCTGTTAATGGGCTGCGTCCACGATTATCGGGAATATTTACTTTTGCTCCATTCGCAATTAACAATTTTAATACTGATAAATCTCTAGATTTATTTCCTGCAGCTTCGCACAATGCCGTTTGCCATCTATTTTTTGATTCGGCATTAACATCTATCTTTTTTGCTAATATTTTTTTTACCGCTTCTAAATTATTATCACGACAAGCATACATCAAAGTAGTTTCATTGTCTTTAGTTTTAAAACTTAAATCTGCACCTGCATCAATAATTTTATTGACCACCTCTGGTCTTATGGAATCGCTAAAGAAAGCAGACATAAGTATTGTTCTATCTACTTCTTTACAATATGTATTAACATCTGCACCTCTTTTTAAAAATTCTAAAACAATTTCATTCAAATCGTAATTTACCGCCCAATGCAAGGCTGTAGTCCCACTTGGATCTTCTCCCGAGTCTTGTACATTAGCATCATATTGCAACAAAAGCTTAATTGCATCCTCTTCATTATGAGCACAAGCTAAAAATAAAGCAGTATGTCCAACTGCATTTTTAGCATTTACATCAGCTTTGTTATCTAAAAGTAATTTAGCAATTTTATATTCCCTATTAAAAATTGCAACCATTAATAAAGTCCAATTTTCATCTGTAAACTTTGTTTCGGGAATTTCTCTTCCTGCTCTTAAATATCCTTTGCATCGCAAATTAGGATCTCCTCCTTTTTTCAAAAATCGTTCGACATATTCATAATCTCCATCTACTATATGGTATTTGACTGTTGAGGCAAGTTTAGTATAAGTAAATGAAATTTGCTTTTCAGTCTTTTGTTTTTTATTATTTATTGTTTTTTTGTTTTTCTCCTTCCCGCAAGAAAAAAATAACATTGACATTAGAATTAGGTAAAATATTTTGAAATGGCGTAAAAAAATCATTTTTCTTTTTTTTCGTTTAAATATTTTTTAATTAAATCGTGTCCCAAATATATAAGAGGAGTAAGCAGCACCGCCACACAAAGCTTAAAAGTATAACCTGTTAATGCCGATGACAAAAATGTTTTGAAATCCATTTTTCCTGGCAACCAGAAAGCGATACCTAAAACAATAAAAGAATCTATAAGTTGTGAAATTACTGTAGAACCTGTAGTCCGAAGCCAAATTTTTGTATCACCTATCTTTTTTTTAACATAATGAAAAACGGTAACATCTATCAATTGAGAAACCAAAAAGGCGGTAATACTACCTACAATTATCCACATACTCTGACCGAAAACTGCCTGAAACTGATTGTCATCCACTGGACTAATCCCTTTTGCTGCGGGAACGGCAATGGCTAAAAATAAGACTAAAAAAGCATATGATATAAGCCCCGCGGTAATAAAAGAAAGCTTTCGCACTCCTTTTTCACCAAAATACTCATTTATCAAATCGGTAGTTAGAAAAACTATAGGCCACGGCAAAATTCCTATACTCATAACAAAAGGTCCTATTTGTATAAGCTTTCCACCTATAAGTTCTGCCACAACAGCATTAGTTATAAAAATCCCAGAAAGTATAACAAAGACATAATCTTTTTTTGATTGAAACATAAATAGTAGTTTGCCCAAAGTTATGAATTTCCAAATCGCAATCCCGAAACTTTAGAGCAAAAAAATTTTAGTGGTCACTTTTTTGTGTTTATTGGTTTAAAGTTTCTAATCCCAATACTTCTTCTACTTCATATATTTCAAAGGCTGCCGAACGGACACTGAGTGTTCAATGTCATTAAGTTAAGGAATTTTAGTTAAAAATTCACCTTGCTATATCAATGATTTTAAAAGGATTATGTGATTTGCTTCGCCTGTTCACTTCGTTCGAGTCTCCTTACGTCGAAATGGCAAACGAGACGCTTAACTTAATGACATTGCACTGAGTGCCATAATGAGCTTGTCGAAGTAGCTTTCGAAGTATCGAAGCACCACCTCCCAACTTCCTTCTCCCAACTTCCTTCTCCCAACTTCCTTCTCCCATCTCCCATCTCCCATCTCCCAACACCCATCTTCAAAGGTTACTAAGCTTGTCGAATTGGCTCTCGAAGTATCGAAGCACCACTTCCAACTTCCTTCTCCTAACTTCCAACTTCCAACCCAAATCAACACAGGTAAAACCTGAATATTTAATATCATTTCTACTCAATAAATTTGTTTATTTTTGGGAAAACATTAAAATAATGAAAAATTTAATTTATGCTATTGTTATGAGCGCAACTATAGGAGCAGTAACAGCACAAACCAAAAACCCCTTAACAGAAAAATGGCAGGGAAATTATGGTGGTGTCCCAAATTTTACCCAATATAAAGTGAGCGATATTAAGCCCGCAATTTTAGAAGCTATAAAAGAAAATCTAGCTGAAATCGACAAAATTGCAAACAATCCTAAACCAGCCACTTTTGCAAATACTGTAGAAGCTATGGAAAAAACAGGAAGAATGCTTTCGCGAATAAATGCTGTTTTTGGGATTTACAGTTCTAATATGAACAGCGCAGAATTTGGACCTGTTGAAACTGAAATGTCTCCTTTATTATCTGATTTAGGGAATAAAATTTACCAAAATTCGAAGTTATTTAAACGAATAGAAACAGTTTATAATTCGCCTACTAAGACAAAATTAACCAAAGAACAACAGCGATTGGTATGGTTATATTACAACAATTTTGTTCGTGAAGGAGCAAAATTAAATGCCACTTCAAAAACTAAAGTAGCCGAAATCAATCAAAAATTAGCGGGATTATTTACTAAATTCAGTCAAAACCTATTAGCCGAAGAACACAATGCTTATGTTGCTCTAAAAACAGAAGCCGATTTTGACGGATTACCAACTGAAATCAAAAATGCTGCCATTGCTGAAGCCAAAGAAAGAAACTTAAACATAATGGGATGTATTGCCAATACACGCTCATCAATCGAACCTTTTTTAACTTACTCAAACAAAAGAGATTTACGCGAAAAAGCATTTATAATTTTTACCAAAAGAGGAGATAACGGCAACGAATTTGACAACAAAGCGATTGCTGTTCAAATCCTAAAACTACGTAATGAAAAATCCAAACTTTTAGGCTTCAAATCGTTTGCTCACTGGAGTTTATCTAACACTATGGCTCAAAAACCTGAAAAAACAATGGATTTGATGCTTTCAGTTTGGACGCCAGCTGTTGAAAAAGTACATCAAGATGTAGCTGATATGCAAAAGATAGTAGATGCAGAAGGAGGAAATTTCAAAATAGCTCCTTGGGATTATCGCCATTATGCAGAAAAGGTTCGTAAAGCAAAATATGATTTAGACCAAAACGAAGTAAAACCCTACTTACAATTAGAAAAACTTCGTGAAGGTATGTTTTGGGTTGCTGGCCAATTATTCAATTTATCTTTCAAGCAAGTTAACGATGTACCTGTATATCATCCCGATGTTAGAGTGTGGGAAGTATCAAACAAACTAACAGGCAAAGTAGTTGGACTTTGGTATTTTGACCCTTATGCAAGAGCAGGCAAACGCTCAGGTGCATGGATGAATGCGTATCGTGAACAACAAAGAGTAGATGGTGACGTAATAACCATTGTTTCTAACAACTGTAATTTTATAAAAGGAAACCCTAACGAGCCTATCCTAATCTCTTGGGACGATGCAACTACACTATTTCACGAATTTGGCCACGCCTTACACGGATTGTGTTCTAACGTAAAATACCCAAGTCTATCTGGAACTAATGTCGCTAGAGATTATGTAGAATTCCCTTCTCAAATTTTAGAAAGATGGTTAGCTACTCCAGAAGTACTTAACCAGTTTGCTTTGCATTATCAAACCAACAAACCTTTACCAAAAGAACTGGTTGACAGAATTGAAAAAGCAGCTACTTTTAACGAAGGTTTTTCCACTGTAGAAACTATTTCAAGTGCCTTAGTAGATATGAAATTACACTTATCTGAAAACGTAGAAGATTTAACAAAATTTGAAAACGAAACTTTGGCAAGCCTTAAAATGCCAGCAGAAATCGTAATGCGTCATCGTATTCCGCAATTTGGACATATATTTTCGAGTGACGGATATGCTGCTGGATATTATGGATATTTGTGGGCAGATGTAATTAGCGCCGATGCCTATGAAGCTTTTACCGAAGCTAAAGACCCCTATGATAAGACAGTTGCAAAACGTCTTTATGATAATGTTTTCAGCATAGGAAACACTATAGATGCTGAAACTGCATACAAAAAATACCGTGGTAAAAATCCAAATACCAATGCTTTGATGCGTGCTAGAAATTTTCCTTTAATTAAAAAATAAACCTTAAAAAGAGGGTGTTTAAAAATTAACAAGATTGCATTTTTGGAGCACCCTTTTATTTTTCCTCTCTGTTCTGTGGAATGTTGTTAAATACTTTCAGAAAACGATTGGTAATATAACTTTAGCAGTTAGCAGATTTTATTATTTTGACCCTTAAAACAATGATTTTATTATTGGTTCTTCGAGTCCTACGAAACCTCAGTTGTTTACAGACGTTTATTATTTACCACAATTTGTATCTTCTAAAAATTCTTTAAAATTATAATCATTGCTTCCTCCAGTTTCACTAATGTCTTCTTCAGTATTTGTACCATTTTCAACTTTTTTTTGAATTACGGTATTTGTTTTTTGTAAATCAATGTTTGAAAAAGTAAATTTATTATTTGAAAAGGTTATTTTTAAATTAACTAAGTCAGTTTTATTTTCAAGACTATCAGAATTGTGATAATATAAAACAGGATACTTTTGTGCTCCCCAGAATAAAAATTTATTATTTACAGAATAAACACCGTTTTGTTTAAAAACAATTACTCTCTCTTTTAAAATATTTTTATTATCAAATCCTTCAACAAAATAAACATCTGATAGGTTACATTCTGGGAATTGACCTACAAAATATTTTTGAGTTTTCTGAGATACCTTTGTATTTTGTTTAATGAACTCATCTAATGAATTACTTTGATTACAGGAAATAAAAAACAATATTGAAGTAAAAACTAGTAATTTAAAAATTTTCATATTTTAGGTATTAAAGTGATTTAGAAACATTATAATAATCATTAATTAGTTCACCATAATATTTACCACTTGATGAGTTTTTATGACCTTGTTTTAAAGAACCATTTACATCTGCGGTACCTTTATTATATGCAATTGCTACAAATATTTTTTCTTTTTCTGTTAAAGTAGTTTTGTTCTTAAGAGTAGAGATTCTACTTTGTGCACTTTTCAATTCTTGAATAGCTAAATTTAAGCATTTATCAAAATTTGCCCAATCTTTGTTTAAAAAGTATTTTGGATTGTGCTTAAAAAATTGCAAGTCATATTGAAAAATACCATAACCTCTACAAAATTTACTTTGATTTTTTTCAAATAAATTTTTGTATGTACTATCCCAATCGCCAACATTTTTCAAAGCTTGCCTTCCGATGATAAACATTTCATTGCCTTGGGGATACACTAAAAGTTCTGTTTTGTTTTTTGGAAATGCACTTCTATTTGGGCTATCTAATGTATCTCCAGTACAACAAAGTAAAAGGTTATTTATATCAGTTTTATTAATCATTCTACTCCATATATAACCAGTTTCTTGATAAGCTATGGCTGTTAATAAATCAATATCAAAGGGAGTATTTTTTATGCTATTTATTAATTTATCACCGAATGTATTTTTAAACCACATAAGATTTTTTTCAAGGTTGGTATATTCTTTAACTTTTAGTAAGGTTAAAGTTTCTTTTCCTAATACTGCATCCACAACAATACCTTTGATTTTCTGAAAATTAGATACAGCAATTGCAATCTCACTTTCATAATTTTCATTAATCTCACCGTGAAACAGATTAAGTTTATTTAATTTTTCTTTTGTTTCCTCAACAATTTTATGTTTCATTATTGGTGAACTTACATAAAAGTTAAAAGGAGGATTATTATAATCAAATACAAAAGCATTGTTCATCTCATACTGTACATTATTAATAAGTAAACCATATTCCCATTGCCTACCTTTTATTACACTTTTACATACTCCATCATTTGTGCTTTTTGCTTCAATTGTACCACCTTTTCCATCACTTATCGCAATATGACCTATACTAATTCCTTTAAAACCAGGAGATCTAAAAACAATTGCACCATAAGTTAGTGCAGCTTCACTGATACTTATCTTTTTACAATATTTTGAAACATCATTTTCCCAATATCCTGTATATGCTTCTTTTCCTCTAATGCCAATTTTGACTTTTGTAATTTGATATACAATCCAACTAACAAATTCCGCACAATCCCAAGGTCCTTTATAATTGGGATTATCAAATGGTACATTCGCACCAAAAACATATTTTTCACCATCGTGTTGGTTAGCTAAATTTAGGATTTCTTTACCTATTGCCATATTTTTATATTTTAAAAGTTATTTTATTGATTGTTAGTTATTTAAATTTCCGCCAACGTCAGTCTGTGAAAAAACTTCACAAACTTACCCAAATATAGCTAAAATAGTT
>JASGCW010000260.1 GCA_030053945.1 Limnohabitans sp.
TGCTACTTTTGTTCTGAAAAATAAAGCAGTTTTTTCACAGACTGACGTTAGCCGACACCCTAAAAATACCCGAAAATCAACAAATTTATAGTAATTTTGAGCATGACAAAAGATTTAACTAATTCTGATTTAGACAGAAAAAACATATTGAATAACAATATTGCTATACAAGAAGTGTATCAACAAATTGGTTTTTTCGGGTTTAAACATGACGGAAAATTTAGATTTACAAAACAGCAACTTGCTGAATATTTCGAAGTTGACATTCGTACAATTGAAAGAATTGTTGAAAACAACAGAGACGAAGTAATAGAAAGCGGTTATGAAATTTATACGGGTATTAAGCTGAAGGATTTCAAAGATAAAATTGCAGAATTTGTTTATCGAATAAACGAAGGCGTATATGTTCCCGACACAAATGTCGGGAACATGGTTCAATCATTTGAAAATGAATTAGATAGCTTATCCAAAACACCACAATTAGCAGTTTTTACATATAAATCATTTTTAAATGTTGGAATGCTACTTACTGGGTCGGAAAGGGCTCAAATTCTTCGTTCTGCCATATTAGATATAGTTATTGACGTATTAAATCAAAAAATTGGAGGAAAAACCAAGTATATTAATCAACGAGAGGAAGAATTTTTACCAAGTGCAATTAGAGAATATAATTATAGACAAGAATTTACTAACGCCTTAGATTACTGTATAACAGAAAATAAATTTAAATACGCACAGTTAACGGATAAGATTTATAAAAGTATATTTAAAGAAAATGCTAAAGAATATCGACAAATATTAAAGTTAAGTACTAAAGAGAGTGTTCGTAGTACAATGTATTCAGAAATTCTTGATTTAATTGCAGGTTATGAGAATGGTTTTTCTAAATATCTTAAAACTGAATTTGAAAGACTAGGTAGAAAACTAGGTCTATCTGAAGCAATCTTGTTGTTCACCAATTATGAGCAAATAACAGAGGCTACTTTAATACCACTTAGAGAAAAAGCAAGGAGTTTAATGGCAAGTAGAGATTTGGCATTTAGAGATGCATTACACGAGAAACTCAAAGAGTATGTAAATGAAGTTAGTTCTGATGACTATGATAAATTTTTAGGTGACCGTAGTATGGATTTAGAGAAACGCTTAGAAGAAAATAAAGAAGTATTCAAAAGATTAAAAGACAGATAATATGGAATTTAATTTTTTCACTTCAGAATATGCTATAAAAATACATGATAAAATTATAGAAATCTCAGGAGGCAGGTCGGGAATTAAAGATTACGGAAACATTGATAGTCCATTAACACATATACAAAATGACGATTATTATCCAACATTTGAAGATAAGCTAACACATTTGATTTTTTCATTTAATAAATTTCATGCTTTTAATGATGGGAATAAAAGAACTTCAATTGCAATGGGGGCATTCTTTTTAGAAGTAAATGGACTAGAACTATTCGTGGATAAATTCATTATTGAAATGGAAAATATTGCTGTAACAGTAGCAGATAACATAATAGAGAAAGAATTACTTTCAGAAATAATTGTATCATTAATTAATGAAGAAGATTATAATGAACAATTGAAATTAAAAATTTTTAACGCATTGCAACTAGTAAACCCAGAAAACGAACAAATTAATTTAGGAACAGCTTTTTATCGAGATATATATTAAAAAAAGGGCGATCGGCTAGGATTGGGTTTTGTGCAAGTTGGGCAGAAGGAACAACAATGAGCATTTGTAATTCTATTTAGCTTCAGTTTCGGCAGACGAATATCTATCGGCTTTAGTTCTTAACTTAAACTTCATATTTTCAATCAGCAGCGGTTCCAGGCAGACGGAATTCTATTTCCCAACCTGCACAAAGCCCTGTCCGTTGGGCGTCATTCTACCTTTCCCGGCTACGGAAATAAATTCCTCAGCTAACGATTGAACACCCGAATTTTGCATCAACAGGCTCTATGCAAGACCGATTTAAACATCGGTGGTTCAAAACCCCGAGCGTCATTCTGGTTGAAATGTATCGCTTTACTTTAGGGTAAAGCAATGTATAAATTCAGTGGTGGAACTCAGTTACCCCGTTCAGAATAATTTGTAAATTATATATACATTTCCTTAGAGTCATTTTTATTAATTACTAAAAAAATGGTTATGGCAAAAATGGAAATGGACATTATCAATCCTCATTGTGCAGGTATTGACATTGGCAGCAGATCACACTTTGTTGCACTAGGACAAGGAGATACTGATGTAAAGGAATTTGGCGTTTATGCCGAAGATTTAGAAAGTATTTGTATTCATTTAAAGCAACACAATATTACCCACGTTGCAATGGAAAGTACAGGCTGTTACTGGCAAAATTTGTATGTAGAGCTTTCAAAAAATGGATTTGATGTTACCCTTTGCAATGGCAAGTTTACTAAAAACATCAAAGGCAAAAAGACGGATGTAAAAGATGCCAGGTGGATTCAAAAGCTGCATAGCATTGGGCTTTTAAGTGGCAGTTTTTTACCTGATGAAACCACCGAAACATTACGTACCTATTGCAGGCAAAGAACCAATTGGGTGCAACAAGCAGTAGAAGCCACCCATAAAATGCAGAAGTATTTAAAGCTGCTCAACTTTAGATTAGATGTTGTAGTTAAAGATGTCTGCGGACTTACAGGATTGAAAATTATTGAAGACATTTGCAATGGCAATCACAATCCACAGGAACTGGCAAAACATCGTCATCACAACTGCCGTAAAAGTGAGCAAGAGATTGCCAAAGCTTTAAGAGGCAATAACAGAAAAGATTTTTTGTTTGGATTAAAACAAGAGTTTGAAAGCTATCAG
>JASGCW010000261.1 GCA_030053945.1 Limnohabitans sp.
GATATCAAAAAGCTGTTTTTGAAGACTTAACAAATTAGAGGTTATAGATAGAATCAGGTTTGTTTTTTCTGTTTCCATAATCACATAATTTTCTTTACCTGTAACTAAAAGCGTCTTCAATTGTGCAAAATCAACAGCTCCCGCTTCAGTAAAGCTTACAAATTGAACATCTTTATGATTCTCTAAAATAAACTGTTTTATAGATTGCTTTTTAGGGTCAATAATAGCAATTATATTTCCACCTTTACTCCTAATATAATCAAACATAGCATTTTTCACATCATTATTTGTTGGCGTAGCTTGCATAAGATTTGGATAAACCTTATCGTAATCTTTAGATAATGGTGAAATTATAGGAACTGTCTCTAAAAGACTAGCGGCTTTTTCAATATTATTTTGGTAAAAAGGACCTATTACCGCATCAAACGATTTTAAATCATTTTGCTGAATAAGATTAGTAACATTTGACGACGATTTAGTTTCATCAGAATCCAAAATTGTTACTTCTATATTGCTTCCTAATTTATGAATTGAATCTATTGCCATCATAGCACCAGAATAAAAATCTAAAGTCATATTCAAAAATTTATCTTTTTGCAATCTAGCTTTAGTAGAGTTGATAGTATCTTGATCTAATTTATTAATATTGAAAGGTAAGAGTAGGGCTAATTTTTTCTTATTCTGATTTTTAATTGATTTTGTCAAATCCGAATAATTAGCTTTCACAACCGTAACACTAGATTTGGTAGGAACTTTAAGAATCATTCCTTCTTTTAAACCTTCCTTCAACTCAGGATTTAGAGCTATTAATTCCTCTTGAGTACAATCAAACTGTTTAGTAAGACTATATAGGGTTTCTTGTGGCTTTACAGTATAAACCCCTTGGTTTTTAGTATTATCAAATGGCGTTGACGTGCTACTAATAGGTTTTGGTTGTTGAGAAACTGGAGCCGTTATTTTTGGACGCTCTCCTTTTATAAGCAACTGATAACCTAATGGCAATTCTTTACCTACTATTTCAGGGTTTTTCTTTTCCAATTCTTCAATAGTGATATCGTATTGTTTTGCTATACCATATCTAGTTTCTTTTGCTTGTACTGTATGTAAAATGGGTAACTTTTGTTGCAATCCTTTGTTAGGAGAAACTGCTTTCAAAACTTCTCCTTTTGAAGGAATAACAAGTGTTTGTCCAATTTTAAGTCCATTTTTCGCATCAGGATTCAATGATTCAATTTCATTAACCGTTACTCCATATTGCTTTGAAATACTAAACAAAGTTTCCTTTTCGACAACGATATGCTTTTTTGTTGATCCAACTGGAGTTGAAACTTGCTTACTTTTTGGGAGTACTAATACTGTATTTTCAGAAATTCCTGCTCGCGCATCAGGATTTAATTTAAAAATATCTAAAGGTGTAATAGCATATTTTTTAGCTATCTGTGTAACTGTTTCCCCTTTTGCTACTTTGTGCTTGAACTCATTTTGAGCAAAAAAGATTGAACTATTAAAAATTAAAATCCAGAAAATTATTTTTTTCATTATAGGTTATTTACTGTGTAAACTATTTTTACACAAATTTATTGTTCCTTTTGGATTTGAACAATAAAAACACCTTCAAATAATGGTTTATTCATACATTTTTTATATTCGAAAATTGCTTCACTAGCAGTTTCGAATTTTTTCGTATGTACATAATACATAAAATTGTTGATATTATAAAAAAAACTAGCTTTTACTTCACCTGAATCTGTCAATTTTCTTGCAAACTCATCTCTTTCATTTGTGTCTGCGAAAATTTTTGTTACTATGTAAAAACCATCTTCTACATTTTTCAGATTACGAATTATTTCAATTTTTGTTGGATTATTAGCATCTATAATATTTTCTTTTAATGCTTTATCAATTTCTGCTGGTTCTACTGGTTTAGCAGGCTCTATTTTATTATTTTCAGATACATTCTTTTGATAACGCTCTAATTTTACTTGAGCTAAACGATCATCATATTCTCTAGCCTCTGCACTATAAAATGTTGCTCTAGAAATTTTACGTTTTAAAACTTCTTTTTTCTCAGAATCAATAGTATTGATTTTAGTTAATAAAGCTTCATTTTTCTTATCTATTTCTGATTGTGTTTGATTAATTTTATTCATTTCCTCTATCGATGCCAAATCCTTATTCGATAAATTTTCACGCACTTTTTTCTTGTATTCTTGATTCTCTTGAACGGTTAATCGTTGTACTTTCATCATTGCATTTGTGAAAATCTTTCTATTTTCTGCTAAATCTTGTTTTAACTGAATGATAATTTGATTCGTTTCACCTATTCTTTTATACGATTCTCTTTCAAGTTTTTTTGATTCTTCAAGAGTTTCAACATCTTTAGTTTTCAATTCGGCCAATTCTACTTCCATAGATGAAGCTAACGAATCTAATTTCCAGAGTAAAAGATCCTGAATTTTTTTGTTGGCATCAACTATTAGTCTCAATTTTTCAACAGAACCTGTTTTAGATTCGTCAATAGCATTCAAATTGATATTCAATTTATTGAGCGTAATCATTTTACGATTTAGCTCTTTTTGAACTTTTAATCTATCTTCTAAATCTTCAATTTTAGCAGTTTGTGATTTAGATTTTTCAATTACTGCTTGTTTTTCAGCAAGAGCAATCATCAATTCCTCATTCTCGTTTTTAGCTTTTACAAAATTTTTGTTTATGGCTAGTTTATTCCCTTCAACTAAACCATTTATAATTTCTGGATTTTGTAATTCTAGTTGCTCAATTGAAATACCATACTTTTTTGAAATTGAATAT
>JASGCW010000262.1 GCA_030053945.1 Limnohabitans sp.
AAATTTAATTACAATAATTTAGTATTGCTTTTTAATAATAAAATGTCCAAAAAAATTAGCTCGGGGTTTTGCTGCTAACGTTTTGGGGCTTTGCGAAGTGGCGGATTTTTAGCACAAAGGTTCAATCGAAGAACTGCACTTGAACCTACCACAAAACTGTCATACGAAGCACTGAACCCGCCATTACGCCAAACCGCTGTTACCAGCAGTATTTCTTTATATTTCGTCATAAACTTCGTCTTTGTCTAAGAAGCCGAACTCTTCTATTTGTGGTAAAATCTTGTTCGCAAGTTGTTCGTTTGCCTTGCTCAATTCTTTTAATTCGTCTGTCGCCAAGTTGTGTTCTGTCAAGCAACGTCTTATTTGATACCAACCTGCATCCCAAGTGTCAATTTTCCATTTGTTGGTTGCCATTTGGTTAAGGTTTGAATAAAAGAGTTTGTAAACAGTTTTTGCTTTTTCAATTACTTCTTTTGCTTCGTCCGATATGTTGTTTTTAGAAAGCCAATCTGCAACAAATCTGTTTTCGTCCTTTGTTATTTGTTGTCTAAAATCAGGGTCTCTAATTTCCCATTGTTTGATTTCTTCAAGTTGGAAAGGGTAGAAGTTGTTTTTGATTTGATAAGTGTTACTCAAATACGAAACATTTTTTAATGCAGATGTTTGATTTGAATTAGAGAATAAACTCCAAACCACACAATCATTAATAAATACTTTTGTCGGTTCGCATTGAGGAATTAAAAATTGATTTCTGTCATTTAACCAAGTCGGTTTTGGAATTTTTCTAACTGCGTGTAGTATTAATGCTTTTTCAAAGTTTTCTTTAATTACTGAAAATGCTCCTGCACTTACACTTGGAGACGATAAAATAGTAACATACTTAGCATTTTGGAAGTCGTTTCCTTTACTGCAAATAGAAGCCAAAAAATCTGGTCTTGCTCTGTGGCGAGTATCAGTATTTCCGTCTTTAACAGTTATACCGTTGCTCATTGCAGGTAAAATGTAATCGTTTGAATTTTGAGGTCTTTTAAACCAATTATTCAATACATCATTTTTATCAATCAGCCTTAGATGTTTAATTCCGATTGTCGCACCTGAACTATTTGCAATGTCAATTTCTACAAATTTAGCTTCTGATTTCTTTGATAAATTCCATATTAAGAAGGAAATAGGGAAATTGCCTGTTACTCCGTGAAAGCATTTTGAGTGAAACAAAAATCCTTTTTCGTATTTGAAGTTAAAATGTTTGTCTCTGTATGCAACGCTATCAGGTGCGTTCAAATATTTTAGAGTAGAAAACATACCTAAAAAAGAATTTTTAGGTAGCTCGTGAACAATGCGAAACATAAACTGAGCAAAGAGTTCACGTTTTGCGTGACCTACATCCACACTATCCATTGCAAGTTCTACTTTGGTTTTGCTAACTCCTTTTTTTGAACTACCATCTGATTTAGCGTCTTGTGCTGTTGCAAAAGGCGGATTGATGTAAACTATCCAAATGATATTTGGGTCGGCTAACTCGTCTCTTAATTTTTTTGGTAGTTTCCAATTAGGAGTAAATGGCAAATTACCTTTGTTGAAAACATATTCAACATCGTCATTCAAATAGTCGTATTGAAAACAAGTTGCATTAGGAAACACCTTTTTCAAATGGTCGGCTTCGCTCCCATGAAGTGTTGACATATACAAATACTTGTATGCTTCGGCAGGTAAATGATATTCAAGGTTGCCGGTTCCGGCAGCCATATCCCAAATTCTAAACTTGCCAGATTTATACCAATTTTTTCCAAACACTTCGTTCCAATAGTGAACTGCTTTTTGTCCAAAATGAAGCGGAGTAAAAAACTCACCTTCAAATCTTCTTTGGCTTTCGTCTGTTAGTCGGTCAAGTTTTGCGTGAATACCGTTAATAGTTTCGGCATTTTCTACATAATCGTAAACACTCCAAAAATAATCGTAGTCCTTCATTAGGACTTTTTGCGTTTTTGAGTTCTTATCTTCAAATGTAAAAACTACTCGGCTATTATCTTTATCAATGATTACTTTGTCACGTTGAATATTGGCAAGGAAATAAAAAGATGGTTTGTAGCCGTTTACAATGTAAGGTCCAATTACATTTTTCCAATGCTCAAAAACGGCTTCAAAGTTTTCTTCGTTTATTATTTTCTTGTCGCCAAAATCCATAATCATTTGTGGATTTAAGGCGTTGTCAAGATTTTTCTTGAATGCTTCTTGCTCTTGTTTTTTAGTGATTTTATAAACGTGAATTTTGCCAGTTTCGGGTTCTTTCACTAAATGGTCAATAAGTTTTGGGTCGGGCTTGCTTGCTGGTCGTTCCCAGTCGTAACCGTCATTGGTGTAATAAGTTGACCATTTACGAGTTTCTGTTAAGGTCGCTTCGTTTTTGTCGGCAAGGCAAATGAAAAACGGAATTGCTTTCTCTACTTCAACGTATTTCAGTCGTCTGATGTAATAAAGTGATTGAGCAAGAATTGTCGCAAGTGCTTTAAGGTTTTGAAAGTTCTTTTCTGCCTTAAATTCAAATAAAACTTGTGGTGTATATAAATCGTGTCTGTCAGCCGTGTTATACTTAATCTTGAAATAAGTTGCATAAATGCCCCTTACTTCATCTTCTTGAGTTGATTTGTCTAACCTATTTTTAAAATCTTCAAAAGTCATTTTCTTTCTTTACGTTGTCGTTTGCACGGGTCTGTTAATATTGTGACTAACATCCTAAATAGGTTCTGTAAATCAACTAGTTACAAAACCTAAATCTTCTCTTGTTAAATCAAATTTAGTGATTTGTTT
>JASGCW010000263.1 GCA_030053945.1 Limnohabitans sp.
TCAAGAAGAAGCGATTCAAGCAATAAGTGATGCGGTACGTCGTAGTCGAGCTGGATTGCAGGATGTAAAAAAACCTATAGGTTCTTTCCTTTTCCTTGGTACTACTGGTGTTGGTAAAACCGAATTAGCGAAAGCGCTTGCCGAATATTTATTTGACGATGAAAACGCAATGACGCGTATTGATATGAGTGAGTATCAAGAACGTCATAGTGTGAGCAGGTTAGTAGGTGCGCCTCCAGGTTATGTGGGCTATGATGAAGGTGGGCAATTAACCGAAGCTGTAAGAAGAAAACCGTATTCGGTGGTGTTGTTAGATGAAATTGAGAAAGCACATCCTGACACTTTTAATATTTTGCTTCAGGTGCTAGACGAAGGACGTTTGACAGATAACAAAGGGCGTTTGGCCGATTTCAAAAACACCATTATTATTATGACCTCTAATATGGGAAGTCATATAATACAAGAAAAGTTCGAAAATTTAAAAGGAAGTGTTGATGCTGCCGCCGAAGCTGCAAAAGTAGAAGTGCTGGGATTATTAAAACAAACGGTTCGTCCAGAGTTTATTAATAGAATTGATGAAATTGTAATGTTTACGCCATTAAGCAATGCGAACATTAAAGAGATTGTTGGTTTACAATTGAAGAGTGTGGTTAAAATGTTGGCACAACAAAACATCACAATGGATGCCACTCCCGAAGCTATACAGTATCTAGGAGAAAAAGGCTACGATCCAGAATTTGGTGCTAGACCTGTAAAAAGAGTCATTCAGCGTGAAGTTTTAAATCAGTTATCAAAAGAGATTTTATCTGGTAATGTAACCACCGATAGCATCATTTTATTAGATTGTTTTGATAACAAATTGGTTTTTAGAAACAGTAAATAAGGAGTTTTAATTTTCATATTGATTTGCATTTTGTTGAAGCACCAGCGTGAGTTGGTGCTTTTTTTATCTCAAAGTTATTTGTTACTTAGGGATAAACCTTTAAAAATGAAAAATGTTGTTTTTTTGCCACAGATTACACAGATTTACACAGATGTACGTATCAATTTACTTTGCTACTGCTGATAATTATCGCTGATAAAAATAACTTGCAAAAATAGATTTTGATGTTTAGTTAATAATGGGGTATGTTGATGAATATTACTGAAAAATAATTAGTAACTTATAAATAAAGCTTAGCTCTGTGCGGTAGTTTTTATTAAGTCGTCTTAAACATATACCAACCGTTTCCAATTTCTCTAATCATTATTATTCTACTTGGATTTAATTCTGGTAATTTAGTTTTGTCTTCCAAATAAAAGTAACCAACGGTATTGTCAATCATCCCTCCAATTATTAATTCGAAGCAATCTTGGCAAATTAATTTATATTTTATTAATTCCCCTAAGTATAAATCTCTTAAATCAATTTTAAATATTTCATTTACGTCGTGTGGTTTAACAAAATCTTTATTTTTAAGATTTGATTTAAAAGCCAATATTTTTTCCTTTAATTTTTCAAATTTATCTTTGTTTTTAATAAAATGTTTGACGATGTTATCGTCAAATTCTAAAGTTAATTTTATATTTTCAAGTAGATATTTATAATCTTCTTTGCTTTCAAAAATTCCCTTTTTTTGTGTGTCTTTTTTATTTAAAATGCTATCAATTTCTTTTTGTGTTATTTTTTCTAGTTCGTTTTTTGCTTGTTCCAGCATTCCTGTCATTGCCAAAGCTCTATAAGCATTAATTTTCCAAACTACATCTTTTTCAAAATGAAAATATGTATCCAGTCCTTTTCCTAAACTGTCAATTAAGGTTACGTTTACAACCGCTTTAGTTTCAGTTTGATTTAATACCTTAAAATTTAAGGTTAAATTTTCACCAAGATCCGAACCGTTTGGATGTCCTTTAAATTCGCCTTTTGAATATTTTTGAATATCATTAAATTTTTCCTTTGCTAATAATTTTTTGACTATTTCAATTGGTTCATAATCTTGACAAAAACAAGAACTTGTAATAGTTGCTATCAGAATGCAAATAAAATTTTTCATATTTATCTTTCTTGGTTTTCTATCGCACGAAAAAACGGCTAATGTAAGTCTGTGAAAAAACTTCACAAAATTCTGTCAAATATAACCAAAATTGTTTGTTTGATACCACCCTGAATTTATCAAAGGATTCAACAGAGGCTTACTTCACTAAGTTTTTATTTAAAATGGAATTTAGTGATTGTAATTATCTCACTTAATTCTTATTTTCATTGGTGTTCGATAAATTTATTTCATTGTTGGCTCTTCGATGCCTAACGACTCACGGAGTGTTGATAAATATTGCTAAAAAAATAGCTTAGGTATTTGTGAGAGCTTATTCAAATTTTAACCTATACTTTTTTAATATTGTATCGTTTGCGCATTCATAATCTGATATAAATATTACAGAATTTTTATCTATGCTATCAATTAAAAATCTTTCTGGAATAAATTCTTCATTGGTTATTTTTAATTCTTTCTCAAATCGAGAAATAATAGCTCTTTTAGGTTGAACACAATGACCATTTAAATACGCTGGAGCTAACCAATAAGCAATAATTGCTATAGATTTTTTTGATGGGAATCTATAAATTGTATTATACTCAACGAAAAGTTGTTCTTCACGTTCTGAAAAATTGCCTTTAACGATTGATTGAGACAATATTCCTTTTTTTTGAAATATTCATATAAAGTTTTTTCAGCTTCTTTTTCTGAAAACTCTTGATCAGATTCTGTAAAATTATTTTTTTCAGATAATGTAATTGTTGTATCTA
>JASGCW010000264.1 GCA_030053945.1 Limnohabitans sp.
AAGAAATAAAGGGAAAAGGATATCAAAAATATGATAATTACGATGCTATTGAAGTTCCATTTACTGATGCAATTCCAAGTGATTTCAAAGGAGTAATGGGAGTTCCCATAAGTTTTCTTGACAAATATTCGCCTGAACAATTTGAAATTTTAGGTATGGCTTCATCGGCAGGATATAATAAAGAAGTTGTAGGTATTCCATTTTTAGGCGACAAAGATGCAAGACCATTGATAAATGAAAAAAATACTTATGCTCGTGTATTTATAAAAAATAGAGAAATTAAATAATGGAGACAACATTAAGAACAGAAATAACAATAAAAGACATTTGCGATGGTTTTATTTACAACGAACTTGAAGGCAAAGGCTTGTTTGGACTTTCGGGAACTTTGACAATTCAACCCGAATACCAACGCAACTATATTTATGCAGACGGAAAAAGAGATGTTGGAGTAATAAATTCAATCTTAAAAGGTTATCCATTAGGTTTAATTTATTTCAATAGAGTTGATAAAAACAGCCTTGAAGTGTTAGACGGACAACAACGTATTACAAGTTTCGGCAGATTTGTAACTAACAAATTTGCCATAAAAGACGAAAACGGAATGGAGCAATATTTTAGTGGTATTGCAGAAGATAAACAAAAGAAAATTTTAGAAGCCAAACTTTTAATTTATGAATGTGAAGGAACAGAAAGCGAAATAAAAGAATGGTTTAGAACCATTAATATTTCAGGTGTTCCTTTGACAAATCAAGAATTATTAAACGCTGTCTATTCGGGTCCTTTTGTGACACTTGCAAAGCAAGAGTTTAGCAACAGCCAAAATGCAAATATTCAAAAATGGAGTGCTTATATTTCAGGTAGTGCAAACCGACAAGACTTTTTAGAAAGAGCTTTGGAATGGGTAAGCAAAGACAATGTGAGCGACTATATGAGCCGACATAGATTTGACACAAACATTACAGAACTTAAAAACTATTTTACAAGTGTTATTGACTGGGTTTCTACAGTGTTTACAGACGTAGAAAGCGAAATGAAAGGACTAGAATGGGGCAGACTTTACGAAACTTATAAGAAACAACCATACAGCTCAAAGACAGTTTCTGAACAAGTTAAAAAATTGTATGCCGACCCATACATAAAAAACAGAAAAGGCGTTTTTGAATTTATTTTGGGTGGTTCAACAGACTTTAAACTTTTGGAAGTTCGAGTTTTTGACGAAGCGACAAAAAAATCAACTTACGCTATTCAGACAGCAGAAGCTGAAAAGAAAAATATATCAAATTGTTCACATTGTGCAATCGGACACGATGCTAACAAAACCAAAATTTGGAAATTAGCAGAAATGGACGCAGACCACGTAAGCGCTTGGAGTAAAGGGGGAGCTACAGATACTAAAAACTGCCAAATGCTCTGCAAGACACACAATAGAGCAAAGGGGAATAAATAATGTACAAAATATGGAGTTGGAAAAATACTTACAAAAAAAATAATTATCAAATAAAACCACCTGTAAAGAGCAGGTTTATAATGCTATGAAAACCATATACAGTTCCATGCAACTAAAAAAAAGAAAATGAACATGTTTGGCAGAAGAGATAAACGGGAGATTGAAATTGATCTTTTTACAGATGAAAGGAAAAATATTGGTGATGGGTGGAATTATATTTCAACAATAATTATCCCAACAACCAAATTTGGATCAATTTATAATAAATTGATGAAGCATAGAAACAACATTAATTATCATCACGAAATGAAATTTGCAGGTATTGAAAAACCAGGTGCAAAATTAGAATTAGCTAAATTATGGTTAGATGAAATCCTAAAAGACGAAGACGAAAGTATTTATTTTAAAGTATTAGGATTAGATACAAAGTTGCTTGAAGAAGATAAGTTTGGAGAAGGTCCCTTGAAAAAAGGTGAGAAC
Organism: Limnohabitans sp.; assembly: GCA_030053945.1. Taxonomy (GTDB): domain Bacteria; phylum Bacteroidota; class Bacteroidia; order Flavobacteriales; family Flavobacteriaceae; genus Flavobacterium. The sequence continues at coordinate 1,931 of JASGCW010000264.1, forward strand.
TATGCTAACTTATACAATCGGTTCTTCAAAGTAAATGTGTTTTCTACGAAATATTTTTTCAGCGATTTTCATGAAATAAGAATAAATAAGATATTCCATGACAAGGAAGGAAATTTAGAAAAGCATAAATATTTTAACTGGCATTGCATTTCGAGAATAGAAGAAGATGGGGAAAAATTAAAATCTAATTTTCGTGAAGTGTTTTTCATCAATTCAAACCATAAATTAGAAATAGAATACGCTTCATATTCACAAATAATTCAACTATCAGATATATTGGTTGGCACGATTTCGCATTGCCTACATCATAATAGTTTTAAGGAAAGCATTCAAAAACATAAAGGAAGAAATGAACTTGGAGAAAAACTATATCCTTTAGTCGAAAGGATATTACGCAAACCTGGTAACAAAAATAGCAGTTACAAATATTTTAAAAAATATGACATAAGTTTTTTCCCAAAGGAAGTTCCTTCACAATTCAAGGAACTGGAACAATATCTGCATAAAGATAAAATAATCGAAATTAGTTCAATGATAACTAAAAAACAAAACCAAAATAATGGACAAGAAAGTCTATTCTAAAAAAGGTAGAAATAAATGTGCTTATAATAAAGATGTTGAACCCATAAAAGAACAAGTTGAAGAATTAATTGAAAGTGTAAATTGGGTAATAAAAAATGTATTTTAACAAAAGTATATAACATAGGTTTCCCAAAACTGGAGCAGAAGTAATAATTAAATAACAAACAAGAAAGGTAGCCGATAACACCACCTAACCAATATGGGTATATTTTTTTAATAAAAAAAAACAGATAAGAGAATGAAAGCAAAATATACCAAT
>JASGCW010000105.1 GCA_030053945.1 Limnohabitans sp.
TAATCATTTCACCACAAAAAATGATTATTTTAATAAAAATTGTGAAAAAAAAAATAAATTACTTTTTGAAATTAATAATTAATTAATTTTGTAATCAAATTTAAACAAGATAAATAAAAATGAAAATAGCCGTTGTAGGTGCTACCGGTATGGTAGGTGAAGTAATGCTACAAGTTTTAGCAGAAAGAAATTTTCCTGTAACAGAATTAATTCCAGTTGCTTCTGAGAAGTCTATAGGAAAAGAAGTTGAATATCAAGGTAAATCATATAAGGTCGTTGGTATGCAAACAGCTATCGATATGAAACCAGAGATTGCTATTTTCTCTGCTGGCGGTGATACCTCTAAAGAATGGGCTCCTAAATTTGCTGAAGCTGGAACAACTGTTATAGATAATTCATCTGCTTGGAGAATGGATCCTACTAAAAAATTAGTAGTGCCAGAAATAAATGCTTCGGTTTTAACTAAAGAAGATAAAATTATTGCTAATCCAAATTGCTCAACAATTCAAATGGTATTGGTTTTAGCTCCATTACATAAAAAGTATGATATCAAGCGTGTAATTGTTTCTACCTATCAATCAATAACTGGTACTGGAGTAAAAGCGGTACGTCAGTTAGAAAATGAATATGCGGGAGCACAGGGAGAAATGGCTTATAAATATCCTATCCATAGAAATTTAATTCCGCAATGTGATGTTTTTGAAGATAACGGATATACTAAGGAAGAAATGAAACTAGTTCGTGAGACACAAAAAATTTTAGATGATAAAACAATTGCAGTGACTGCAACCGCAGTTCGTGTTCCTGTTGTAGGAGGTCATAGTGAAGCTGTTAACGTAGAATTTGAAAATGATTTTGATGTTACAGAGGTAAGAACTATTTTACATCATACAGACGGAGTAACCGTTCAAGATAATATTGATACTTTTACATTCCCAATGCCATTATATGCCGAAGGTAAAAACGATGTGTTTGTAGGTCGTATCCGTCGTGATGAAAGTCAACCTAATACTTTAAATATGTGGATTGTGGCTGATAATCTTAGAAAAGGAGCTGCTACAAATGCAGTTCAAATTGCAGAATATTTAGTAGCAAATAAATTAGTTTAAAAAATATTTATATTGCTTGTCAAATTGAAGAGGACGTTGGCTCCACCGAGACGCAACCAACCAGTAATAAGTTTGATGAAAATACGATAATTGAAAAGGATAGTTTTTTTGCTATCCTTTTTTATCAATAAGGGTCTGCTCTTAAACACGTTTTCTTTACAACATATGGCAGTTTTTTTAAAACCTTTCAGGTGTAGTGGTTTAAAATCAGGTAATTAGATTTTATTGGGAACTAAAATTCTTATAAAAATTTCCTTCTCAATTCAGGCGTAGGCATCATACAACTTTCTCTTTTACCGTACCATTTATAACGATTTTTTGCTATATAATCATAAATTGAATCTCGAAGTAACGCAGGAAAAATTTTAAATAGAGAAAGCCAATTCAAATAAGGTAATTCTTTTGCTATTTCAAGTACCGCACCTGATTTATAGTAATAGGCTTGGTTAGGAATATATAAAACTATACTGTCAATGCCTCTATCTGCAATACCTAAATATTGTTGAATTTCTTGCCCTAGCTCTGATTGTAATGATACAAAACGAAAAATATCTTTTTTGTCCTTTTTTATGATGTAATTCACCCAATCATTACAAAAGTTACAAACTCCATCAAAGAGGATTATTTTTTTATTTTGAGGTAGGTTTTTCATAAGTAAGACTTCATAAATCTAATATCCAAAATCATAAATCTAAAATTATTTAGGTTGAATATACTCCAGTTGTTCCAAATCTACTTTTGAAGTAAAAACACCATAATTTACTACTGCTTTTTTCTTTTCAATTTTATCTATTGTTCCTATAGACTTCCCGTCAATCATACGAACACGGTCACCTACCTTAAGTATTACTTTAGGTTTATTTTCTTCTTCAACCTTGGCTTTTTCTTTCTTTTCTTTTTTCTCCTTTCGGATTTCTTCAACCTTAACTTGTACCTCGGCTATGACTTCTTTCTCGACTTTTTCTTTTTCTTTCTTTTCCTTGACAGTTAGTTTTTTGCGTTTAGAATTTTCAATTTCGACCATTTTTAAAAATTCACCTATCAATTCCTTTTTATTCTTGTTATTGAAATATTTTTCAGAAATGTCATCAATTTTTTGCCCCATATAAACTAAACGCTGATTAGCATCAAAAAGTTCTTGGTAGCGTTCTAATTTTTCCTGAATCTTGGCATTGATGTTTTCCATACGTTTGCTTTCTTCACGGGCTTTGACTTCTTCTTCTTTTAGTGTCAAAGAAGTTTTTTCCATCTTTGAACGTTCTTTTTGTAAAGAAGCTATGGTTTTATCAAAACGTACTTTGCCACCTTCAATCTTCTTTTTAGCGCGGTTAATCAATCCGAATGGAATACCATTTTTCTGAGCTACTTCAAAGGTGAAAGAGCTTCCAGCTTGTCCTAAAACCAATTTATACATAGGTTCCAGTGATTTTTCGTCAAAAAGCATATTTGCATTGGTTGCAAAAGGTAATTCATTTGCCAACATTTTTAGGTTGGAATAATGCGTAGTGATAATTCCAAATGCTTCACGATGGTAGAACTCTTCTAAGAATACTTCTGCTAAAGCACCACCTAATTCAGGGTCTGAACCTGTACCAAATTCATCTATTAAGAACAAGGTTTTTGAATTACACTTTTTCAAGAAGTGATTCATATTCTTCAATCTATAGCTATAGGTACTCAAATGATTTTCAATCGACTGATTGTCTCCAATGTCGGTCAAAATTCTATCAAACAAGCAAGTTTCGCTACGTTCGTGAACAGGAATAAGCATACCTGATTGCAACATCAATTGAAGCAAACCTACTGTTTTCATCGAAATAGTTTTTCCCCCCGCATTTGGACCAGAAATTACAACGATTCGGTTTTCTGGATTAAAATCAAAAGTCTGGGGATAGGTTGTTTCTCCTTTGCTCTTATTTGTTAAATACAAAATAGGGTGGAAGGCATCTCGAAGAAAAACTCTTCTTTCTTGAGTTATAGAAGGTAGCAATCCGTTGATTTTTCGAGCATATTTGGCCTTTGCCGAAATCACATCAATATCACTTAAAAAGTCTTGATACTGGATTAATAAGGACAAAAATGGGCGAATAGTATTAGTTAAATTCTTTAGAATTTTGATTATTTCCTCACGTTCTTCATACTCTAAATTAGATAACTCACGAGAATAGCGTAAGGTAGCTTCTGGTTCAATATAAGTTATACTTCCCGTTTTAGAATTTCCAAGGATAGAACCTTTTACTTTGCGACGATACATAGCTAATACAGCAAGAACTCGTCGGTTTTCAATTACTGTTTCACGAATGTCGTCTAGATAGCCTAATGAATTGTATTGGCTTAATGCCATTCCAAAACTTTGATTGACTTTACCACGAACAAGATTCATATTTCGGCGTATTTCTAATAAAACTGGTGTAGCATCATCTTTGATTTCACCATATTTATCTAATACAGAATCTATTGCTTTAGTAATTTCTTTAGTAATCTCTATTTGACTTGCCTTAAAAGAAAGCGCAGGGTAGTAGTCTTCAAATTTCTTTAAGAATTGTAATAGTATGTTTGTATTTTCCGAAATGGAATGTATTTTTTTGAAACTTGCAACTTCAAGAAAACTGTCTTCTATACCAAGAAATTTAATTTCGTTGGTTATCGCATCAAAACCGTGATTAGGTAATGCGTTATTGTTATCAAATGAAGCTCTATACTCTGAGGTTTGATGTAATGACTGAAGTAATTCCTCTTCATTTTTATAAGGAGAAATAGCTAATGCTTTTTCATTACCAATTTCGGTTATGCATAATTCCGAAATAGTTTCTAAGACAGTTTGAAATTGTAAATCTTGTAGGGTTTTAGTATTTATTGAAATCATTTTATTTTTTAGAAAACACAAATTTACAATTAAACTTCAAAAAAAACAGGGTCAAAATTAATTGACCCTTGTTTTTGTTTAATCTTCTAAATTATGAAGTAAAATCGTCTTTTTTAATTTTTTTAACCAAAGCTTGGGTTTAGTTGAATATCCTGTTAAGCTAATTTTTTTTAACCAAAGTAGATAATCATCGTTACCTTTCATATTAGAATAAAATTTCTTTGAAGAAATTTTCACACAGAAGTCTCTAAAAGAATCTTCTACGCTCGAATATTGCTTAAATCTTGACCAAGAGACATTATTTTTGCCTTTTATGCCAAAGTGATTATTCAGTTTTTTTGCAACTTTGCTGCTTCCAGCACCTGATTCTACTATGGCAATACTCAAAATAATTGATTTAGGAATGCCAAATTCTACAGATAAATTCTCAGCCAATTCATTATGTTTATTAACATAGGAATGACTTTGTGAATGTGTTATATTACTCAATAAACAAGTAACAAATAACAGTAATAAGATCGTTTTTTTCATACCTAAGTATTTTTTAATTCAACATTAAACTTTATTAAGTAGGGTATGCGAAGATATAAAAACTTATATTTGAAACTGAAATTTTTACCAAAAAATTAACCTAAATTTAATGTTTTTATGCCAATTTTTAAAAAGAAATATTACTTCTTTCTCCTTTTTTTTCAAGTGTTTACGGGGCAAAATAACCTAAATGTTAAGTATAAAAGTACAGATTCGATATTTCCGAAGATTAAGCTGAATTTGGACAAAAATGTTATTTCTAATAGTAATCATCTATTGCCATTATTTCAAAAAATGAAGCAATTGAAGTGTGATAGCTTGCAAAAGATTTCTTTTGTACATATAGGTGATTCACATCTTCAAGCGGATATGTTAACCGCAATAATTAGAAAAGAATTACAGTTGTATTTCGGGAATGCAGGTAGGGGATTTGTTTTTCCGTATCAGCTAGCTAAAAGTAATGGGCCAAATGATTATATTTTTAGCTCGAATTATATATGGAAGGGAAGTAGGTTAATTAAAAAAAATATTGATATGCCCTGTGGAATAAGTGGTTTTGTAGCACAATCAGATTTTACTAATACTAACATCAATTTTAAATTCAGAAATACTACCGATTCTTTACAAAAGTTTGATAAAATTACCATATTAGCTAATAAAGAATTAAAATCTATAGGGTTTGATAATCCTCCTCATAGAATACATATTGAAAATGATTTGGTTTGTACTAATTTAATTACTCCTTCTATGGAGTTTAGTGTCTCATTTTCAGATAAAGTAAACCCCAAAGTTTATGGATTCGTATTAGAAAACAGCAAATCAAGAGGCATACTATATCATACTATAGGTGTTAATGGAGCTAAATTTTCTGATTATAATGAAGCGAATCTTTTTTGGGAGCAATTGCCGAAATTGAACGGAGATTGTTATATTTTTTCAATGGGTACCAATGAAGCACAGAATTTTTCATTGACGCAAGAAAATTTTATAGCCACTATAGATCAATCTATAAATAGAATTAAAGCATTTAATCCTAATGCTGTTTTTATAATAACTACACCACCTGTTTCTTATTATCGAAAAAAATATCCAAACAAGAAGTTGAAAGAATTGTCTGAAGCGATATCTATTTATTGTAACCAAAATAATATTGCTTTTTGGGATTTATTTGCGGTTTCAAATGAGTTAAAAGGAGCAAAAGAATGGCGTAAGCAGCAATTGCTTGGAGGTGATTTAGTTCATTTTACCAAAAAAGGTTATGAAGTGCAAGGATATTTGCTCACAGAAGCATTTCTTAAATCTTGGAATGAATTTGTGAAATAGTTTTTAAGTGATTTTTGTTTTTGCAATTGTTTTAATAATTTACTAGTCAGACAAGATATTTATAATGTAATTGAATATATTTGGATATTGTTTTAAGATATAATTTCATAAAAAAATAAAAACTAATGTTTAAAAGATTTTTTAATAAAAATAGGAGTAAAGCACAATCTATTGAATCTAATCTTGTTCATAGAGATTTATTTGAAGAGTTGTTTCCATTGACTTCAGAAAATAAAGCTAAATTTGATAATGCATTTAATTCTATTTTAGGGAAAATTTTTGCTGAAGAAGACACGGAAATATTAGAAACGTATTCTAAAAATTATGAATTTCAGGAGACTCAATTTGGAAAATTGAAATTCAATAATATGAGTTGGGATTTGATAACAGCTACTGATGCTAAACTTCAATATCAAGTTGATGGATGTGATGCAATGATAGTTGAAGTTATTGAGCCTGGACATATTATGACAAAAGAGCAAAACTTTAGTAAAATGATTACATATAGAGATTTTATGCGAGATCAGATTGCTCAAAAAGGGGGAGGGTTAATTATGTGTGAAGAAATATTTACCACAATTGGAATTGATGGCTACGAAAGTATATTAAAAGTTCCAAGAAAAGAAGGTATGGGTATGGATTATACTTATTTTCTGAATTTAAATAACTATGAGGAGCAAAAATTATATCAATTTCGAGTTATGGTTTTTGAAAGGAGTCCAACTGGAATAAGAGATAATGTTTCTATGCATCCAATTTGTGAAATTGGAGGGGTTGATTTGATGGAGTTAATGAAATTATATCGAAAAGATCCTTATGATAGAGATTATAAGAAAGGAAATTTAATGAATCTTTCTGAAAGGGAAGAATTTGATGAATATTTTCCTTTCCATCCATTAACTATAATAAGAAACAAAATAAGACCAAATATTTTGGATAGTGTTAAATTTGAATAAGGAGATTTTTATTTCTCAAATCACCAATTTCAAACCGTTTTTGAAGGAATAATTGTTTTTATTTATCCCTAGAGCAGGCATATTATCAAAACCAAGTGAAATTGAGGTGTTGTAAAATAGGTTTTTTGTGATTTTGAAATTTAGAGAGCTCTCGTGTGTGAATCTATAATTTTTAAAATCTTCTATACTGGGTTGGTAGTAAGTTATTGAATTGACTTCAATCGTGTGACTTTTATTTTTTAGATGAAAAGATAGGTAATTGTTAAGACGATGAAATTGAAATGTGTTCTCTCCTTCTTGATAAAGTTTTTGGTATTCAAACATATAAGAATTACCTAAATAGGCCGATAATAATTTATGTTTGTAAAATTTTATTCTTGTACCCACACCATATAAATTTCTAAGTTGAATGTTTAAAAGCCGGTTGTTTTGTACTTGTGTAAATAATTCAAAACGTATAGTGCGATTTATTTTTCTGTTGTATCTAAAATGAAACATACTAGCATTAGTAACAATATCGCTGTTAATTTCATTTCGCTCATAATTACCAAAAAACAAATAATAGTTTAAGTAGTTTTTTGATTTTAATTGCTCTGTAAAATTAAAATTGAAAGCAGAAATCTTTATGTTATTTGTTTTGCTGGTGTTAAAATTACATTCAAATATGGAAGTAAAACGAATAGAATCATTTTGAATCCGCTTACTTTCAGCATTAACTAATTGGGCGTAATTAGCTAAAGTGAGCAAGAAGAAAACTAATGTTAAAATTCGCTTCATCTAAATACTTTTATTAATGAAATTAAAACTGTAAGTAAATAGGCATAACTGCTTCTGTTCCTTTAAAATAAGAATATAATAATATAAACGCAATCGCAACTATTATATGGAATACTAAAGGAAATTTAGTTTGAATAGAAACGTACTTCACACTCCAACTTTCCGGAATCATATGAATTAAATAACCAATTCCAATCATAATTATTGGAGTTTTGTAGTTTATTACAAATTCTTCAACCCCATCAAGTGTAAATTGATTAATAATTTGATTTATAAAAGTTATAGATGTTTCTAGGCTATCTGCTTTGAAGAAAATCCAACAAAAACACACAAAATGAAATGTGATTACACCATAAAATAAGTTAACAATGGGTTTAGGTAAGAATTTGAATTTTCCGAAAATACTAGTCCAAAATTTATTTATAATTAATCCAAATCCGTGTAAAGCTCCCCAAATAATAAAGTTCCAACTTGCTCCGTGCCAAAAACCACCAATCAGCATTGTTAGAAATAAATTGATGTTTGTGCGCAATTTACCTTTTTTGTTTCCTCCCATAGAGATGTAAAGGTAATCTCTTAACCAACTAGACAACGAGATATGCCATCTTCTCCAAAATTCAGTTAACGAAACGCTCTGATAAGGTGACGCAAAATTGGATGGAATATTAATTCCTAACCATTTAGAAATTCCAATAGCTGCATCACTATAACCACTAAAATCACAATAAATTACTATAGCATAACCATATAACGCAATCAAACATTCGAAACCATTATGTAGTTGTGGTCCATCAAAAATATAATCTACAAGATTTAACGTGATATAGTCGGAAATAATTAATTTTTTTATTAATCCGCTTATAATTAAATAAAAACCTGATGAAAAATCTTCAGCACTTACATAATAATCATTTTTTAGTTGGGGAATAAAATCCTTAGCTCTAACTATTGGACCCATTACTAACTTAGGGAAGAATGATAGGAATAAAATGTAGTTAACTATATTTTTTTCAGGTTTAATTTCACCTTTGTAAACATCTACTGCATAACTGATGTTTTCGAAGGTATAAAACGAAATTCCTATGGGGAGTAAAATGTGTACAGGGTCAATTTTAGTGAGACTAAAATTATTGATGATTTCTATAAAAAAGTTAGTGTATTTAAAATAGAATAATAATCCTAAATTGAAGATAATACAGAGTATTAATAAAAATTTCTTTTGAAGTTTTTTTGTATGTGATTTATAGATGAGTAATGTTAACCAATAATCGATAACGGCAGAAGCAATTACCAACCATACAAAACTACCACTAGCTTTATAGAAAAAATACAAGGAGAAAAAACTTAGAATATAAGCTCTATCTAAATAACTTTTTCTAAAAATATAATAGAAGATTATGAATATTAAAAAGAAATAAATAAAAAAGCCGCTGTTGAATAACAGTGGGTTTTTTGGATCATAAAAAATTTGGTCGATTAGTTTGTTAAAATCAATATTAAGCATTTGATTTTTCTTTTGTTTTGGCGTTTTTTAATTCTATTTCGATTTTATGCTTTCTGTCATTAATGGCTTTGTTAAACTCTTTAATCAAACACTTAAATATAACTTTAGCAACTTCTCTTGAACCTCTAGGGTTAAAATGTATATAATCTTTATTAGCTAGTTTAGGGACGGTATCACACCATTTTTTCATAACTCCTTTGCCTCCCATTGAAGAGAATAGATTGTAAAAAGGAACTTTATTTTCATATGCTATTCTAGCTTGTGTTTTAATCAAACTGTCTATTCCAATCGCTGATTTCCATTCGCCATCATAATTAAATGCTCTATCCGAGCAGCTAAAAATTAGTATTTCACTTTTAGATAATTTGTTTTTTAAATTTGAAATTACAGGCGTCATTATTTTGTGATAATAATCGTAATTAGTATCCTTTGCTCTAAACATCATATTTACACCATACTGAAAAACAACTAAATCGTAATAATTGTCATTATTTATTTTTTCTAATAATTCTTGTTGAACTTTTTTTAGTTCTACTCCTGTAATACCTCTAAAAGAAAAATTATCTAATACAATACCGCTTTCTGGTTCAAAACTAACTCCATAAACAGGCGTTTTTGGGAATTTAGCACTAAATGAAATACTACTAGATGTAGATTTGTCTAACAAGACACGGTTGAAATAATCTAGCGCTGGATAGTCTTTTTCCTCTCCGTTTTGAGTGATTTTTATATTTTCTCCTTTGCCAAATAACAACCATTTTTCTGTGACCTGAGTGCTATCTTTTTTTATTCTGTCTTTAAAAGTGATGTCAAGATTTGAACTGAAATAGGAATACCCTGATAGGAAGATACTATTTTCTGGATTTTTTTTGAAATGGTTAGGGGTGAAATCTCCAACAAGTTTAGTTGATGATGTAGCTCTTAAATCGGATGAAACACAATTTATAGGTAAAAAACCTACGCCCTTTTTATTGCCAAAATGTTCTTGAAGCATTTTGCGGATATCCTGAGTAATAAGATCTCCTTCAATTTGACTATCTCCTAACCAAGCAATTCTGATTTTAGTTTTTTTGTTTTGAGACAAATCGTAAAGCTTTTGTGCTAATTTATGTAAAGCAATACTTTTAGTTTCGTTATCAAAGTCTGAAATCTCATCAGCTTTGTTGTAATCTTCCATTTGTGTAAAAGTGGAATCAACAACAGATACTAATGATTGTTTTATGTTTATTTTTTCAGGGACTACCGAAGCTTCTTTTGTTGTACTAATATCCGCAAATAATTCTACATTTTTAAAACTAGGAACATAAGAAGATATTTCTTTTGAAAAGAATGATAGTGTGAAATAAATGGTGCTAACTGTAATGACAAAAACAATTACTTTATTATTGCCTTTCATTGAAAATCTAAAAAATAAAATTGACTGCAAAAGTATTAAAAAAACTGACTTAAACATTTTTGTAAATGTTTATTTTTGTTAAAAAAATGATGAAAATTGACACTCATTCTTCTTGGTTACCAATATTTGAATTGGAGTTTGAAAAAGATTATTTTAAAAACCTCATTTTACAGGTAGATGAAGAATATGAAACGTATACTTGTTTTCCTTCTAAGGATTTGATTTTTAATGCTTTTAATCAGTTTTCTATTGAAGAATTAAAAGTTGTAATCATTGGGCAAGACCCTTATCACGGTGAGGGAGAAGCAAATGGATTGTGTTTTTCTGTAAACGATGGAGTGGCAATCCCGCCATCTCTTAAAAATATTTTTACTGAAATTAATTTAGAATTTGACCGATTATTTTTTCCTACGACTGGAAATTTAGAACATTGGGCTAAGCAAGGTGTTTTACTACTGAATGCATCACTTACTGTCCGCAAAGACTTGGCTAATAGTCATAAGCACTTGAAATGGAATGTTTTTACTGATGCAGTCATAGAATATATTTCTGCTAATACTAATAATGTAGTTTTTTTACTATGGGGTAGTTTTGCTCAGAAAAAAGGAAGTAAAATTGACAGAGATAAACATTTGGTTTTAGAAACTGGTCATCCTTCCCCTTTGAGTGCAAATCGTGGATTATGGTTTGGAAATAATCATTTCTTGCAAACGAATGAGTATTTAAAAAAAATGAATAAAGCTGAAATTGAATGGTGATATGAATTTTGTCCGATTTAAAATAAAAGTGTAAGAATCTTCGACATTTAAAAAAAAACTACCTATTGTGGTAGGTAGTTTTTATCAAATAAACATAACTAATCAATAAAGATTAGTAAACTAAAAAACTAGTGACGATATGCCAACCGTCATCAAGTGTAAACATACAAATATTAAAAAATAATAATTTTAATCAAAGGAAAATTTTACTTTTTAAAGTGATTAAAATTTAAATATTTAAAAATCAATCATTTAATGTTAATTGACCTAAAATAGTTTCTCCTAAAAATTTACCACCAGGATAACTTGCTGTATAGTCTAGATTTAGCCAGATATGTCCACGTTCATCAATATGATAATGGATGGGTTGATTTTTACTTTCTTCTACAAAAAGTACATTATGAATAAGGAAAATAATATTTTCTAAATCTCGTTTGGTTCCTATATACATTTCGGGATAAATGTGAGCGTCAGTACTGATAAGTCTTGGTGTTCCACCTACAGCTTTAACCCCAGCGGCCATTAATATAGCGTGATCGTCACAATCTCCAGAAAAATGTTGTAATGATTCTGATGCAGTAGCAATATAATCGCTGCCAACAGGATCGTTTACATAGTTCCACTTTGATTTAATTTCTTTAAAAACCGCGAAACATTGTATGATAGTTCGGTATTCTCTATAACCTTTGATTTGTTTTTTATCACTAAAATATTTTGTTGTTGACATTAAGGCAAAATTTCTAACTTTAGGATTTGTAAAATCTATAGCTTTTAAAACTTTAGATTTGTTAGGAAAGGGAAGTAATTTGTCTATTATAATATCCTGCGGATATGGATTGTCACCCATAGTGTACATCATTGAGCGGTAATCGTCATATACTCGATAAAAACTATAGCTCCCAAAAAGAGTGCCATAGAGTAGAATTATTAGATAAATAAAAA
>JASGCW010000265.1 GCA_030053945.1 Limnohabitans sp.
TGACAACGGATGATTTAGGTCTCAAAACAACCTAAAATATGTACGTTAGTCAGAACTTAGTTAGACTCACCAATTATCAATATGTCATTATATAACCTCATAATATTGACGATTCTTTTATTAGCTAATTATTTTTTATACGGGCAGCAATCTGTTAAACAATATGTCAAAACACAAGCCACTCAAATAAAAAGCATTGAAATAAACGAAAATGATTTTCGGGACTTAGACCCGATAGGAGAAGCAATTGACGATGCGAGAATAGTTGCATTAGGGGAACAAATGCACGGTGATGGAACGGCATTTGAAGCAAAAGGTAGAATAATCCGGTATTTACACGAAAAAAAAGGATTTAACCTTATAGTATTTGAAAGCGATTTCTTTGGATTAACCTATGGATTCGAAACGGTAAAAACCAAACCAAAAGATACACTTAACCATTTTATATTTCATAATCTATTGGGTTTATGGTCATGGTGCAAAAATATAAGTTCCTTTCTTTATGAGTATGTCTCTCAAACACAATCTACACCAAATCCCTTAATTCTTGCTGGAATGGATTGTCAAAACCAAAGCAGATACACCTTTGATAACTTAGAAGCCAGACTAAAAGAGATTCTTTCAAAAATCGTTGAAAGCAAACAAGACTCACTATATGCAAAAACTATCCTTGATAATTTATCAACTACATTTTTTAATGGACAAAAAGCAAATCCCGACGGATGTGAAAGTGGCTTAATCGCCTTAAATAATTTGCTAAAAGAGAAATCACTCAAACAATTAAATGAAGAAGAAATAAATATTATGAGAAATATAGAATCTTCGTTTCTAAACATTCTCCCATTTCTGCAAAAAAGTGAAAATAATTCAACAAAGCATATATATCGAGACAAACAAATGTTTAATAACTTAATGTGGCTTTTAAAGTATAAATATCCAAATGAAAAAATAATAATTTGGGCTCACAATGCTCATATCATGAAATCTATTAATGAACTCAATGAAAGTAAAAATAACCCAATAATGACCGGTCACTATTTAAGTGATAAAAACATCAGTCCATATAAATATTATTCAATAGGCATTACTTCTTATAATGCAACTTCCAAGTGGACTGCAACAATTGAATATCCCATACAGGCACACAAACCTGAAAAGAACAGTTTTGAAACATGGATAAACAAAGATTGGGAGTTTGCATTTGTTGACTGGACCGATTTTAACAAGATGAAATCAAATCAAAAAGCGTTTTCAATGAAAGGCTCTTTTGCCAACTCACAACACATGAATTTAAAATACGAATGGAACAAAATTTTTGATGGTGTAATCTTTATCAGGAACTTGGAAGGATGTACTACTATAAACTACAAAGAAGCTTTAAAAAAATAATGATAGAAGAAAAACTGCCACTAACAAAAGTATTTGCAAAAAGCAGGGCTGGATATTGTAACTTCAACTATATGCAAGTATCTTCAGTAGTTCTTGCCCGATGTTGCATGTTCAGCTTTAGTTCTTAACTTCAACAAAATATTTTGAAATGAACATTTGTACCGGGCTGGACAATCAATGAATCCCCTGCCTTCGCAAATACTCGAACGTTACCTGCAAGCGTAGCGGACGACACAACATAAACAAAGAACATAAAACTATGAATAGACTTTTTTTTATAATTCTGACTTTTTCACTTTTTGCAACTAATTGTAATGGACAGAAAGTATCTAATCTCAAAATCGAAAAAGTTTTTCTTGACAAATCTGACACAACAAAAAACTGTTACACAATAATATATCCACCCAAACTACCTTGGACAGGTTATTTGTTCCTTATGCCGGGTTTTGGAGAAACAGCTGAAAGAGTTTTACAACAAACAGACCTGCCAAAAAAGTTAGCTCTTAATGGTATTTTGACAATTATTCCAACTTTACAAGATGGTGTTCTATCTTTAGGAGTAGATAGTTTAAGCCAACAAACTTTTAACAGAATACTAAAAGATGTAACCACTAAGCACAAACTTACAGACCAAAGATTTTTTGTTGGGGGATATTCTATTGGTGGCAGTTGTGCATTAAAGTATGCTGAAAATTCAACCGTCAAACCTACAGCAGTTTTTGCAATTGACCCACCACTCGACTTTGAAAGGTTTTATAATTCTGCCAAAAGAGACATTAGACTTTCAAAAAGCAATGAAGCTAGTGAAGAGAGTGTATATATGATAGAGAGACTTGAAAAAGAAACAGGCGGAAGTCCAAAAACAAACCTTTCTGAATATTACAAACTTTCACCTTATTCATTTTCTGACACAACACAAACAGCAATCAAAAAAATAATAACGATACCTTTAAGAATTTACACAGAACCCGACATAAATTGGTGGTTAAAAGAACGTGGAGAAGACTTTACGAGTATGAATGCTACTGAATGTTCGGCAATGATTAACGAATTGAATAGGCTTGGAAATCAAAAAGCTCAATTAATAACGACTCAGAATAAAGGTTACAGAAAGCCTGACAACAGTAGACATCCGCATTCGTGGAGTATTGTGGACAATGATGAATTAATAAAATGGCTACTAAAACAGAAATAACGCCAGCAGGTAACAGGCGTTTGGCAAAAAAGCGGGTTCAGTGCTTATATGAAGTTTTGTGCTTCGTATCAAGTTCGGTGCTGGCCGACAGTTTAGTGCTTCGAAATCCGCTTCTTCGCCAAGCCGAGAAACGTCAGGCTGTGAAAAAACTAAATTCCAATTCGTTGTTTTAAATTTCGTTGC
>JASGCW010000106.1 GCA_030053945.1 Limnohabitans sp.
CCCTATCAACTTTTGAGCAATAGCAATGCTTTCAAGGTAGCAAATGCCCTAATTTTGAATCATCTCGGACAACAAGCATTTCTAATCAACTATTTCTTGGGTAGTTTCGCTCCCAGACGTCTTTTGGGCTTATGACTAACGGCAGGGATTGGCGAAGTGGCGGATTTTAGCACAAAAGTTCAATCGAAAATACTGCACTTGAACCTACCACAAAACTGTCATACGAAGCACTGCACCCGCCATTACGCCAAACCGCTGTTATAGGGTGTTGTTTTTTTCGGCCTGTCCGCTATGGTCATGTCGTTGTGTGTTGGGTTGGTTGCTCTTTTGCATTTTTATGCGTTGGGTTGTGCGTTAGCAAAAAATGCAAAAGAGCTATCAAATGCGTTGGCGATATGTCAAACGTATTGTTCAATTTTATTCGTTTTCTATTAGTTTCATAGTTCTTAAAAGTTGTGCAGTTTGTTCAATGTCAAAATATCTGTCCTTTACAAGTTTGATTTTATAGTTGTCTGGTAAATATGCCCCCCATTTAGAAAAATCTAATAGGGCAGGATTTGTCTGCAAAAGGGTTGAAATGTGTGTGTCAATGTCTGTCAGCGGAAATGATAAATAACTCCATTTTGAAATCAACTCTTGTTTAGGCACTTCAATGTCAAACGAACTACTGCGGTCGTCAAGCGTATTTTTAATCCCTGCAATATTTAAAAGCAATTGAATAGTTCTGTTTATTCGTGTTCCCGTGAATGTAAAGAGTTCTAGGTGTTTTTCTGCTGTTAGTAATGGTCTGTCGGATTGTAAGTTCTTAATGTTGAAAACAGAGAAGTCTTTTCGAAGTATTTCTGTTTCATCACAACTTGGTTGGTCAAGGAAATCGTAGTCCGTTTTAGAATAGAGAACTTCAAACATTTTCTCTCTTATTCTTTGATGTATAGCAGCTCCACCTCCAAAAAACATTGGTTTTTTTCCGTCCTTTGTTGGTATTACTTCTATTTTTTTCGCCTTGTGGTCAACGAATTTTATTTTCCAAATTTTAGCAGAAAGCAAAATGTTTTCATCCTCAATAATTTGTGGTGAAAATGGTATCTCACCTATTGTATTACCACCATTTACAACTTTAAAGTTTTCTTCTGTTTTAAATACGCTATAAAAGTCACGGCTGTTTACTACCTTTTCGCCTTCTACACCAATTATAACTTCGTGTTGTAATTTTTCAAGAAAGTCAATTTCAATTAAATGTTGAAGAATTTCTTCAATTTCTGTTTGCTCAATTAAATTGAAAGCTGAATTTTCTTTTAGTTGTTTTATCAGTTCTGTTAATAGAATTCCTGAGTGACCTTTAGTTATCGACAATGCTTGATGAACTAAAATGTCATAAGGGTTTTCATTTTTTTCGGGTGGCTCAATAAAACCTTCTTTGTATAAAAGCCAACAAGCTATCGATTGCAGTAAAGTCCATTGAGTTGTTGCATAAAGAAATAAATTACTACTTTCTCCATCCTTTCTCCCACTTCTTCCAACTCGCTGAATTAAAGAAGCTATACTATGTGTTGCATCAATTTGAACAACTTCATCAACAGTTCCAATGTCAATACCTAGTTCTAATGTTGATGTGCAAGAAATACAGAAGCTTTGCCGCTTGTTATTCTTTGCAAAGTATTCAACATATTCTCTTACTTCTCTGTCAACTGACGAGTGATGTGAAAAGTAATTTGAATGTCCTTTTACTCTGTCTGATATTTTTTTAAGTTTTACCGCTACTTCTTCCGCTCTTCCTCGGCTGTTTGGAAATATTAAAACTTTATTGTCTTTGGTTTCGACATACAAGTCTTTCAAAAGTTCCAAAGGCAATTCTTCATTTTTATTTTTGAAAAAACGGAAAACTGAATTGATTTCTTTGGCTGTTCTATCAAGCAACACTTTGGTGTTTGTCTCATTACCAGTAAACTTTTTGGCTTCATTGTAATCCCCAATTGTTGCTGAAAGGCCTACAATGCTGAATGATTGGGAGTTTACCCTTTGAAGTCTGCTTAAAATAGATTTTAATTGAGTTCCTCTGTCTGTTCCGATGAAAGAATGTATTTCGTCTATTACAACATACTTTAAGTTTGAAAATAACTGTTTAACATTGAACGGCTTATTTACAAACATTGCTTCTAATGATTCGGGTGTGATTAAAACAATTCCAGTTGGCTGTTTGATTAATCTATCTTTCAAAGTTTTATTTGCTTCTCCGTGCCACTTGGTAACAGTTACATCAAGGTTTTTACAAAGTTCTTCGACACGATAAAATTGGTCATTTATTAATGCGATTAAGGGCGAAATATATAGAACTTGAACACCTGAATCATTGAAATTTACTTTTGATAGTATTGGTAAAAATGCGGCTTCAGTTTTACCCGAAGCTGTCCTTGAAGCCAAAATAAAATTGTTGTCCGATGCTAAAATTTTGGCAATAGCTGCCGTTTGAATTGGCCGCAACTGCTCCCAACCCTTATCACGAATAAATTTTCGTATTGGCTCTGAAAGTAAATCAAATGACATTACTTTTGCCCTTTAATTATGAAATAACCACCTGTTTTAGGAACACCTATAAAAGAAATATAGTTGGCAGCTTTTAGTTTTTTAATATACCGCTCTGTTGTTGAGACCCCCTTGTTTAAAAGTTCTGCTAATGCAGGAACTTTTAAACCTGGCATTTTTTCAATAGCTTCGTAAAGTGCATTTATTTCGCTATTTACCCCCTCACTCTCTTCTACGAAATTTAATTTATTTACTCCCTCACTTACTCCCTCACTTACTCCCTCATTAGATTTGGAAACAGCGGTTAATGCAGGAAACATAACTGTTGTAATATTTTCCTTGTCCGTCCAAACAGGTACTCTAAAGCCATTTTTCTTACAATCACTAATCATACGCAATGTCCCACTTCCCAACATTTCGATATACTTTCTTATAAAACATATTTGAGCAATATCAGGATTACGCAAAATTGAACTATGCTCTTTCTTTAAATCGGATATTTTTATACCCGTGGGCAACCCGCCATAGTTAGCAATTTCAGTTCTATCGCTAAAAATTGAAATCTGCAAAAAACCATTCACAGAATTGTAATCTCTGTGTATCATAGCATTTAACAGCCCTTCACGAATTGCCATTAATGGATAGTTATATCTTTCATTACGAAGTACAGCATTTACAGTAATGCTTTTGCCAAAGGTTATATCAACATAATTCAAAATTTCAGTGATATTGTTGAAAATATTGCCCTCAAATATTTTATCGTTTAAAAAGTTGTTACCAGAAATGGTAGCTGGATAAATAGTTAAACGAATTTTTGATTGAGGAATAAAGCGCATAGGCTTTTTTGCAAATAAAACAACACAAGCATTAGTTATATTTCCATGTTGCATTAGCCCCATTTGAATTAAAAAATCTTCCGCATCTGTAATATTTACATCTGCTCGATAGGCTTTATAATAGCTGATTGTTTCATTAATTTGCTCTGTGTCTAAATCTTGCAGTGTTGCACCTAAGACGGCTCTACGTTCCCAATGAAAGTCGGCATTTTTACGGTCTTTGATTAAAGCTGTCAAATTATCAACTGAAGATAGTTTAGTAGCATCATTTTCCCGTGTATATATTTTACCTCTGTATTGGTAGGGTTTTTTTGCTCCTTCCCAGACACTTATCAAAATTAATTCCTTCTTTTTGTATTGAATAACTTGGGCAGATATTGGGGCGATAGGCTTAATATCTTCCACCAACATTTTTTGAATAGCAGCACATAGTTTTTCAGCATCTTCAACGCCTACAATTTTTTTATCGCCTTCTACACCAATTAAAATATCGCCACCCTGTGTATTGATGAAGGAGGTAATGATTTTTGCAATAGTGCCTTTATCAGCTTTACGTTTAAACTCTATACGAGTGCCTTCTTGCTGTTGCAATAAGTTCTCTATAATAAAATTATTTTCCATTGTCTTTTGTTTTTTCGTTCATTATTTGCGTGACAAAGCCCATATCTTCAAACTGTGTAGTTATGTAGGTCATCATTTCATCTAGCCTGTAAAACTCTTGTGCCCAATTACCGTTGCGTAAAGTAACAGGTTCGTGATTTTGAATAATAAAATCATAAATTTCAATGGTTCGTTTGTCAAAAAACTTATTAGGCTTAACGATTATCTCACAGCCTTTTTTCACTTCCATATTATTAAATAACAGCCTTGCAAATACCACATCCCGATGCACTAAAAACCAGTAAGGTTTTTTTAGATTGATAGCCAATTTTATTTCTTCAAATGTTATATTCACTTCGCCAATATTACCAGTACCATAGTAAGGGCGAATGATGCCTAAGAACAAATCACATTCTTTTACCGCATTGAGGCAATTATCTAAATTGGATAATTTAGGGTTTACTTTTATACTACCTTTATGTGAGTTTAACACATCATAATTTAGCAACTGCAATTGGGCGGTAATTTGCGAAAGCTGGTCTTCAAACCCATATACGGTAGAACCCACCATTATTTTTATTTTTCGATTTGCCTTTGCCATTTTTATATCAGGTTATTATAATTCTTCAATGCTGTCTAAAGAAATTTCATTAGGTCTTTCATCTGAAATTTCAAGTTCGCCAAATAGTTTGTTTTTGTCTACCGTTGGATTTTGTCTAATGATGTTTAGAATATTCAAAAAGTCTCGAATTACTTCTCTTGGGGTTAAAAATTCTGATGCGCCAGGCTTGTTAAATAGCTCCTCCATAAACTGGTGAATTTCGTTATCACGTATTGAGATTTCAGTTTTATAATTGTAGTCGAAGATTGCTTTTAACTTCTTCAATAGTACAAATATTTCGTTGTGGTCAAGTGGCATTAAACGAATTACAGGCTGTGCAAAATCTCTTATTTCTGCTGTTTCAAATTTATTTGTAAGAAGCCTTGACTTTAAAGCATTGTAGCTAAAAAGTCCTCTGCGTTCGTTTTCTAAAACTTCTTTTGTACCAGCAAAATTAAAAAACAGATTTGCTACTTTACCTTGGAAACAATCGTTGTAAATGGTTAATATTTTCTCATAATTTTTCTCCCTCATTACCGAAGTTGAAATTTTGTAAAGATTTATAGCTTCGTCAAGATTTACCATAAATCCGCTGTAACCCATACTTACAAAGAGTTTACAGAAATTTTTTAGCATATCGTAGTAATTCAAGTCATTAATTACTTCTCTAACTCCTAAGTCTTGTTTTGCTTCCGTCTTGGTTCTGTATTCCCCTTTTAGCCATTTTAAAGCATTTCTTCTTAATTGTTCATCATCTTTTATGTAGCCTTCGTAGTATTTCATTACAACCATCCCAAAATCAAAACCACCTACGTCAGTGATTTCATTAATAGTTTTCATAATGTTGTTTTGAATGAGATTCAAGTATTGTTCATTACGAATAGCTGTCAATAAAATTTTATTTTCTTCGGCAGTTTTGGTTATAATTTGCTCAATCCACTTTTCCAATAAAGTTGGCAATGCACCACCTTCTGGCTTCGTTTGTATTGAAACATTGTCCATAATGGCAGAATAGAGAGCAACTCCTTTTCCGTCATTTGAATACAAACGGTTGTCAGGAGTAAAGTCTGCATTGGCTACCACAAATTTCTGCTTCAAAGCAACCGTGTTGAGTAAATGAAGCATAAATGATTTGCCTGAACCGAAGTCGCCAATCCAGAATTTTACCATACTATGCCCATTCTTCACATCTTCTAATGCAGCAACAACGGCATTTATTTCTTCTGAACGCCCAACGGTAATATGTTGAACTCCGATTTTTGGAACTACGCCACCAATTAAGGAATTTATAATTGATGTGGCTTCTTTAGGTTTAATGTTGTCTATCATTGTGCAGAAATTCTTTGAAAATAGTTTGTGTTAATTGTGTAATAATCGTCTTCTTCCTCAATCAATACATCATCTAAAAAATCGTAGCAAGTTTCATTAATGCTTTCGATTAATTGATTTTTAAAGATGCCTTTTGATTTTGCAAATATTTCAAGTTCGCTTTGTGGAATTGAAAAATTACTCTTTGAGAAAAGCTCCAAAGCCGATATGTGTATTGGGGAGAATGTCAAGTCGCTAACAAATGCAGAATGAGAGGTCTCTTCACTTTTCTGCGTGATTTCGATTTTTATTTCTTCATTGTTTATTTCTTGCGACTTTATAGAATTGTTCTCATCCTCAAAATCGTCTTTTAAATATTCGTTAAGCAGTTCAACAGTTCCAGAGTGTTGTTGCTGAACTTCTTTTATTAAAGTTGTATCAAGTTGTATTTTCTTTCGCTTTACCTTATAAACTTTGGAAATATTTTTTAATGCTTTTTCTAAATCTTTGTCTTTAATTAACTCGCTAACAATTATTTCAAAATCGTGTAACTGTTCATTAGTTTTGAATAAACTTTTCTGAATAGTTTTTGTGAGTTGTTTATTATCGAAAGTGGCAGATTTTAAATCGTGAAATAAGTAATGAACATAAAGTGAAAGAGCTGATTCCTTATCATATTTTGCAATAAATTTTGATGCTTCAAAAAAAATATTTTCAATTGATGGATTCTTTTTATTTAGTTTACCAAGGGCGACAATTGAATCAATAAACTCTTTAGGCTTTTCATTATAGCGTGTTGTTAACTCCTCGAACTTTATTTTCCACCGATTAGTATTTTGTGAATACAATTCAATATCTGTGGCTTCGTCTGGTATCGAAACTTTAGAAATAAGTACAGGTAGTAATCCTGATACTTTGGAAATTATTTTAGTTTCGAATTCCGTCTTTGCTTCTGCTGTTGTGTAATAGGTGTCTGTGTTTATTTTTCTCTTATGTCCATAATACTCACGAACAGCATTTTCACAATGTTTGAAAATATGAGAGTAAAATTCATTGGTTGTTGTTTCAATACAATACTTGTAATTCTGACTTCCGATTCTGTATTTGAAGTGCTTTCTTGCAATTACATCTGCAACAAAGGAAAATTCCTTTTCAATAGTTGTCCCCTCTGATTTGTATTTATCTTTTAATTCAGAAATTACTACAATGTATAGCTTTAGAACCTCAAGACAACAAAATTCAATGCTGCAAAAGTTATTACTTGGATACCATAGTTTGTTTAGGAGTTTAACTTCTTCGTCATTCAGTTTTAGTTTGGTTTTGTATTTACTCCCTAATCTCCAATAGTCGTAATCTGTATTGTAGTTTTGATAACTGTATCTGTCTTCTGCTCTAAGTCTTGAAAGGCCATCACTGTCGCCATTTGCCTCCATTTTTTGAATTAGGAATGATATACCATAGGATTTTGTTTTGGGATAGCATTGTCCTAAAATTTTAAGTTGGCTTTCAAGTTTAGATATGTCTTTATGAATGTCAAATTCATTTTGTAAATCGAACAATAGTATAAAAGCATAATTCATATTACCCTCTAAATCAAAATACTCTCCATTTAAAAAGCTGTTTTTGAAAATAGCGTAGAACTTCTTTTGTTCACTTGATGCACTATTGATTTCGGAATAAGAATAAACATAATGGTGTGCCCAGTAGGGTACACCACTACTGTATATTTTTAAATTACTATTTGAGCTTATTCTATAAGATTGATCTGTAATATCAATAATTGAATCGTCCTTGTAGTTGCTTGTTGAGCTTGATGTTGTCACTGTAACTTTGATGTTTTTAATAAGACTTTGCACTAATTCATCTCGAATTTCCTTTTCAGATTTTTGCTTGTTTTTGGGATTTGTATAGGTTGTGTTTTGTTGCGTCGGTTTTTTCTTGCTCGAAGCGGCATAGATTGTAAAAATTATTATTGCGATTATTATTATAGCTGTCATTATGCTTCAAAGTGTTAATTGTCAAAAGTATTAAAATTTGCAGACTTTTGTCGTTTTGCTGCTGCGTTGGGGCAATAGCAAATGTGCTGCAACTGTGTGTAGGCTTGTGGGTAGGGTTGCATCTCTTTTGATTTTGTCGAAGCGTTGGCTTTTCTTTTCATTTTCTGTCTGTCGTTTTACGGGTCTGTCTGTTGTCTTAAAATGCCCTATAACGCCCGCAGTATTGACGAAGTTTAGGCTGCAATACCAGTTCTGAAAACGATGTACGATAACTCTATTCGGGTGTTTGTTGCATTTGAAGCACCAACACTTGGTTTTTACCACTGTTCCAACCTAAACCCTTTAATTGCACAATAAAAGGGTTTTCTACGTGGCGGTATTCAGCCAGTTTAAGAGATAAACCCATATTGGCCCTGTATTTATTATCGTTACTTAAAATCATATTGTATTTTTTATTTCCACTCGGTTGGAATTTTTAATTTATAACCTGTTTTGCTTACCACCTCTTCATCAAACTGTGCATCTACTAACTTTTTTCTACCAATAGTTTCAGAACCTTTGGCAACCAATGCCATTGAACTATTGTGGCGTTTGGGTGGAAAAGCAATGAACACTCTTTTGTTTTTGAATAAATTATGTACTTCACGAATAGGAGGTGTTAAATCACTATCCCCTGAAATAAGCATTGCCATATCGTATTCGTCTTTATAGGCATCTACTATAATGGCTGTTGCTATATTTACATCGGTCATTTTCTCTTTGGCAGTTCTCCAAATATGGCCACATCTTTTACACTCGGTTGAGCCATCTTGGTAGTTTCCGTAGATAATTTTAGCACCTGTACTTTCTAAGGCATCTATATAGGTAGATTGTCTTTTCTGCTTATCGGGGTTGTTACTAACCCTGCTTGTGAAATATTTTATGCCTACAAGCGACTGATGTGGCTTTAGCAAACTACTTACTAATTTGCTGACATTCAACCATCTGCAATTGTCAAAGCCAGCTTCCCTCATACCAAAATAGAGGTTAAAACCATCAATGTAGGCAACTACTCTTTCTTTTTTTTGCTCTTTTTCTTGCATCAGTCAATTATTTTGTATTACATTTGCAGTCAAGAACAACACCAAGGATAGCATCCTTGGTCTGACGCCTCCCAAAAGAGGCGTTTCGCTTTTTATAGCCTTTTATCTTTCCTGTTATTATAAAATTCATTCTTTCTTGCATTTAGTCAAAGGTTGGTTTCTTGCCGATTACTGGTTTTTTAAATTTTGGTTCTTCGTGGATGTCCCTCAATAATTCGTGAACAAACTTTTCTTCAAATTGGGTATCATCCCTCATATCTACATATTTTCTGCCTCTTAATATTATTGGGATTGCATCTACATCAGTACCTGCACTGAACAGAGGGATAAACTTTGAAGTGTTTACACCATCTGGAAATATTTCAGCAGTTATAATTGAGTATTCATAACCTACACCTCCTGCAAGATTTTCAGTTTTCTTTTTGTAATTAGGTGTCATTACACAAATTACCCTTTGAGATTTTGTAATGGCATTTTCCATAAAGTGAGGTAGTGGTTTACCGAGTAGTCCTAAATCCCATTTATCCAAAATGGCATTTACACCATTATCACAAAGTTTGGTAGCCAAATTAATAATCCATTCTTCGTGTTCCTGACTATCCCAAGAATAAGAAATAAAAACATTAGGTATCACCTCCGTTGGTTCAACTGTCATTGCTACACTTGCTTGATTAACTGGTTTTACAACTTCTTCCACTGCAACTGCATCAGCTTTACTAAAAGCTGTATCAAAATTAAAATCATCAGTAGTTGTACTTTTAGTATCAGTAGTATCTTCCAAAAACAACTGAATGTTTACATACAACTCTTTACGTTTTTCTTCATCCAAATGATTATTCACCTTACGCACAATGACTTGTTAAATTCATTTGCTTATCCACATTCTTGCCCCTTGGCATTCGGTAGCAAGCCACTAAGCCACTAAGCCACTTTTACCTTGTATATCTTTTCCAAACTTTTATAAGCCACTTTACGGGCTTCTGCAAGTATGATTGTCTTCATGGCAAAATGGTTCTTCCCCGTTCGCTGCCTTGCCCATTCTAACTTTATGTATGCCATTATGGACAGTATAAAGTGGTTCGATTGTGTCTTTATTGTCTTTGTTGGCGAATTTGCAAAGCCAAGATTGCTTTTTACCGACTTGTGGTACTCCTCCACTCCCCACCGTTTTTTGTAGATTGTGTTGATTTGCTGATATGATAAACTCAAATCGCTACACGCCAGGTACAACTCCCCGACTGTATGGTCTCCGTCTTTGAAGACTTGCCTTGATAGCAACAGCGGAAAATCCAGCCCCTTGAGCCAAACCTCCACGCGGTTTGTTGCCCCAGCTGTAGCGATTCGATGCTTACATATTCATTTGCCTCTTTGGCTGCCTTGCTTAATGCCACAAGCCGATTATTTTTCACACCTATAATAAATTCGAGCCCCAATTACGCCAAACCCATGTTGTAGGATGCTTTCTTTTATACTTTTGTTATATCTGGTGTTAGAAGTTCAAAATCTATTTTTAGTGATTTGCACATTTCTCTTATTTCATTTGTGTAATTAGGGTTCATGACAACAATTGAAAGGTTAACTTCTTTTGGTAATGCGTCTGGTTCTATTATTTCTAAACCTGAAACAGGAACGAATTTGTTTTGTTTAGCCTTGTTTATATCAACACAGTAATCAATTTTTATACCATTCTCCATCATGTGTAAAGAATATATTACACCTTTTGTTGCCATTCCCCAAATTACAATTTTAGAATTTTCGGATATGTTTTTTAATTTTTTAATTACTATAGTTATATTTTCATCAAACATAACGCCAACCCTTTCAGTTTCAGCCATTAAATCAACAGGCTCTATTACAGTTGTATTGTTATAATTTAAATAACATTCGCCCCAAAGGTATTGATTGTTAAAGGCATTTTTAATAGAAGTTACCTTTGCATTGGAATTTTCAATAGTGTTACAAAGTGTTTGTTTTGTAAAGTAGTTAGTATGTTCATAACAAAAATCCCAAAAAGCATTTTCATTTAGTATCCATTTAAAGTCTGGCACTTCAATGAATATTGGAATATTTGCAGAAGTGAACTTAGAAGTTAATATTCCAAAAATTGGGTTTAAAAAACTTTGTGGATTTGGAATATGTTCTAAAGTATGTCTAAGCAATACTAAAGATATTTTATTTATACCTTTTAAATGTGTTTCATCAAAATATTCATTAATAAAATTAACTCTTCCATCGTTGGTGATTTTTTCACCCTCATGTGAAGGGTCAACACCTATACCATTGATGAATGAATACTTTTCAGCCATTCTATTTAAAAATGTCCCTTTTCCACATCCAATGTCTAAAACTATTCCATTTTTTAAATCGTATTTGCCTACTAAATAGTCAATAATTTCATCATAGTAATTCTTAAAAAAGACAGATGGAACACTATTGTCGTAATTTTCATCATAAATCATAATTTTGGGGTCAAAACTAGAATTGTGTACAAGTTTAGTGATCGGGTCTTCCGTTATACATAACTCTCCTTGGGGTGCATTTAATGCACTATCTCTTGAGGTGTAAACTCTGTTTTGTAATACAGGTAATTTACCTGAAAAATATACTTTTTCCATCATGCTTTAATTAATTAATGCTTGCTGTCAAAATTATATAAAAAATGACAGCAAGCATCTTTTATTAGTCAATTAATTCCATCTTTTTAGTATCAATTTTATTTCCATCAATTATTAGGAAGCAGGTTCACAAATCTAACGCAACGGTATTAAAAACACCCAATTTTGTTAGATGCGTAAATCATCCTACACGAGGTTAAGTCTTGAGGAACGTGTAGAGATACAAGTTCAGCTCAGCCGTGGAAGAAGTTATGGGCAAATTGCTCTTGCTTTAGGTCGCAGCAAGAGCAACATCCAACGAGCGGTTGCGCCTTGGACACGTGACCGCTATCAGGCCGTAAAAGCCAATGAGTACGCACAAAAAGGTGCCCAAGCCCGTAAATCTGGCAAGTTTAAAATTAATTTTCACGATTGCCTTCGGGATTATATTTTTGCCAAACGAAATGTACGTTGGTTCCCCAAACAAATCTGCAACATTATGCGCACTGAATACCCTGATGATAAGACGATGCAGATTACAGGTACGGACACAACGACAGTAAGAGCAGCTTTTGAAGCGGAATTTCTTGCCA
>JASGCW010000107.1 GCA_030053945.1 Limnohabitans sp.
TATAATCTATATTTTGCTGATATACAAGGTTTTATTTAATTATGAATGAGCCTTAAAAGCTCCAAATTTTACAGTAAAATTTGGAGCTTTTAATTTTTATTTTATCTAGTGAACCTGCGTATTGAGTAAAAAAATCATTCTTTGCTCAACTTCTTCACTATCCCATTTGTTTTCTATATCAGGGATAGACATTATCTCTTCCATTATTTTATTTTGAAAATCTCCTAATGCTAAAGCTTCTGAATAAGGATGTGTACTAAAAGTCACTCGACTATATAAAGGCAACCATTTATCTGGATGTTTGTCTGAAAACCATTTTTCAATTTTCTTTTGAAGCAGAAATTTTTCATCAGCGGTTTTTGTACTCATCTCTACAAAATTTCGACGAGATAATTCAGCTATGGCATCTGCATTTGGTTTTCTTTCGTTTTGGTATTCTTCAAATATGGTTTTCCAATCGTCGCCGTATTTTGCAATCATTTCTGCTAGAATGGTTATATCTTCAAATCCAGCGTTCATTCCTTGACCATAAAAAGGAACAATTGCATGCGCCGAATCACCTATTAAAGCTACTTTATCTTCAAAAGTCCAAGGAAAACATTTCATCATTACAAGGTAACTTGTTGGGTTTTTGAAAAAATCTTCAACTAAATCTGGAATAACTTCTTTTGTATCTGGAAAATATTCAGCAAAGAAATCGACTAACTGATGTTCTTCTTTTAAAGCTTTGAACGAATTTTCTCCTTCAAAAGGCATAAATAAAGTACAAGTAAAACTGCCGTCAAGATTAGCTAAAGCCATTAACATAAAATGTCCTCGTGGCCAAATATGAAGTGAGTTCTTATCTATTTTATGGGTTCCGTCTGGATTAGCTGGTATGTGCAACTCTTTGTAGCCAATTTTCATAAACTCTTGGGAGTAATCAAACATACTTTGACGTTGCATACGATGTCTGATACGTGAAAAAGCACCGTCCGCACCGAATACTTTATCGTATTTTAAATCCTTCCACTCCCCTCTTTCTGACTCTCCAATATGCAGCGTGGCATCATTTAAAGTAATATCCCAGATTTTATGCTCAAATTTAAACTCAACACCAACTTCTTCTGCAAGATCTATCATCTTTCTGTTTAAAACACCACGAGAAAGTGAAAAAATTGCCTCACCATCTTTACCATAATACTGATAATTAAGCTTGCCGTCTTTCAAGTGTATAGCACGTTTATCAACAGGTATTCCAATGGTTCTGATTTCTTCATCAAGCCCTATGTCTTCTAAGGCTTTCCAACCGCGAGTTGACATCACAAGATTTATGGAACGTCCAGAAAATTCTACTGTTCTAATATCTGGACTACGATCTAAAACATGCACCGTATGTCCCATTTTTTTTAAATATATTGCCAATAATGTTCCTACTAATCCAGAACCTACAACAGCAATTTTTTGAGGTGTTTGCATTTATTTTTTTATAAGCAGTTTCGCAAATTTATGGTTTTAGCCTTAAACTATCGAATGATTTTTATCATTTTACTTTAAAAACGAGTTTTGTCGAATTAGTTTCAATTTCTTTTTTATTCATTTTCATCTTTCTAAATTTCCCATCAATATACATTTGTGCTTGATCATTGTAATGCTTACTCATTGGGTTTCCAGACTGACCTGTAGGTAAAATACTCACAGAATTTTCTATGTCACTAAAATCTATAATTCTTCTCGTAGATGGTCCCGCGGAAATTTCATAATGATCAGCATCTGTATAATAAAACATCACATTATTAATCACTTCATTACTTCCAGGCGCTTCAAATATTCCTACATTAAAAAATGGACGAAAGATTGCCAGTGACCCTATAGGATGTTTATATTCTACTTGATGTACTTTACCCCATTGCCAATCAGCAACATTATCTCCGAGTTGGCTCTTTAAATTGGCAATGGTTTCTTTAAAAGATTGTGTTAAAATATCCGAACGAGTTTCCTTTACATTTTTTGTACTTACATTATCCCACCAAACTGAATTAGCTAATTGACTTTGGTTATCAACACACTGTTTCATTATGTGAGTTTTCAAAAACTGCTTAAAGCCTAATTCACCCATTTCGTCCTGAAAAGTTGACTTCAAATAAAAATATATCCATTTGTTATAAATAGTTGGCGCCACTTCTAAAGTGGTATTTGATCCTTTCCATTCTTTTAATACTTCTAAAGTTTCTTTTTCTGTTGCATCTAATACTGATACGTTTAACCATTTAGAAAAATTATTTGCCACTTTTGCGCTTACAATAGAAGTATTGTCATAAATCATTTTTTGAAAATCATCTTTAGACCATTTATTTTTAGATTCTAACAATGAAACTATACGCTTAGCTCTATCTTCAGGCAAATAATACCCAGGATAAGCATAACCATCTATCTCGTGAGCCATATTATTAGCTGAGTACACATAATTCCAAGATGGATTAATTGCTCTAGGATTTTTATCAAAATCAAAAAATTCCAGCTTATCATCTATACCATTTGCCCCATTTAATATATAATTTGGATTCAAATCTTTTCCCATTTTATATAATTTACCTGAAGTTTGCCAAGCAAAATTATTTTGTGCATCACCATACATCACATTTAGCCCAGGAGCTGCTATATAGGAAACTCCTTTACGAAATTCTTCTAGATTTTTAGAATGACTTAAAGTATAAAGAGCATCTAAAATTTTATTTTCTTCGTGTGTATAAATCCAATATAAAGACACTGGTTGTTTAGGATTAAAATCTTTCAGAATCCCATTCATAACTGCTCCGTGGGTAGTATTTTTGATATTTAGAGCAATCGCGGTACTATCTTTTATTTTAATTTCCTTTTTACGAATCGTAAAATCTTTAAAACCTTGCGCTATTTTATATTGATTACCATTATTAGGATTTGTTTCTTCTTGATAAAAATCGGCGTCATCGTTTTCAAACATCGTTAATCCATAAGCATATTGGCGATTATGCCCCAGTAGAGGAAATGGCACTCCTGCTAAATAATATCCGTAAATTTCTTGGTCAGGAGAATTTATATGTGCTTCATACCAAGTACCTGGTTGCGAATAGGAAATGTGAGGATCATTAGCAAAAAGCACTTTTCCAGAGGCAGATTTTCGGGGTCCTACCACCCAAGAATTACTCCCAATAAAAGGCGGAAACGGAGAACTATCTAACAAATCAGCAACCGCTTTTGAAGCTTCAACATAAGTTTGTACAGTTGTATTATTGTTAGAATTTATTTTAGTTAGATTATATGATAAATCTATACCCAATTCCTTCATATAACTATCGCCTAATTTATTTTTCAAATCGGTCATTAATGGATCTGTACGCTGAGCACACGCAAAACTAAAAGCCATATACCCAATAGTATTATAAACATCTTTTAAAGTAAATGGTTTCTTTTCAATCCCCAACAACGTAAATTCAACAGGTGTTTTTCCATTTTCTAAATATTGATTCACACCATCTAAATATGCCATAGCTAATTGATATGATTTACCGTTTTTATCTAATTTAGAAATTGCCTCCTCAGAATTTTCATCTATACCTAATGCTAAGAACAACTTATCATTATCTAAAGCTTTTGAACCAAAAATTTCAGACAGTTTCCCTGGAGCTATCCGACGTAACAACTCCATTTGCCACAAACGTTCTTGCGCGTGTACATACCCTAAAACAGTTAAGGCATCTTTCTCATTTGAAGCATAAATGTGTGGGATTCCGTATTCATCAAAAAAAACATTAGTTTCTTTACTAATATTTTTAATAGCCAGTTCACCTTCATATTGAGGTTTTGTAGAATAGAGATAAGCATATAGTATAATCCCTAAAACGATTATCAGCACAACTAGTGCTAAAAAAATCTTCTTTATCAGTTTCATAAGAGGTGAATTTTATCAAAGATAAAAAAAGACGAACAAAAATGCTCGTCTTCTAAGATATAAATTCAACTATTTATTTTCTTGGAAAAACTATTCTATTCCCAGTTTTCAATCCGTTATTTTTAGCTAAAACACCACACATATGAAATAACATACGAGCTCCTACATTACCATCCCAATCGTCTTCTCCTGGTGCTACTTCTACTAAATCGAAACCAATTATTTCTTTACCGCTTTCCGCTAATTTATTGAATAAATAAGTAGCTTGTTCAAAAGAAAAGCCTCCTGGAACTGGAGTTCCTGTATTAGGACAATACCAAGGATACATCCCATCAATATCAAATGAAATACATACTTTTTGAGGCAAAGAAGCAATAATTGCATCACATTGTTGTGCCCAAGTTATTCCTTCAAAAGTTTCAGCTTTCAAATCGGCATCAGTATGAACTAAAACTCTTCCATTAGATTTTTTAACCACATCAACTTCTTGTTCACAGAAATCTCTAATACCTACTTGCACAATTTTAGTTACTTGCGGAATTTGTAAAGTATTGTACATAATTGAAGCGTGTGAATAGGTAAAGCCTTCATAAGCAATACGCAAGTCCATATGTGCATCTAGGTGAAGAATTCCGTAATCTTCATATTTAGACGCTAGAGCCTCATAATACCCTAATGGAGTAGAATGATCCCCTCCTAAAAGCACTACTTTTTTACCTTTATTCATCCAAGACAACACTTTGTCCTTTACTTCTGTATGCAATTCACGACAAACCTTATTGATTTTATCCAAATCAGCTTGCAAAGCTGGAAACGTAGCCACATCTTCTCCACTTTCTAAAGCTTCAATTATAGGTTGTGCCAATGACTTATATTTATCTGAATTCGTTTTCCAATGTTTAGGTGATTCATCCATATAAATCCCTAACTTCCATAATTCTGGAAAATCTTGGTGATTCAAATCCACTTGAAAAGACGCATCCATAATAGCATCTGGTCCTTCGGAAGCGCCTGCACCGTAACTTACTGTTACTTCCCACGGCACGGGCACTACAATGATTTCTGAATCTTCGGCAGAAAATGGCAAACCAAAAATGGTTGCATCTGACAAACCCGGCTGTGACGGGTCAAAATTTTCAATGATTTGCTGTTTTGTCATTACATTATTTTTCTGCAAATATATCAATCAATTCATTTTAAATAAAAAGTCCACTCAAAAAAGTGGACTTAATATCTTTATTGTAATGATGTGAATTATTCTTTTACGAATTTATAAGTAGCATTGAATTTTTCAAAATACATTGTGTAAACTCCCTTAGCTAATCTAGAAACGTTTATTTTATTAATATCAGAATTCAAATGTGCTTCTTCTACTTTTTGCCCTAGTAAATTGTAGATAGTAATTGTTTGATCTGAAATTAAATCTCCAGAAATTGTAATTTCGGACGAAGCTGGATTAGGAAATATTTTTATATTGTGTTTCACAAAGTCTTCAGTACCTAAATAAGGTTCTACCAGTAACTGAAAAGTACAGTTAGCAGTACCTGGATTAGCTGTCATAGTAACTGTATAAGTACCTGGCGCCAAACTTGTTCCTACCGCTGGATTTTGTGTTGCAGTTGCAGTACAATTTGCACTAATAACATTTGTTTCAGACACATAAGAAGGAACAGTATAAGTGTTACCTACCCCTGCAGTCACTGTTTTGTTTGCTGGGCAATTCACTTTAGTTGTCAGTGCAGGCATAGTATAACCAACCGCAGTAAACCTTGTAGTCATTGCTTGAATATCAGCACAAGGATAATTCATATCAATAGCTGCTTGACGAACTGCAATAGCAGCATTAGGTTGATTAGTACTACTATTTGTCAAAGCTAAACCTTCTAAGAAAGCTTTATCCATTTTTTGTCTACCAATATCACCCCAAATTTTCATTAAAGTTGTTGCCCAAATTTGTCCATCTGTGTGAATTTGATTAACTAATCCTCCAGGATATAAAGATGTAACTCCAGTTGATCTTCCGCCCCAACAAGTGTTGTGTCCGTCCCAATTAAAAACCCATTGATAAGCCGCATCAGCAGAAGCCCAATGATTCAAAGCTCTACTATGTGATTGAGCCCAATAGTCTCCACATCCTTCACTCAATCCATTTACTTGCGACAATGAACCACCTGTCATCCAATCATGTAACCCATGTCCTAATTCATGCCAAATTACATCAGCATCTTCTCCATCATCCACACAACCTTCTCCAAAAACCAAAACTCCATTACTGTAATGGGAATTATCTGCTCCATTCTCACCAGATGGATCAAACCACAATATACCTGCATGAGAATTATCAACATTTTGAATACAGTTTACACCTAATGTCTCATTAATATATCTTAAACTTGCATCAGTATGATAAAAAACGTTTGTTGCTTCAAAACCGTCTTGACTTCTAGTAAAAGAAAAATTAGTATTAGTCTGTGTGAACAAGCCTTTGTTTGGATTTTCTAATTCTCTAATTTCTACATAAGAACTTTTTAATTTATATGTTCCTGAGTTATTTTCTATTTCAGGCAAAACAACATTAATACGTTGTGCATTGAGCTCAGCTGTATCCACATCTCCCGCTCCCGATCCATCAACATAATTACCCCCATATGCAACATGTGCTGAAGATAGTGGATCTGCTGCGAAAACCATACCACTACCCGCAACTAAGGGCATTTTCATATTTTCATCACTTTTTAGAAAATATTTAGATTTTGAGTTGCTTTTTAATTCAATTTTTTCCGATTTACCGTCATGATTTTCTCCACCACAATAAATTGCAATATCTTTTACACTTAAAACAGTTCCTGATTGTGCATCAAGAAAAACCTCCCAACTACCTGGTTTAGTTTCAAAACTAGTTACAACTCTATAAACTAAATTTGTCCCGCTTTCTTGAACTTTCACAAATAATTTTATTTCTTGATAAGTCACTAATCCTGAAACTTTTAATTCTCTATCTGCAATTTGAATAGCATCAGTTTCTTGAATTCGTGGTGTCGTAGAAATTATTCCAACATTTTTTTCATATTTCAAATCAGTATGAGTTAATTCTCCAGAAGGAGAATAATGCACAACTAAATCTGATCCAAAAACAGGAATACCATCAAGTGTTTGATGAAATCTTAGTGTTTCACCAGAAGGTCCTTTGCGAACAAATCGTAACGAAAGATTAAAATTATCATTTAAATTCAAATCTTTTACATTCTCTCTAATCCAATTTTTAGCACTAATCTCTTTTTCGGAGCTCTGTGCGTTTACAAAAAAATTAAAGGCAAGCCAAAAGGTACTTGCTATTAGTAGTCTTTTTTTCATTTCTATTATTTTTTTGGGTTAATTTTTCAAAGTTACCAAAAAATTAACAGTAAAAAAATAAAATATTTAAAAATCAGTGTTTTACAAATGATAAAAGTGTTTTTCCAAAATGATACATATCTTCATAAGAACAATAAAAAGGAGCGGGCGCTAAACGAATTACATTAGGTTCACGCCAATCTGTAATCACTCCATTAGACATTAAGTAATCAAACAATTCTCTGCCTTGTCCGTGTAAAAACACAGACAACTGACAACCTCTTTCTTCCTGTATTGCTGGAGTAATAATTTCAAATTCTGTTCCTTCAATCTGATTATCTATATCATGAAGAATAAATTCTAAATATGCTGTTAATTGGTTACGCTTTTTAATCAACTTTTCCATTCCTACTTCGGCAAACATTTCTGTTGAGGCTAAATAAGGTGCTAGAGAAAGTACAGGTAAATTACTTACTTGCCAACCATCTGCACCGTGAACTGGATCAAATTGCGGCTCCATTTTAAAACGCCTTTCCTTATTATGTCCGTACCACCCTGCAAAACGTGGCAAATCTGAATGATGGTGCATTTCATGCACAAAAAAACCCGAAGCATTTCCTGGTCCTGAATTCATATATTTATACGAACACCAAGCAGCAAAATCCACTTGCCATTCATTTAATTTCAATTCGATATTACCAGCCGCATGTGCTAAATCGAAACCAACAATAGCTCCTACTTGGTGACCAGCATCGGTTATAGCTTTCATATCAAAAACTTGACCTGTATAATAATTAACTCCTCCAAACAAGACTAACGCTAACTCATCTCCTACTTCGTTAATTTTTGCAATAATATCTTCTAGTCGAATATTATGTTCTCCTTCACGACGCTTTATTTCTACAATTGCATCTTTTACATCGTATCCGTGAAATTGCACTTGACTTTGAAACATATATTGATCTGATGGAAAAGCTTTCTCTTCACATATAATCTTATAACGTTTTCCATTAGGACGATAAAACGAAACCATCAGCAAATGAAGATTTACCGTCAATGTATTCATAACTCCTACTTCAGATGGTTTTGCACCAACAATTTTACTCAAAGGCTCTGCAAAACGTTCTTGATAATCCCACCATGGTTTTTCTGCATAAAAATGACCCTCTACTGCAAGATTAGCCCAATCATTCATTACATCATCAACATATTTCTTTGTTCGTTTAGGTTGTAAACCCAATGAATTTCCAGTAAAATAAATTACATTTTTACCATTATGCTGAGGAAAAATAAATTCTTTTCTATAGTTTTTTAATTCATCCTGTGCATCTAATTGTTGAGCAAACTCAAGGGTATTTTTAAAAATCATTTTTAGCTTTATTAATTGGTTGGTAAAAATAAACAAAAAATCCTGACACGAAAGCATCAGGATTTAATCAAAATTGTATTTTGAACTAATTAATGTTAGATTATAAAATTAGCATAGCATCACCGTATGAGTAGAAACGATATTTCTCTTCTACCGCTTGTTTGTATGCTTTCATCATTAAATCGTGTCCACAAAATGCTGAAATCATCATCAATAAAGTTGATTTAGGTGTATGAAAGTTAGTTACCATACAATCTGCCACTGAAAAATCGTAAGGAGGAAAAATAAATTTATTTGTCCATCCATCATAAGGATTTAAAGTTTTATTTGATGAAACAGA
This sequence comes from Limnohabitans sp., assembly GCA_030053945.1. Taxonomy (GTDB): domain Bacteria; phylum Bacteroidota; class Bacteroidia; order Flavobacteriales; family Flavobacteriaceae; genus Flavobacterium. Next base: position 8,953 of record JASGCW010000107.1, read on the forward strand.
GCTTTCCATTGCACGCATTGAAGTTGTACCAATGGCGCAAACTCTTTTCTTTCCTAATTTTGCTTTATTTACAATATCACAAGCTTCTTCCGAAATACGAATTTCTTCTGAATCCATTTTATGCTTAGATAAATCTTCAACCTCAACTGGATTGAAAGTTCCTAATCCTACATGTAAAGTTACCTCAGCAAAATTAATTCCTTTAATTTCTAAACGTTTCATCAGGTGCTTTGAAAAATGCAATCCAGCTGTTGGTGCAGCAACCGCTCCTTCTTCTTTCGCATAAATAGTTTGGTAACGTTCTGCATCTTCTTCAGTAACTTCACGATTAATATATTTAGGGATTGGCGTTTCTCCTAAATCTACTAATTTTTGACGAAATTCTTCATAAGACCCATCGTATAAGAAACGTAATGTTCTACCACGAGAAGTTGTGTTATCGATTACCTCAGCTACTAATGAATCATCATCACCAAAATATAATTTATTTCCAATACGAATTTTACGAGCTGGATCTACTAAAACATCCCATAAACGTTGTTCTGCATTTAACTCACGTAACAAAAACACTTCAATTCGTGCTCCTGTTTTTTCTTTATTACCATACAAACGTGCTGGAAAAACTTTAGTATTATTCACCACCATCACATCACCTTCATCAAAATAATCGATAATGTCTTTAAACAACCTATGCTCGATTTCTCCAGTTTTACGGTGTATAACCATCAAACGAGACTCGTCACGGTTTTCGGCAGGAAACTCAGCTAACAATTCAGCTGGTAAATTGAAATTGAAATTTGATAACTTCATACTTAAATTTAGATTTCATATTTTAGATTTCAGAAGTATTCTGAAAATCAAGGGCGCAAATATACAATCCTAAAATAGGGGTTGTCAAGTGTTTTTACTTTTATTTTTCAAAACTCTTATTATACAAGGCTTCAAACGGGATTAATCACAAAACCAACACATTCCAAATCTTTCCAAAAATTAGGATATGACTTTGAAACTACAGCTGCTTCTTCTATAATCAAACTAGTTTTTAAGGCTAAAGGAGCAAATGCCATTGCCATTCGATGATCTTGATAAGTAGCGATGGAAATAGGAGTCTGCCCCAAGCGCTCTAAAGGAGAGGAGCTACAATCTAAACTCAAACTATCGTTATCAATAATTACTACAGCTCCAAATTTTTCTAATTCGTTTTTTAAAGCTTGTAGTCTATCCGTTTCTTTGATTTTTAAAGTATGCAAACCTGTTAACTCGCAGTTAATCCCTAATCCGAGGCAGGTTACGGCAATAGTTTGAGCAATGTCTGGCGAAGATTGTAAATTTAGTTGGACGATGGAAGATGGAAGATGGAAGTTTTTTTCTTTACATAGAGTGATATTATTTTCATTGAAAAGTGTTTTTACTCCGAAGTTTTTATAAATATCAACTAAAGAAGAATCTCCTTGTAAACTATTTGCTTTATAGCTAGATAAAGAAATTTCGGCCCCTACTTCTGACAATGCAACAATAGAATACCAATAGGAAGCGGAACTCCAATCACTTTCAACTGTTGATATTTGATTAACGATACTTGATTGATGATGTATTTTGATTATATTATCAATAAAAGAAGTTTGCACGCCAATTTCGTTTAGCAATGCTAAAGTCATTTTTATGTACGGAATCGAAGTTATTTCACCTTTTAGAGTTAATTCTAGCCCGTTTACTAATTTTGGCGCAATTAATAACAAAGCTGAAATGTATTGACTACTTACATCTGCTGGTAAAGTCACTTGGCTTTCGATTATTTTTTTCCCTTTAATCCTTAATGGCGGATACCCTTCGTTTTCAACATAGCTAATATCGGCGCCAAGCTTACGCAAAGCTTCAACCAAAATTTTGATTGGGCGTTCTTTCATTCTAGAAGAACCCGTTAAAACAACTTCTTCCCCTTCTTGAACAGCGAAAAAAGCGGTTAGAAATCGCATTGCTGTTCCCGCGTGATGAATATCAAAGACTTGAGATTGCAGATTAGCGATTTTTGATTGTTGAAGTATTGAAGTCATTACTTCAGAATCATCAGAATTTGAAGCATTTTCTATTTCAATTTCAGGATATAACGCTTTTAACAGCAATAATCTATTGGTTTCCGATTTAGAACCAGAAATAATAATTTCTGATTTCTGATTTCTGATTTCTGATTTTTGAAGTAAAAAGTTCACTATTTTAATTTTTCATTATTGTGATGACGATCGTGATCACGTTTTGTTTTTAAATCCATTTTTTTATCGAAAGCTGCCTGCAAATCTACTCCTGTTTGATTTGCTAAGCACAATACCACAAAAACAACATCTGCTAATTCTTCTCCTAGGTCTTTGTTTTTGTCGCTTTCTTTTTCAGATTGTTCGCCATAACGACGCGCAATAATTCGAGCGACTTCACCTACTTCTTCTGTAAGTTGTGCCATATTAGTTAATTCGTTAAAATAACGAACACCGTGATTTTTTATCCAATTATCAACTTCTTGTTGGGAGTTTTTAATATCCATAATTATGCTTTTTTAAGTACAATCTTTTCAGTTTGCTTTTTTATCATTTCATTATAAAATGCTTTTAACTCTTCATAACTATCTGGAGCTAAAATAGCCTGATTTGTATCAAAACTTACTACTAATTGTAATTTATTATCTGAATTTATGATGCTATATTTAAAAAACATTTCATTTCCAGAAAAAGCTAGGTTTATAGGCGCTGGCAATGTTTCTACTACATATCCTTCTGGTAAATTAATAAAAACATTATACTTTTCTTGATTAGGATAAACAAAATCTACAGGGTAATCTCTCTTCTCTTGATTAAAGGGATTTGTGGTTAAAGCATAAAACATAAGTGGATTCAAATAAAGTTTATCCCCTATTCTCTCACAATGTTTGTTTGATAAAAATGAAAACGTTTCAACAATTGGGTTATTCAAATCAGTTTTATTTTCTATTGTATATTCTGAAATTTCTATATCATTTAATTCTTTTTCAAGTGCCTCTAAATACTTCTCTTCTGACATTGAAGCGTATTTAGTCCTA
>JASGCW010000266.1 GCA_030053945.1 Limnohabitans sp.
AGGGTAAATCAAACTTTATGGTAGGATTACTTCAAGATAAAGTAGCATTAACACCATTAGAGCAAGCTATAAAAGGAAAGTCAAATATTGACTCAGAACTCATTAGGGTGTCTGATATAATGACGACATAAAAGAAAAAGCTTTTCTTAAAACTAGAAAAATAAAATAATTTAATAATAAGCATAAAGCTTATTGCTTTTGCTTGCAATAAAATGAGTATGATGACAAGATTAGGAATTAACGGTTTCGGTCGAATAGGCCGTATTGTATTTAGAGAAACTCTTAATAGAGATAATGTTGAAGTGGTAGCAATAAACGATTTGTTAGATGTAAATCATTTAGCTTATTTGTTGAAATATGATTCTGTGCACGGGCGTTTTCAAGGTAAAATAGAAGTTGTTGACGGTAAATTGTATGTGAACGATAAATATATTCGTGTTACTGCAGAAAAAGACCCAAAATTGATTAAATGGGATGAAAAAGATGTAAATGTAGATGTTGTGGCTGAATGTACAGGTATTTTTACAACATTAGAAACTGCTCAAGCTCATATTGACGGTGGTGCAAAAAAGGTAGTTATTTCTGCTCCTTCTACAGATGCGCCTATGTTTGTGATGGGGGTAAATCATGAAAAAGCAACTGCTAGCGATAAAATAGTGTCTAACGCCTCTTGCACCACTAACTGTTTAGCACCATTGGCTAAAGTAATTCATGATAACTTTGGTATAGTAGAGGGGTTAATGACTACCATTCACGCTACAACTGCAACTCAATTAACTGTTGATGGTCCATCAAAAAAAGATTTTAGAGGAGGACGTTCCGCATTAATGAATATAATTCCGTCGCAAACAGGTGCTGCAAAAGCGGTAACAAAAGTGATTCCTGAATTGAGTGGGAAACTAACAGGAATGTCTATGCGTGTACCTACAGCAGATGTATCTGTTGTAGATTTAACGGTGAAGTTAGCAAAAGAAACAACCTACGATGACATTATGAATGTGCTTAAGAATGCTTCCGAAACTTCTATGAAAGGAATTTTAGGCTTTACTGAAGATGATGTGGTTTCACAAGATTTTGTTGGGGATAAGCATATTTCAATTGTAGATGCAAAAGCTGGAATAGGGCTAAACTCAACTTTTTTTAAAATTGTTTCTTGGTATGATAATGAATATGGATATTCTAGTAAATTAATTGATTTATCTGTGTATATTGCGGGTTTATAATTTGAATATTATAACTCTAAAATAAACTGAAAATCAATTATTAAAATGAAATTACTAGTAGATAGCGGTTCTACAAAAGCCGATTGGATAGCTATTAATAATAGTGGGGATGCAATTTTTTCTTCAAGTACTCTAGGATTAAACCCAGAAATTTTAAATGAAGATGAAATCATAAATCGATTAAATAATTCGATAGAAATAGCAGAAAGTAAAGATAAAACAACTCATCTTTATTTTTATGGTGCTGGTTGTGGTACCGACAGGATGAAGAATCATTTGAAGCAGATTTTTCAAAAGTATTTTACTAATGCATACATAGAAGTTTATGAAGATACGTATGCTGCAGTATATGGCACGTGTAAGATAGGCGAAAAAGCAATTGTAAGTATTCTAGGAACAGGTTCAAATTGTAGTTATTTTGACGGGGAAAGCCTCATTCAAAAAGTACAATCGTTAGGGTATATTGCAATGGATGATTGTTCTGGTAATCGTTTTGGACGTCATATGTTGAGAGCTTATTATTTTAATAAAATGCCTCTGGAATTAGCAGAAGAGTTTGGTCAGACATATGATATGGATGCTGATGTAGTAAAACAAAACTTATATAAAGAACCTAATCCTAACGCTTATTTGGCTTCATTTGCAGGTTTTTTGATTAAATATAAAGAAACCTCATTTTGTAAAACTTATATTGAAAAAGAAATTGAAACGTTTGTAGAAAATTATATCAAACAATTTGATGATTATCAGGAAGTTCCTTGTCATTTTATAGGTTCAATAGCTTATTACTTACAAGAAGATTTAGAGCGAATTTTATCTAAACATAATATCCTGTTGGGTAAAGTTTATCAAAAACCTATGGATGGGTTAGTTGAATTTCATAAAAATTAATAATGGAAATAGCTATTATTGCACACGACGGTAAAAAAGCAGATATGGTTCAGTTTCTAAATAAAAATTTAGAAATTCTACACAAAGAAAACATCAAAATAATTGCAACTGGTACAACTGGGTCTAAAGCCGAAGCAGCTGGAATAAAAGTAAAAAAGATGTTAAGTGGACCTTTAGGAGGTGATGCTCAAATAGCTGCTAGAGTTGCCGAAGGTAAGTGTAAAATGGTACTTTTTTTTAAAGATCCAATGAGTAGCCATCCACATGAACCAGATATCAATATGCTAATCAGAATTTGTGATGTTCACAATATACCCCTTGCTACTAATGAAGCAACTGCACAACTATTATTGAATGCTATTGCAATATTGTAAATAAAACAGGGCATTCGCTTTTAAAAGTATTTAAAGAAATTTGAAGAAATAACCACTCCCGATAGCTATCGGGAGCACAGATTTTATATTTAGTTTTTTAGAAAATTAATTGTAAAATTATCCGCTTTGCGGAAATAAATATTTAAAATTTATATTTTATCTAGTTATTTTTTATCTGTGCATCTGTGGCAATTTTTTAAACGCGAATGCCGTGTAAATAAAAAAACTAAAACTGA
>JASGCW010000108.1 GCA_030053945.1 Limnohabitans sp.
ATTCTCTTAGGACTATATCTATCAACTCCAGAGAAACGTACTATACGTACTTTTCAATCTCTCGGAGCGGGAACCGCGAAAAGTACGTATAGTACGTTTCTCCCCCTAAAGATAGTATGTAGTGATGTAAGATATATAATATCTAATTGATGACGAAACATCATCTTTTTCTTTTGCAAGAAAAGCAAGGTATTTAACTGAGAGCAAATATATACTTTTTGAACTTATTTAAAAATATTTTTAAAATAAATTCTTACACCAAAAAATCATTAGTTATCCTTTGTTCAAACCTGTCAATAGGTTTTAAGTCAATATCAATTTCTCCATTTGTAACATCAAAAGGGTCGTCTAAACCACTCACCAACATGTATAAATAACAAAATAAAAATGTCATAGAAAAAGTTACAAAATAATCGGCTGAAGGTGTTTTAAATTTAGAAATTAGCAAAAGAACCACAACAATTACTAGAATACTTTTCAATAAAATATAAGCTGGTTTAATAAAATTATTTCTAGAAATATAATAAGCTCTAGTCATTTGTTTACGCATAGCGTTTGTATTTTCTTGAATTCCTTTTATAGCTTCTTTATCAACTCCTCTTTCGGCAAAATAGTAAGCAATCTCGTTTGATCTTCTAATCAATGGGAAAATTATATTTGAGTCTTTTTCGTGTGAATATATCCAAGAAATAATACCTCTAGTGATTGATAATAATTCTTCACGTAAAAAAGCTTTATTAAGTTCTTCTTTACATAAATCGGAAGTACCCGTTCTAGGTGCTCTGAGAGCTAAATAAATCCAATCTTTTATAGCCTCTAAATTTGAAGCTACTTCGCCTGGTATTTTTTCACTTTCTTTAAAATCTGACATAGTAGCAGCTAGAAGAAGTCCGAAAACAAAAAATGCTCCTGTGAATATGATGGTAATATCTGAAAGTTCAATTAAATCGTGAAAATCTTGACCATATAAAGAGAGGTGTTTAAAAACAAAATTTTTAACAACTAATATAAGTACTGCTGCTATAATCGATTTTATAATAATTGTTCTTCGGGATAGTAACTTCATATTCTTTCTTTTTTGCAAAAATAAAAAATGAATATGAAGTTAATCTTGATAAATTCAAAAATTGCAACTATTCAGCTATTACTTTGTTCGTTTGTTAATAAAATGGGAGCTGCTGCTAAATTCTCTTTCTTTACTACACCTGACAGGTTTTTCAAAACCTGTCAGGTGTAGTAGTTCAAAATCAAGTAATTATTTAACTTTATAGAAAGCTAATAACAATTTGATTGCATTGCTTTAAGATGTTGAATCCACCTGCTAATCAATAAAAGTTATTTGATAAAACCTTACTAACTGCATAGTCACCAAAATTAAAATGCATCAATACCATAAGTACACTCCTTTTTTTCTTGAATAACTTTGTCACACCAATTGAAAAAATATTAGGATAATAACTATAAATTTTACTCCTCCCATTTTACAAACAAGTTCAAAATTTCATCCTTAGCATCAGAATTACTTTCAAGATAACTAGTCAGCTTGTTTGCAACAACCTGTTTGATATGTTTTTTTAGTTTGGGCATTCCTAAAGTTCTTTGGATACTTCCATAAAAAACAATATTTTCACCTCGTACAGCTCCAACAGCCATTAATTGTTGCTTCACGCTGTTTTTATTAACCGAAATGGAAGAAATTTCTCTTTTGGCTATATCTTTGATACTTACTATAAGGCCTTCCAAAATTCCATCAAGCAAAGAACCACCGAAATAGGTTTCTTTATTATTAGCATAGGTTTTTACTAAAGTTTTATCACACCAAAGGGTTGAATATGCAATTCCTATTTTATATTCGTAATCTTCATTTTGACCTTCTATTTCTAACTGTAGTAAAGGTTTCCCATAAGGTTGTTGCAGAATAAAATCGTTGAATTCTTGAAAAATACCTTTTGGAAAATGATACACATTTCGCTGAAAATCGGTTGTAGAATTATCTTCAGCTATAATTTTTAGCGTTGGATTCAGATAGGCAAATTGTTTGAGGTAATTGCATAAACTGAAATAACTAAATTGAAACTCTTTGAATATAGTGTTGTCTAATGTAAAATCTATTTGTATAGATTTTTGTGTCTCTGGATTTTCAAAATTAGTGACAATAATATTCCCTTGTTGTGCAGTTAAAATCTTTTCTTCATTCGAATCCTCGTATCCAATACTAATTTGTTCACTTAAAGCTATTAAAATAGCTAAACCCATACTCGAAATTTTGTCTTTGTATAAAGATAATTCATTTAGATCTGAAAGAATTTTTGAATTATCTATGGATTCAAAATGGATTTTATAGGTATAGTCATTATAGTAATAGATTTTTAAAATAGGATTACTATTGTTTTTTTTTAAAATATCCCCAAATAAAAATTGAAGCATTTCAATAAAGCCACTACCGTTTATCATTCCTACATACATACTTGGACGCAAACGCATATGTTCATTCCAAATGTATTCTTGCATAACTTAGCTATTAGACACGTAAATATAAAAATGTATGATTGTAAAACCAATTAACTTTCCAAAAAAGGCTCCAAGAAACCAATTAATTTTGTTCCTTCTTGATTCCATCGAATGCCATTACCATTGTCAATTCGTATTTCATAGACATACCCGTGTTTGTAATGACCAAAGATATTCCACCAAGTAGCATTCTCTATAACATAGTTTATTTTTTGAAATACTAACGCTTCTTTTTCTTGGTTGTTTCCTTTCATAGTTCCCCAAAAATCAGTGTAACCTCTACTTAAATGTTTCTCCCAAGCACGTCTAGCACAACTAATTTCTTGGTTAAAAGGCTTTTGACAGCTTGCTAGCAGTATCTCTTTAAGTGGCGGAATACCCTTTTCATCGGTAACACTTGCTGAGGTGATTCGCTGTCCTAAAATGAGAAGTAATTGTTCAAAAGGTGTCGTTTCTAGTAATTGAGCAATTTGACGATACAACTCCTCTCCTTCTCCATTTGTATCTAATACGCTTTTGAATTGGTTTACGGTTTCCGAAAAATCAATTTTGATTTCTTCTTGGTATTTAGGAAGTCTATCTAAATGGACTCCATTTTCAAAATAGTATTCGAGTTGGTGACTGAACTCTGATAAGGTTTCAGGATGTAAAAAGCGATGGTGTTTTTCTTTCCAAACAGGACTAATGTATTGAATACAATTTAGTGTATGATAAAAAAGCATATTTATTATTCAGCTCTCACAAAAATAAGTAAACTAATGCGTTTTGGAAAATAATTCACTTTCATTCTATTAAATTTTGAAGGAAATACGAATATTAAAATATGTTGAGTAGCTTTGCAAAAAAATAATTTATTTAATCCAAAAAGTTCATAAAATGAAATCAAAATTGACATTACTTCTACTAATATTCTTTACTTCATTTATTTATAGCCAAAATTTTAACCAAAATCATAGCTATAATAATAATTTGTACAGAAGTCAGATGCAACAGCAAGTTCAACTCAATAATCAAATGCGTATGCAGCAACAGCAGCAAATAAACCAAATGCATCAACAAATGCAAATGCAAAATATGATGAGAATGCAAATGCAGCGTGTTGTTACAAAAGAAGAACAACTTGCTCAAGTTCAAAAAAGCATAGAAAAAATAAATAAAAATATTGAAGATAAAAAAGCTGAAATTGCTGAAAACGAACAAAAAAAGCAAAATGCTACAGATGAAAAAAGTAAAGAAGAAGCCGAAAATAAGATAAATAAATTACAAAAAAAGCTTCAAAAATATAATGACAAACTAAATTCAAAAAATGAAGATGTTAATAAATTAAAATCGGAAATTGCTGAAACAAATAAATTAGCTGCAGAAAGTAAAGCCAAATATGAGGCTGAAAAAGCAAAAAGAGAGGCTGAGAAAAAACAAAAAAAAGAGGAAAAAGAAAAAAAAGCAGCTGAAAAGTAAAAATTCTTTGGCTGTCTCTGAGATTGCATTCCAACTATTGGTAACATACAAAAAACCGTTATAAATAAAAGTTTATAGCGGTTTTCTATTTTATAAAATATAGATAACAAGAAATCATTTCAAAAAATAAGGCGAAAAATCAACTCCTTGTACACAACCCACCATAGGTAACACATTATCACCATTCATAGTGACTTGATAAGCATCACAACTCATTTTTGACACATTCATATACCACGATTTAGCAAATTGAGGATTAATTAATTCTAATTTGATTAAACAATGTAATCCACCATTCGTTCTGATATAAGTTAAACAATCGGTATTGATTACTTTAGCAATATCTTCTTTAAATTGTTGCATCGTTTCTTCAATTTTTTCAGAATTGAAATCGATATCCAAATCAAAAAATATCTTTCGAGTCGTGGTTGTTTGAATGGAATTAAGTGCTAATACTTGCGGGTTAAATTTATGATCTTTTTGAATTACTTTATCCGTAATTTCTTTAATCGTTTTTAGTCCCGCTTGATACAAATCCCTTGGATTAGGTGTTATGTAAACAACTAAATTCTCTTGCATTACTTCTCTCCCATCTGATGTAAAAGCCCCCAAAGCAACTTCCATCTGACGCAACTTTTGAAGAATTCTATCTTTTGTAGCCGTACATCGTTTCAATTGCCCTTTATCTGCTTTTAAACCCGACTCAGGGTAGTATTTTTTTCTAGCAAGCAACGTGATATAGTATTGCTCATTAGGCAATAAATCAGGAAGCCAGTCGATAAATTCTTGTAGTTGCTCTTCGTTTTTAATTATTTTATAGGTTGACATTTTATTTAATTTTTAGGTTCACAACGTTGCTCTAAGTTTTACACAAAGTTTCACAAAGTAATATTAGTAACCAGTCGATAAAATCTTAAAGTTATTCTCCATTTTTGATTATTTTATAGGTTGACATTTTAATTTATTTTATCTGTGATACATTTTACTAATTCTAATTTAACCTCCTCTGGAAAGCCCGATATACCAGGAATATCATTATACTCAACAAAAAATCTATTCCCACTTTTATCTTCAAGCAAATCGATTGCGATAATATCTGCTCCAAGAAAAGCTTGTAGTTTTTTGATTTTCTGTACAAGATCCAATTCGGTTTCAATTAAAACAAAATCAGTTGTGGCTACATTTGCTTTCCAAAATTTTCCTTTTCGAGCCATCGCACAAACTTGGTCATTGATAGCAAGGTAACGTATATCTCGAACGTAATCAATATAAGGTTCAATGGTCACATAATCATCTGTGATAAACAACATATCTTTTATGTCTTGCCATTTTGCTTTATCTTCGACTAAAACTTTACCAAAACCACCGTGATAATTCCCAGCTTTTACAACAAATGGATTCGAACCAGTATTTCTTAAATTGTTTCAAAAAATTTTTATACTTGATTAGTTATTTCTTATTTAACTTATCACCAAAAACGTAATCTTCATATTCTCAAATTCATTTTTAATTATTACTTCAAATCATAAGGATCAACACTCGTTCCTATTCTTTTACAATAATTTTCAAGTTCAACTTTACTCAGTAATTCTGTTTTATAACAACGAATTAAAAAAAAGTAAGTTGCATCAACTAATTCTTTTCTAGATTCTTTTTTTTTCTTTTCTGCTGTTTCTTTCGGAAGATCTGGCTTTTTGTATTTGTGTACTTCTAATTCACAAAATCCATTACAAATAGGGCAAAAATTAGGTATCAAGACATTTTTTTCTTCTATCCAATTATCCTGTGCTTCCCTCATTTTTTCAAATCTTGATTTATGTTCATCTAATGCTTTTAAGACATTGATAGTTTCTTCTATCCAAAAATCAATATTAGCAAATTGTCCTGCAACCATATAAGCATAACCGTCTGTAAATCTTCGTAATTGCTTGGAAAGTAAATTTGCTTTTTCTATTGTGTATATCATTGTTTACTTAATCATATTAAACTATTGAATTTCCTTTTTTAGATTCACTTATAAAATTCTAAATGTGAAAAAGAATCTATTAAATCATTTTAATCTTCTCTACTCCCATCATCAGCCATACGAACCATTTTAGGCGTAAATTTTGCCACTATGTCAACTAATTCTTTTTGTGCCTCCATTACCTGATTAATATCTTTATAAGCCATAGGTGCTTCGTCTAAACCTGCTCCTATTAATGTTATACCATGTGCTTTGACAATAGCTTCCATTTCTCCTTGGCTTATACTTTTAGTCGCTTGCGTTCTACTCATTTGTCTTCCTGCTCCGTGAGAAGCTGAATTGATGGATTGCTCTTCTCCTTTTCCTCTAACCAAAAAGCCTGGCGCTGTCATACTTCCAGGAATAATTCCTAATACCCCTTTACTGGCTGGTGTAGCCCCTTTTCTATGAACAATTACTTCCTCACCATTATATACTTCTTTCCAAGCAAAGTTATGATGGTTTTCTACTTTTGCCAAAACCGTAGCTCCTAAAGCTTTTTGAATTTTCTGATGAATTATCTCGTGACAAGCAGATGCATAATCACCTGCTAAATTCATTGCTAACCAATACTGTTTACCTAAGTCGGTATTCAAATCTAAATAAGCTAGATTTTGCGCTGCAATGGGTAGTTTACAAACTTCTTTTGCAATTTTAGTATAATGAGCTGCAATAGTAGCCCCTAAACCTCTTGAACCAGAATGCGTCAATAAAGCAACGTATTTCCCTTTAGGTATGTTGAGTAACAAATCATCTTCTAAGAATTCTAGAATCCCAAATTCTACAAAATGATTTCCTCCACCTGAAGTACCTAATTGAGACCAAGCTTTATCTTTCATTTTTTTTATCAATGGATCTTCAGTAAATGCCAAATTTTCTAAAATACTGTGATCACTTTTATATTTACGATGAAAACCCGCTGCGGCTCCAAATTTTGTATGCGCGATTAATTCTCTTTTAAATACTGCTTCTTTTTCAAAATAATAAGCTTCAGGAATATCATAAATTGATAATGCCATACGGCAACCTATGTCAACTCCGACTCCATAAGGTATAATTGCATTTTTAGTTGCCAATACACCACCTATAGGCAAACCATATCCTGAATGGGCATCAGGCATTAAAGCTCCTGCTACAGTGACAGGTAACTGCATAGCTATTTCCATTTGCTCGATAGCACCTTTGTCTATGTTTGTTTCGCCAAAAAGTTTAAATTCTTTAGGATTTGGGTTAAGAGCTATAAAATCTTCAGGTTTTTCATTTGCTTGTGTAATAATAGCTTGAGCTAATAATCCAAAAAAAGAATCTTCTACATAATCTTCTGGATTATCCATCACTTTTTTTAAATCAGTTAGTATATCTTCTTTACTTTGAGTGCTGTTGATATATAATTTTATTGCTATACGTAAAGTAATTCCTTGTTTATAGCCTATTGCTAATAAATCATTTCCATTTATAACTTTATTCTTCATAATTCTTTCGATTAAAACTTCAGTGCAAAGTTGTAAATGAAGTATGTAATTATTTTGCGTAGTACGAATTAATTACGATAATTCTTATTAAACTATTGAATTTCAGAGTTGTATAAATCCATTTGTATTGGTTAAGATTTTTTGACAATTGTATTCAATATCTTCAAAACTTCATTATACTGACTATCTTTTTCTAAATCACTTAAATTATCCATCATTGAATAGTAAAAAACTATTTTTTTCACAGCAATGACAAGATACCATTCGTATTGCAATAGCATTTTATCTTCAAATAGCTTACAAGTAACATAAGCTAAATAATCGCCTAACTTTGTTTCAACGAAATATTCATTTTCTTTCAAATCATCATAATTATAACTCTTATCATTAAAAATAGTCATAATTATGGCAGAATTTGTATTCTTTTTAAGAAAACAAAATTCATTTTTATTTATTTTCCTATATTTCCAGATACCCAAAGGGAAACTTAAAGTAAAATCAATATTTTTTTCATTGAAAACTCTTATATTCTTAAATAAAAAATAAGTTAGCATAAATATCTTTTTAAGAAGTTAAAATGTAGGTAGTGGTAAAAACTCAAAATTTAAAAACCAATCTACTATATTTTTGAGAATATCGAGATAAAAATTATCTAATCTCATCTTGAGTAAAATATTCAATACCTGCTTCGCAATCCTGTTAGCTATCGATTGCGTAGCGGGTTTGTTTTTTCATTTGTATTTTAACTTTTACTAGGAATCATTAATTTTTTTTAAATGTCACAGATGCACAGATAATCTATATATAGTGATTGATTTGGAATGAATTTTAAAAATCTGTGCATCTGTGGTTATTAAATTTCGTCATCTTAAAAATCCCCATAAAAAACCTGAAAACAAGGCAAATGCAATTCTTTTCTCCAGGTATCAACGACTTGGTTTCTGTCATCCAACACAAATTCGATAAAGTAATTGGCAACAATATGTTCGTTGTAGATTTCTTTTTTGATTATCGAATCTTTACGACTGTCCTTAGTTTTTCGCATTAGTAATTCATCAAATGGAATTTGGTGTTTGGCTAAGAAACGTAACGTTGGCTCTTGAAACTTATCTTCTCTACCAGAAACTAACAAAATTTTGTATCCTAATTGATGGTAATTTTTCAATATATTCGCCACAGGGACATTTAGTAAATCTTCATCACATTTACTTGCATCAAACGGATTTCTTCCATTCATTAAGGCTAATGTTCCGTCTAAATCACAAATAATTGCTTTAGGTAATGCTTCATTTTGTTCAATAAGAACGTTATCAAATTGCGCTCTTTTTCGGGTGGAAAAATCGAAACTGGATTTCAAAAATTGCAATTCTTTATAGTACTTCTCAATAACTTTTTCTGGAATAAATCGCCCTGTTTCTACAAATCGCTTCTGACATCTTTGCTTTAATTCTTCTAATGCCACATCAAACACTTTAAAACTAATGTTTGCCTTTTCGATGTACTTTTTGATGTATCCATTTATATATTCTGCACGGCAATGTGTGGCATCTACTAATACGTTTGACCCACGTTCTAACAAGGCATCTATAGTCCCTTCAACCATTACGGTGATTTTTGATTCGTCTTCTGGTGACAAATTAGTATTGCTAAAATGCATCATTCTAAAATCGTCTCGGCTCACACGCATCCAGTTTGGTTCTGTTCGTAACCAATATTCGGCAAAGGTTGTTTTTCCTGCACCAGTAGCGCCAATCAATATTTTTATTTCGGGTGTTTTCATTTCTTTTCTTAATTTCTTTTACAAAGGTTTGAAAAAATGTGCGCAATTATCTTGCGTATTAAAAATTTGCGTTTTACACCTGACAGGTTTTTGAAACCTGTCAGGTGTAAAAGAAGCTATCATAACCTCATATCCAACTTATTTTCAATACTTTCACCTAAAATTCGGTCTAAAACTAAATTTTTGAGTTTGTAATTTTCAGAATGGATTTCGTGATAAGGAATTTGTACCAATTTCCAATTAATCATCCAATCATATACCGAACACTTCAACTTAGAATCGATTTTACGTTTATTTATATTTCGTTTGAAATTTTCGATAAAATCAACTCCGTAAATCATCGTTAAATAATGATTGTTTCTAACCTTAAACGCGGGTGGAATACCATCTATAAAACTTTGCATTGGTTTTATCATAATTCCTTCTTCCATTTCGCTTGTAAGACTTTCAAACCACTGATATACTTTATTTATATTTTCATTTCTAGTAGCTTCCGCTGAAAAATCGAGTACCAACATTTCGTCGTCATTCAGTAAACGGAAGGTGGTATTATCATTGGGCAACACTTCTGTCCCATCTGAAAAAACTTTCTTCAAGATATTAAATGGTTTGAATTCTAATGTTCCTTCGTTTCCAAAATGCTCAATTTGTGAACGATAATCGGTTAAACCCTTTTCATAAATTGTAAAATCCTTAACTATAAATTGCGCTATGGCATCGTACTGACGGATAATATGACTGGCGTACTTCTGCTTAAAATCGGTATTCGAAAGTGTATTTTTATCATTTTGATATTCCTGATATGCTGGGGATTGTTTTACTTTTTCAATTTTCGCATATAAATCGGATTGTTGTAAGTGGTCAAAATGCGTTTGATGTGCTTCTAAATAGCCTTTGTAATCATTTTCAACTAACCCTTTTCCTAAAGCATTCCAAGGCATTAACTCACTTTGAATAATGACTAATTCCAAATTTTCGGTTTCCCAATCAAACTTGTTGTGTATAGATCCTAACTTTTCGGTTATAAGCTCTTTATCTAATGAGCCTATTTTATAACCATTACGACTAACGAGATAGCTTCCTGCCAAATCTTTTGTCAAATAAATATCGCAATAAGAACCCATATATTTCTTTTGGAATACGAGTTGGGTAATTCCTTTTTGGATATAATATTCGATTCCTTTTTCGATACTTTCAATTTCATTGCGTTCCAACGATTTAGGTGCTGGTGAAATCGTTGGGGAAAAGGCGTTGATTTTAAATTCACAAAACTTGTCAACTCTATATTTTATTTTGGTTACTTCTTCTATGGGTAAATTAATCATACTGTTCTTTTTTTGTGAGGATACAAACTTGCGTAGGCGATACATTATCTAGTGAATCCCCTATTTGGTCAAATTTCAATTCTAATAAATCATTTTGGAACTGACTCATAAATTGGAGAAATTCATTTGCTGTCATTTCAAAATCGTGATCGTCGTGTCGTTTACTTTCTTCGTCCTCAAAATAATATTTGTTAAAGTCTTTATTTGGCGTAGTTATAATGATTTGGTTAAAGTTATACTTTAATAACTTTTCAATTACTAATTTCGCTTCGTCTTCTGAATTATGTTCAATTACCTCAGTCAATAAAATATCTAATTTTTGTCCTTTATACGACGTATCAAAAGCTTCCAACGAATTGAAAAAACGTAAATTATCGACATTCAATTTTTGTTGTACTTGTTCACTCAAGGTTTCAAATTTTGAATCTTCGTCAATCGCATAATAAGGTTTTTCATACCCCATTTTTACTAATTTTCTAAAATAGATAAACTCTCCACAACCTACGTCTAGAATTTCATTATCTAAACTAAGTTTATCAGCAATATAATTCACCCTTTCTTGATGGTTGAAACCATAACTGAATTTGGCTACAATTCCTTGCTGTGCGAAATAGTCCTCTAATTTAGGTTTCAACATTTCAAACTGTTTAGGCGATTTGATGGCTTTTTTAATAAACAGATAGAAAACAAAATAAGGAACGTCTTCAAGATTTGTTAACAATCGGGTGTATTTTTCAGCAAAGCTATCATCAATAAAAGTGAATGGACCGTAATTATTAGTGATATGCACAAAAACCGAAATTAGATTGAGCAAGTTCACGGCTTCAAAAACCGTTTTGCCTTCAATTGTTAAATGGTAATTTCGTCCTACTTTGTGCTGCACACTAACATTAGGGAAATAGCGAGAAAGTAAAAATTCGTTTCCTTTTACCCAACTTGAATTGATGTAAAAAGATAATATTTCAATCGTACAAGACTGATTATCTAGCTCTTGATAGCTTTTATCTAACCATTTCATTGAACTAGCTAAATATTCCGTCCGAGGTTTTAATAAAGTACCCAAAAAGTCATTGCTGATGTGTAATACCACTAACGGACTCACATAACTTTGAAAATCGATAGCATTACTATCTTCAGGTAAATAACTGTATTTACTGTCTTGGAATGTGATTTCATACTCATTTGGTGAAACACAATTCCCTATGACTACACCATTTTTTAAATTTTTGGCATATAACCCAAAGTCGGTATTGGGATTTTTATGTAGAATATCCAGCAAATAGGGATTTTCAGATTTTATTTTTAGTATCATTTGTATTTATTTTAAACCTAACAGGGATTGAAAAGCTGTTAGAAAAATTAGTTTTTTAACCTTATAATCATAAC
>JASGCW010000267.1 GCA_030053945.1 Limnohabitans sp.
TATAAAAGTAGTAGGTTATAGAATTTAATTACAAATCTTATTCATTTTGTCTTAGGTAGTTTGTTTGTTTGTTTAAAAGAACGTAGGACAAAGATATAATCATCATTGAAAATATTGTTACGGTTTTTCCGTACATTTTGTTAATGTTTGTGTTAAATATTAAGTCATTTAACTTCTTGCTCAAAAGAAAATAGCTCAGAGCATTTAATTAATGGTTAAGAATCTATAATGAATAGTTTAGAACATTTAAATAATAGCTCGGAGCATTTAAATAATAGCTCAAAGCATCAAAATAATGACTCAAAGCATTGAGATAATAGTTCAGAATGTTTAGGCAAAGGCACAGAGCATTAAAATAATGACTCAAAGCATTAAATCAGTAATAGTGTCTGATTATGCTAACCCCAAAGAGAATTATGCCAACCTTGTGATTTTTTGAATCATTAAAAGAAAGCGGTTGACGTTTCTTCATAATGTGAACTGGTTACAAAGTAAATAGTTGGTGTTTTTTTGTTGATTCAATAGCTAAATCAAACTGTGCAATATTGCTAAATATAGTAGGAGACACAGGTTTAAAACTTTAACAAAATGTATGGAAATACCGTAACTGTAATTTATTGAATTTCTGTAATTTAGATATGATGCAGTTTTTTCAACTCGGTTACGCTGACTGCCGTGCATGGACCTTTGGGACTTCGCACATCAGTCGTTTTTACAAAATTTTCAAATTTGAGTAAAGCTTTCTTTGAAAATTACATCAAGCCGAGCGAAACCTTGCCTGCAATTCTGACACAAAAAATCAGTGTAAAATGGAAGAAATAAGTGTTTTTTTTGAGAAAAGTAAAGGACTTATAGGTTTTATAACATCTGTAGGACTTTTTATAGTTGGTTTTATTCTTAACTATCGTGCAAGAAGAATACAATCTCTTATGGTGTTTAAGGAATTTAGAGAACCACTAATAAAATTTGCAAACGACACAATAGATGTAATTTCGGAGTTAGAAGGTCTTTGCGAATGCAATCCAAAAATATTAGAACAAGACTTTTTCAATAAATATAATTCTCTTTTTACTAAAGTTTCTTCTTTGAGGGACAAAGGGAGACTGATTATCCCAAACAACTTTCCAGAAAAATATGGTAGTTATAAAGCAGAAGCATATCAAGGTTTTAGACACGAAGTTTTGGACTGTTTGACCGCAGCATATTATTTAGCAGCTTCAATAAATTTCAGTTCAGAAGGTCATAATAAGCAACCAATAAAAATCAAGCCAGACGAGTTGCTTTTGTTACAGAAGTTTGACAGCAAGTCAGATGAATTCAAATCATTAAAACAGATTGAAAAAATTAAGCAGGGTCTTGACAAACTTCCTGACGATTACCCTTTCGATGGTTATAAAGGAATTGGTTGGTCATCAAAAACAGCAATTATTGAGACAAAAAGGCAATTTGTGTCAAAAATTCAGGAGGTTATTCAAACAAGAAGTTATGGTCAGAAACTCATTCAGCTTAGTGAACAGAAAGCATAACAGAAAGCAACAAGGGTTTTGCGTCAGGCGGGCTGAAGTGCAGAACTCAACTGAAGTTTGTTTATTGAACATTAGTAATAAGAGCAGTTTTTTTGCTTCAATAAACTGCCCGAACGTAAAGCTCGAAACCGTTAGCACTCATTTTGCATAACGAATAAAAAAAGAAATTAACCAACCCATATTAATATGAAAACATTTAACAAATCTTTAATTTTCTTTAGTTTTATTTTTTTTATCGGAATTAAATCTTTTGGACAAACTAAGTTTTTAATGGAAAATCAATTTAAAGACTATATACCAATTTCTGCAATAGAATTCGATGTTCCAGTAGTCATTGCTGATACTATTGGTGTTTTTGACACTTTAACAATAAAAGAGTTATCAACAAACAAATCAAAACTTCAAAAATTTTTGACTGATTTTTCAACTTATGTTACAATAGAAAAAGTTAATTCATCTGGGAGAATAGAATATGCAGTTGCAAGTGCGACTGTAGAAAAAGGTAGTTATACAGTAGTTGTAGACTTTATTAAGTGCAATACAGTAAATCTCACAATGACTGACGGGACTTGTGGCGGTTATGGTAAGGTTGGTGTTGGACTCAGACTTAGAGCAAATATTGAAACAAAAAAAGGCGGGTTAAATATTGGAAACTTATTTGGTCTTGCATTAGGAGCTCAAAGTGAAAAAGTAACTGGAACTTTAAGTATTGATGTTATAGGTATCGACTCTAGGGATGTTATGAATTTAATACCAATTCCATCAGAAATTAGCACATCTTCAATTACAAATGCTTTACAAGCTATGGCGACTATTAAATCTAAAATTGAAGACCAAGAAACCAGATTACATCCAAAATTAATGGCAATAAAATTAACTGACAATAATGGATGCGGTATAGATGGTTTAATTAAGAAAATTTCCGAAGACAAATCAATCAGACAACAACAGCAACAGCAACAACAGCAACAGCAACAACAACAACAACAACAACAACAACGATAATACTACCGCTAATAGCTATTTGGTAATAGGGGGGAGTGTTAAATTGAACATTTGGTTTTCTAATAAACTTTAATGCTAAATTGAGAGTAAGTGCTTCAAAGTCCGCTACTTCGCCAAGCTGCAAACCGTCAGGCTGTGAAAAAACCTCTTTTTTAAATAAAATTTATCCCACCAAACCAAT
>JASGCW010000109.1:0-2429 GCA_030053945.1 Limnohabitans sp.
TGCGATGTAATCGTTGATGCCTTCTTTGTCATTGGGGGCTGAGGTTCTCGAAGCCCCCAGTGTTCTCGAAGCCCCGGTCGCTTCGAGTGCCTCAGCGACCTTTCCCCCGGGGGCTGAGGTTCTCGAAGCCTCACTCTGCGCATACCCTCCTATCAAGAACGTCCCATCAGGGTTTTCAAGGATAGAGTTCAATACATCTGCTTTGCCAAAATTGTAGGTTTCTTGCCATTGGATCATTCCGTTGGTATCAAATTTCAGTACCCAAAAATCCGTTCCGCTAGAATTCCCAGCCGTTTTGCTATTGGTTGCACTCGAATTAGAATTTCCACCTGCTACGAAACCGCCATCACGTGTTGGAATTAGCGTATATAAATTATCATCTTGGTCTCCACCTATGGTTTTTTGCCAAAGGATATTCCCTGTTTTGTCAATTTTGACAATCCAATAATCACCTATTCCTATGTTGTTTTGGTTTTTGTCACCACTCTCCGGGGAATTAGAGTATCCGCCAAGAAGATATCCATCCTTTGTAGCTACAATGCTTTTGAGTTCGTCATAATATTTACCACCAATGGTTTTTTGCCATTCGATGTTTCCGTTTTTATCAAGCTTCACCACCCAGTAATCTAGGTTTCCTTTAGCATCTTCGCTTTTGCCATAAGGATCAGACTGACCATTAGCATCTTTTGGAGAGGCATCAGAAGACGATGAAGCACCTATAATATAACCGCCATCTGTAGTTTGGTAAATGCTTTGTAGTTTTTCTTGTCCGTTACCGCCTATGGTTTTTTGCCAAATCTCATTGCCTTTAGCATCCAGTTTGATAATCCATAAGTCGGAACTTCCTTTGCAATTGTTTTTTTTGTCAAATCCCTGGTTGGATGTAGATGTTCCTGCTAGGATAATTCCAGCATCGTTAGTAATTTTGATGCTTTGTAGTAAATCCATTCCAGATCCTCCAAAGGATTTTTGCCAGTCTAGCTCTCCTTTTTCGTTCATTTTCCAAATCCAATAATCAAAGTCTCCTTTGTTATTGTCGGATTTGTTTCCGTTTTTATTTGACAAGGAACTTCCAGAAAGAACGAATCCATAGTCGGGTGTTGGGATAGCGTCGAGGAGCAACTCGGAGTGCTTTCCTCCATAGGATTTTTCCCAGATAATGTCTTGTGCGTAGCTAAAAGTTGACGCAAAAAGACCACTTAGCAGTAGCATAATACTGCTTTTAAAAGAGTGTGACATACATTTTTTAGTTTTTATTAATCAAAAAGTTCAGGTAGTATTTATTTGATAATAACTAATAGGTAAATAGTAAACACCAAATAACAATCCCGAAGTTTCGGGATTTTCATTGGTGTTTTGTTATTTTATCATTTATTAAATTAACTGAATGATTACTTTTTATCAAAACATTCCATTCATCAAATACTGCCTAAAGTAGTGTTCTCGCTAGTAGCAAGAGAGTCTGTTTCTTTGCTGGTATTACTTCTATTCAGAATAAGATTATTATATTGATCAATCAATGCATTAAGCTGATTAATTACAGTGGTGTATGGCGAAGTAGCAGGAGCCTCTATCAAAATATCTAATGCAGTAATTCGGTCACGCAAGGCATAATAAACAGTATTGGTTTCATTACGTTTGTTATTTAGACTTTCTGGAGTGGTGTTGCCGTATTCTTGTGTTCTGTCTAAATAAACACTATTAAAAGCATTGTTTTGTATTTTCAATTCGTCTTTCCAAGCTGTTAAATTTAGTGTAGAAAGAGCAGCTACTAACTCTGCTTTGTTTTCCCAATCGTTGATAATATTAGTAAGCGTAGCTGTTTCTGCTTGGTAATTTTGCTTTGCAATACCGGCCCCATAAAACCTAATATTAGTGGCTATTTTTTCGGCTGCCATACGAATGTTTTCCTCAAAATGATACTCAAATCCTTGAGCGACCAACAGTATGCCATTAATACAATCGTCTCTTTTTTTGTCAATATTTAAAAGTACTGCTGTGTTTTCGTTTGCCAGAATCTTTTTGAAAAGAACATCCATTTCACCAACCTTTGTTTGTAAATCGGTTAGTTTACTATTCACATTCAGCGTAGTAGGGTCATTTCGTTCTACAATAGAAACAAAATCTTTCATTAATTGAAGATACTCAGCATTGCGGAGTCTCACTAGTTCAATAGCATTAATCATAATTTCTTTATTTTTTAATTACACAATATTATTTTTCCAGAAAAGTTGTTTCTCGCGAGCGAGAAGCTTTTATGACTCCCAGAAAAGTTGTTTCTCACGAGCGAGAAGCTTTTATGACTCCCAGAAAGTCATTTCTCGCGAGCGAGAAGGTTTTATGGTTTCCAGAAAAGTTATTTCTCGCGAGCGAGAAGCTTTCTGTTTTTTTGATCCAGCCGAAGCACTGATCACGGTTGCTGAGGCTTC
>JASGCW010000109.1:2529-11829 GCA_030053945.1 Limnohabitans sp.
GAGAACCTCAGCCTCCTTCGAGAACCTCAGCCTCCTTCGAGAACCTCAGCCTCCTTCGAGAACCTCAGCCTCCTATAAGACTGCCCTCGGTTGCTGAGCTTGTCGAAGCACTGACCACTGAATACTGACCACTGTTTACTAAATACTGACCACGGTTGCTGAGCTTGTCGAAGCACTACACCCCTAATTTTAATAAATATACTACCAGTATAAAAATTGCGTTTGTTATTACTTGTATCATTAGTTTGTTTATTAGTTTGTTTGTTAATTCTAAAAATTCTCACTCGACTATCAAAAAATCTTTGTTAGTTTTGTTTTCGATTTTGTTGAGGCAAAGTAAATGGAGGAAAATGAGGTGGGCAAATAGTTATATTCGTAATTCCTTGAATTTCGAGATGAAATTCAAGGAATTTTGGAGATTTATTTTTTTAAATAGACTATAAATCAATACTTTGTGTCTTATAAAAAATTTAGAGTTTATCTTTGAATTTTGCTTAATGAACTAGAAAACAAACAAACTAAATGAAATTTAATTTTAAGCAAATAATATTTTTTTTACTGCTTTTTGGATATTTTGGGTATGCACAGGATGATTTACAGGATTATTACCTATCTATAAAAAAGCAACTTTACATCAGTTCTAAATTTGAAGACAAATTAAAACTCTCACAACTATTTCTTAAAAAAATGAAACAAAGAAATAGTAAGCATTTTATTATTAAAGGGCTATTGATGAATGCTTATACTTATTATGAGCATAATGATGTTGAAATTTCCCTCAAGTATATTGATACTGCAAATAGTTATAGTCGTGGTTATAGTGACACTCTCTATCCTGCTAAAATTTTTAGAGACAAGGCAATATATTTAGCTAAAAAAAGAAAGTTTGATCAAGTTATTGAAAATTACAGAATTGCAGAAACCTATGCTAAGACAAACAACATAGGTATGTACTGTACTATTCGGAATGAACTAGCCGCTATTAAGAGTGATGAATTAGGGGATATAAAAGGAGCACTTGAAATTTATAAGGAAAACTATCAAATTCTCCAAAACAGAAAATATTCAAAACTTGATTTATACTCTACTACCTATTTGTATTCTATTTTAGGTATTTCATATTCATATAAAGTTCTGAATCAATTAGACTCCGCTCTGGTATATACTAAAATTGGACATAGATTATCCAAAAAGAATAATGATGAACTAAGTAGTTATAAATTCAGCTTGATAAATAGTGCAATTGCTCTTAATAAAAAGGATTTCTCGAAATCGATTGATAGTTTAAATAAAGCGTTGCCTAAAGTTCTAAAATACAATAATTCTAATGATTTATTATGGCTTTATTATTTGTGTGGTAAAAATTATAAAGGTTTAAAAAGTTATGATCAAACAGTAAAATATTTCAGCAAAGTTGATTCTATAAATATGATAGAAACACATTCTTGTACATTTGAGGTATTAGAAAGTTATCAGTTTTTAATTGATTATTACGCCTCAAAAAGCGATATCAAAAAAGAATTACTTTTTACCAAAAAATTTAAAACAACAGATAGTATTTTTAGAGATAATAATAATGAGTTGTATATAGCCTTAAGAGATAAATATGAAATTCCAAGATTACAGGAAGCAGAACAATCAAGTACTAACCTATATAAATGGTTATTAATTTCATTAGCGATTGTGGCTCTGGGAGGCATAGGTTTTTTAGCAAAACGAAGTTTTAGACTGAAAAAAGAAAAACTAGAGTATGAAATAAAGTTTAGTGCATTGGTAAATAATTTCAATCTGGCAAATCATAAAGAGGAAGAGATTATTGAAAATTCTGAGAAAGAAGAAGTTATTATTGTTGAAGAAGAAAAGCCTATTAAAAAAATTGCTATTCCAGAGGATACAATCAATACGACTTTAAAAAAATTGCAAGAGTTCGAAAAATTGCAGTTATATCTGGAGAGTGATATGAATTTACAAAAGTTATCAGAATTTTGTAATATCAATACAAAATACCTTTCAAAAATTATAAATACCTATAAAGAGAAAAGTGTAGTAAATTATATTAATGATTTACGAATTGAGAATAGTTTAGAGCAAATGAAAAACAATCCTAAACTATTAAAATTTAATATTTCTGTATTGGCAGAGCAATTTGGTTTTAACAATTCAGAATCTTTTGGTAATGCTTTTTCAAAAAAAACAGGTATGAGTCCGTCTGTTTTTATAAATCAGCTATTAAATAAAAACCATTGATTATCAATTTTTTGAATTTATTATTTCTCGAAATTCACGGAAAATCGAATACTTATTTTAGGAAGACAGCCTATTTTTATAATACATTTACAAAAATTTAAATAACTAATTAAAAAGATGAAAACAAAAAAATTAACAACTTTTAAAAAAGAATTAGCTTTTAAAAAAATAGAGATTATTGAATTAAATGATAATAATATGATTTCTATTAAAGGAAAGGGGGGAACTGATGAAACAGTAAATGTTTCTGTAGAGGTTAGAACTCAAACAGCCTAAAATTTCTGAATTAATAAAACACAAGAATTAATATTTAATATTCATAATTTAAAAATTCTTGTGTTTAAAATTATCAATTAGTTGCATCTTACTTTCCTAAAAATAATTTCATTTCTAACATTTAAAGAATGAAGAAATTTTACATATATTTTCTTTTAAATATTTTCTTTTATCAAATTAATATTGCTCAAAACAATTGTATAATAAACCTCTCACCCGTTGAGGATAATTACTTTGGCACAAAAGTTATAGATCATTATCGCAACTTAGAAAATACTCAAAGTGAAGAGTTCATCAATTGGATTACTTGTCAAAATAGTGTTACTAGACAAGCCATAGATGCCAATCCTGCTAAAGAAAAATTAAAGGCTCAATTTTTAGAAAAGAGCAAAGAGACAACAACCCAATACACTAATTTTAGTTTTGGTAAAACTCGCAATTGTTATTTTTTAAAAAAAATAGCTGGTGAAACGTATTATAAATTATACACTAGAAAAAAAGGCAGTACAATTGAAGAATTGTTATTTGATCCTAAGACTTATCAAGGTACAACAGGAAAACAGTATGTAATTAGCTATTTTAATCTTAATCATAAAGAAGATATAATAGCTATAGCTCTAACTGAAGGAGGCAAGGAATTTTCAGATGTATTACTTTATGATGTAAAAACAAAAAAGATACTTCCAGAAATTATCAAAAATGCCTGGCCAGCTGAACTATATGGTATAAATTGGTTACCTGATGATACTGGTTTTATCCTAGCAATAATGTCAACAGGGGATAAAGAAAGTCCTCAATTTATGAAAGATACCCAAACCTATTTATATAAAATTGGAACTTCCTTCTCACAAGCAAAAGTTATCTTTTCAAAAAATAACAATCCAGATATTTTTATTCCTTCTTCCGATTATCCGTTGGTTACTATTGAAAACAATTTTTTAATAGGCTCAGTAGCAGGTGTCCATTCGAATTACGACACCTATATTGCCTCAATAACAGATTTGAAAAAAGAACAAATAGCGTGGAAACCTTTATATAAAAAAGAAGCTAAAATAAATCAATATCTCATAGATAAGAATGAGGTAATATTTATATCCAATCTAAATGATAATGTAATAGGTAAATGTTCTTTACAAAATTTACCAATAACAAACTTTACAACCATTGTCAAACCCATTAAAGACCAAATTATACAAACTGTCGTAAAAGCAAAAATAGGTTTTTATTTTACAACACTTAAAAATGGTATAGAAGCTCATTTGTATTATTATAGTAATCAGTCTTATAAAGAAATCATACTACCTTTTAAGGCAGGTAATATTTCAGTAAAAGCATCAAAATCAAACGAACAAAATTTAGATGTTCAACTTAGTGGATGGACTCAAAAGGAAAAGCAATATTTATACAATGCTAAAAATAAGACTTTTGCTGAAATTAAGTTTGATGTTAATGATTCTAATAATTATGATGATATTGAGATAGAAGAAATTGAAATTAAAACTCATGACGGTTTAAATCTGCCATTAACTATTCTTTATAAAAAAGGATTTGTAAAAAACGGGAAGAATCGAACGATTATGCAAGGCTATGGTAGTTATGGAATAATCAATAGTCCAATTTTTCTTCCTAATGCGATGGAATGGATTAAAAATGGAGGAATTTATGTTTTTACCCATATACGAGGAGGTGGCGAAAAAGGTGAAACTTGGCACAAGGGAGGGTTTAAGAAAACTAAGCCTAATTCTTGGAAAGATTTTATTAGCTGTGCAGAATATTTAATAAAAAATAAATACACTTCTACAGAATATCTAGGTGTAACTGGATCAAGTGCTGGAGGAATTTTAATAGGGAGAAGTATTACAGAGCGTCCTGATTTATTTAAAGCAGCTGTGATAAAAGTTGGAAGTTTAAATACATTAAGATCAGAATTGTCTGCAAATGGCCCTAATAATGTAAAAGAATTTGGAACAGTAAAAATAGAAGAGGAGTTTAAAGCACTTTATGAAATGGATAGCTATCATCATTTAAAACCTAATACTAACTACCCTGCAACTCTAATTACAGCAGGCTTAAACGATCCTCGTGTAGTCGCTTGGCAACCTGCTAAATTTGCAGCAAAACTACAAGCCTATCAAGCCAGCAAAGAAAATCCTATTTTGTTACGTACCAATATGGATGGTGGTCACGGGGGTAGTGTAACTAGCGATAAGACACTTGAAGAAAATGTAGATGTTTATACTTTCTTCTATTGGCAACTAGGATACCCAGATTTTCAGTTAAAGAAATAGCAATTGTTATTAGTTTAAGAATATTTAGGTTTTAAACAATAATTCTATATAAAAGTGATGAGAGCCTTAGCAGTAGTGACCGATGGAGTTTATGAAACTATACCTGAACAAAATAAATGTAAAATTAGTATTGATAATCAACAAATTCCATTAGCCATAGTTGAAGGTAATAAACCTAAATTTGATTCTGATGATGAGACTTTATCAAACTCAGTTTTAGTAAAAAAAACTAGTTTTTCATTAAATTATAGAGATTTAGGTATTATTGAAAGAGCCTGGAATATTCTGAAAGACATAAATGAAGACACGTATTATCCCATAGGTTCAGATTTTGCTGGATATGTAGAGGATATAGGAAAAAATGTAGTTTCTTTTAAAAAAGGGGATTTAGTTATAGCCAATTGTTCCTTTTCTCAAGAAATAATGGGAGTTGTTTCAGGCATTCCTTCTAATCATGCGAGCAAGGAGTTTGAAATATTTCATAAAACTAAATTAATTAAAGTCCCAAAAAATATTTCAAGTATTGAGGCAGGTGCTTTAAGTATTGGAACTCAAACATCTGCATCAATGATTAAAAAAGCCAAAATTGAAAAAGGGAATAAAGTTTTAATTACATCAATAACATCAAATACTTCTTTTTTTCTTCTTAACTCATTATGGGATTTAGAATGTGATGTTTATGGTTTATCTTATACTGGTAATCAGATAAAAACTATTAGATACAATTTTCCTTTTATAAAAAGCATCTTTTCATTAAAAGAGAAAACGCTGCCAAAAGATTTATTATTTGATGTAGTCTTAGATGTTTTTTCAGACACTTATTTACCTAAACTTTTACCTAATTTGTCTCAAAATGCTCGTTATGTAACTTGTGGTGTTTACAATCAATCTTCAAAAAAAGTCATTGAAGCTCCACAAATAAATTTAACTTCATTTATAACGAGTTTAATTTTAAAAAATGTGCAATTAATCGGAAATTGTTTGGGTACAACAGAAGATATAGAAAATGGATTGAAACAGTTTGAAAGAAACAAAATGATTATTGATAGTGTATTTACTCAAAATGACCAGTTAACAAATTTTATTGAAAGAACTTTCAACTATACTCACGATAAATTTGGTAAAGTTGTTTTTAGTTATGATGGTGTATAAGTATAATGCTATGGAAATGGCGAAAGAAATGAGTAAAAAAAATAATCTATGTTTAGAGGCTGTCTAAAACGACAACCTCTTTTTAGTATCAAACATTCAGAGACAAGTATCAACTATTTTAGCCTAATGAAAAACTACAGTTTCACTAACACCGCAATAGTTCGTAATCCTATCAAAGAAAAACAGCTAGATTTGAGTTGGGAAAAAATAGTAGCCCTTTTTTCAGAAAAAATACATAGAGAAGCCTTATTTTTAGGATCGCCAACGGTTTATGATACTCTAGTCGCTTGGGAAAAAGGAGAAAATACGTTAGAAACTAATGATATAGAGCGATTAAAAATTACCCTCTATAAATACGCCTCTAGATTAGCGAATCGAGCCACTCCATTCGGGATGTTTGCTACAGTGGCTGCCACAAACATCACCGCAAATAGCGCTATAACTATCGCAAATAGCGAGTTAGGGAG
Organism: Limnohabitans sp.; assembly: GCA_030053945.1. GTDB lineage: Bacteria > Bacteroidota > Bacteroidia > Flavobacteriales > Flavobacteriaceae > Flavobacterium. The sequence goes on from JASGCW010000109.1 coordinate 8,960, forward strand.
GCATACAAAACTGGATATGTTTTTTTTAGGTAGTTTGTTGCCTATTATCCTAAAAAATGAAGACATCCGCAATATTTTACATTATTACCCTAATAATTCACTATATGAAGTAGTTGACAAATACAGGTATGTAGAATATTATTTTAAAGATAATGTACGTTATCATAAAATTTCTGAAGTAGAAAAAACAGCGTATCTAGAAGCTATTTTGACTATTTCTAGAAAAGGTACTACTATAAAGAACTTAATCGAATTGCTTGTTGGTGAAGAGGCAACAGCCGAAGAAGCAAAAGAATTTATTGATACCCTAATTGAAAATCAGTTTATAGTAAGTGAACTGGAATTTACCGTAACCGGAAAAGATTATCTCGAAAAGCTCATTGACACCTTCCACGAAGATCGTTTTGCTTTTTATGAAGCAACAGTTATCAGTAAACTAATTACTACCCTCAAAGAACAAATAACAGCCCTAGATACAAACGGCACTAATACTAGTGATGTCTATCTCGAAATTTACCACCTCCTTCGTGATCAAATAGGAAACGAAGTAGATATTGCTAAGCTCTTTCAGGTAGATAGTTATAGAAAAGTAAACGGTAGTGTGAGTTTTAAAACGCTGAAAAGTCTTAGAGGAGCCATCACAGCCTTAAACAAACTACAATCCAATTCAGAAAATACCACTCTGAAAGAGTTCAAAAAACGATTTTTAGAGCGCTATGAAGAATACGAGCAACCGCTGGCAACGGTTTTAGATCCAGATATTGGTTTAGGATATGCCAAACAAACGGGGGCAAAAACACCCTTAGTGGACAATCTGGCTGTGATCCTGCATAAATATGAAGAAAAACAACTCCATTTTGACCACAAGAAAACCTTTCTGCTAAAAAAATTGTTGGTTGCATTGCAAACCAATGCTACCGCTATAGAAATTACAGACGAAGAACTAAACGATTTTCAAGAAAATGAATTGCTATATCCTGATACCTTCTCGGTTTTCACCAACATCTTTACGGAAGACGGCAAAGAAAAAATCAATTTGAAATCGGTTTCTGGCACCTCTGCTAATGGCTTGATAGGGCGGTTTACCCATTTAGATGCTAACATTTTAGCCTTAGCCAACGAAATCGCGAATCTAGAATCACAATTAAATCCTGATAAAATTATTGCCGAAATTGTGCATTTGCCTCAGGCTCGTACAGGAAATATTTTGTACCGAAACTTTCAACGTGACTATGAAATTCCGTACTTAGGAAATGCTTCGGTCCAGCAAGAACATCAAATACCAATAGATGATTTGTATGTTTCAGTCAGAAATAACAAAGTAGTACTTCGCTCAAAACGACTGAATAAAGAAATTATTCCGCGATTGAGTAATGCGCACAACTATAGTGCTAATGCGTTGCCTATCTATCATTTTCTTTGTGATATTCAAAACCAAAATACTTTTGGACTGAAATTCAGCTGGGGACCTTTACAAGCAGAATTTGATTTCTTACCTCGAGTACAGTATAAAGAGGTTCTTTTTGCACGTGCTACTTGGAATATCAAAAAACAAGATATAGAGACGATTCTCACTACCGAAGAATCAAAAATCGTAGAAGTCGTAAGTGCATATCAAAAGAAAAGAAATATTCCTGATTTAGTCTATGTCACTCAAGGGGATAATGAAGTTTTAATCAACTTTAACAACGAATTAAGCTGCAAGGTTTTTTATAGTATGCTCAAAGGGAAAAGCTTTTTACCACTTAAGGAGTTCCTTTTTGAAGAAGATTGCATTACGGAGAAGTATTGCAACGAAATTATTTTAAGTGCCCATCGCAATGTTCCTACTACAATAGCTACAAGTATTGCTGATTTTGCGTCAGAAGAAATTCCAGATGTAAAAGAGTCTTTCTCTATAGGTGAAGAGTGGTTGTATTACAAGTGGTATTGTGGCGAAAGAGCTGGAGAAGAAGTTCTCAACAATGTTATTAATCCAATTGTCTATGAATTACAAGAGAAAAACCTCATCAAAAAATGGTTTTTTATTAGATACCATGACGCTTTAGGTCATCACATCCGATTCAGAATTTTGCTCAACGATTTGAATAATTTTACAGCCTGCATCCAATTAGTCAAAAAATACACAACCGAATTTGAAAACTCGAAGGTAATCTGGAAAGTACAAACAGATAGCTATTTACGAGAATTACAGCGTTATGGTCATTATGCTATTGAGGCTACAGAATCCTTATTTCATTATGATAGTTTTTGTACGTTACAATTTACAGATATGATAGAAGGGGATTCGGGTGAGAAAATAAGGTGGTTGTTTGCTATGCTTTCGATCGATCATTTGATGAATGATTTTAATATTTCGCTCGAAGACTGTGTAAAATTATTCAATGCAGCTAAAATTTCATTTGGAAAAGAATTCAATCGATCAGGTAAACTAAACAAAGACATCAATACATTATTTGCCGATAATGAAGTTGAAATAGAGCGTTTTTTGGATAAAAATAACATTGAAGAAATGTATGAACCTTTATGGCAAATTTTAGCAGAAAGAACTCAAAACAACCTTCCAGTGATTGCAGCACTCCATAAATTAGATGCTCAAAACAAATTACCACGCCCGTTACAAGAAATTTTATTGAGTTATATACATATGGTTTGTAATCGTATTTTCCTTTCCCAACATAGAAGACACGAAATGGTCATTTATGATTTTATGTATAAATATTATAACAAACGTCTTTTTTTGTAGGGCATTCGCTTTTAAAAATATTTAAAGAAATTTGAAGAAAAAACCACAGATGCACAGATTTTATATTCGGTTTTTTAGAAAATTAATTGTGAAATTATCCGCTTTGCGGAAATAAATATTAAAA
>JASGCW010000110.1 GCA_030053945.1 Limnohabitans sp.
GCACTTTTTTATATTTTTTTAAAATAAATAGTTTTAGAAATTTAACAATTAAAAATAAAGTATTTTTGCAGTATTGAAATGAGGATATAACTTTAACTCAAAACTACTAATAGCTTTTCTCTAAGAAGCAGTAAATAAGAATGAAAGAAGCTGATATTTTTATAGATGCACTACTCACCGGTAAGAGTAGTATTATTGATAAAATTTATTCTAAAATTTATCCAAAAATCCTTACGTACATTAGAAATAATAAAGGCGATGCTGATGAAGCAATGGATGTTTTCCAAGATGCTTTAATGTATATTATAGTTACCCAAAAGGAAAAAAGAACTGAAATTCTAAACTTTGAAGCCTATATATATGTGGTTTGCAGAAATATTTGGAAAAAAAAGTTAACAAACAGGGTAATACAAACAGATGTAGTAACACTTGTTGATAAAGATACTGATCTAGCTCAGTTTATAGTAGAACAAAAATACTTTGATGTCTATACTGCTAAGTTTGATCTTTTGTCTGAAAACTGTAAAGAAATTCTAAGTGTGTATTTTAATGGTGCAACTTATGAAGAAATTGCTACAGATAATGATTATGCTACTATAAATACAGTACGCCAACGCGTGTTTAAATGCAGAGCTAAATTAATTGATTTAATAAAAGAAGATAATGAATTTCAATTACTAAGAAAATGGGAATTAATGTAACTGAGGAATTATTAGATAAAATAGATAATTATCTAAAAGGAAGTCTATCTACAAAAGAAAATTTTGATTTTAAAAAAGAAATAGACACCAATCCTGAACTTAAAGAACTGGTTAAAATTCAGGAAGGTTTATTTGATACAAACGATTATTTGAACCTTAAAAATAGAACTAATGTTAGGTCTTTTGAGGCTATTAATCATTATAGAAACCAAATTAATAGCGAAGATAATCAACAGCTCTTGTCAAAAATTAAAGAAGCTGGAGAAAAATACAATAGTCAAAATACTACTTCAAAAAAAGGTTATTTAAAATATTATGTTGCAGCTTCAATTACCTTATTGTTTTCAACCCTCTTTTTTCTAAACTCTTCTTCAAATTTAGAAGACGTTTATAATGATAATGCAGATTGGAGTGATTTGCCTTCGTATGTAAGCAAAGGCGATGAGTCTGAGAGTACTTTAACCACTGGAGAACAATTGTTCAGAAATCAAGAATTTGAAAAAGCAATTACAGCGCTAAAGAAAATAAATCCTTCTCATAAAATGTATCCTTATGCACTTTTCTACATAGGTGCTGCCTACGAAAAAATAAATCAGAATAATAAGGCACTGGAAGCTTTTGATGAAGTTTCCAAAATAAAAGATTTTGCTGAAAATTCTAGAGGGTATTGGTACCAACTATTAATTTATGCTAAAGAAAATAACAAAGAAAAAGCTACCGAAATAAAGGAAATTATTTTACAAAATCCTGATAATTATAATTACGAGAAGGTCAAGGAGCTTGATATATAAAACGATTATACCTGACCGATTTAAAAACCTGTCAGGTGAAAAACCTAACAGCATTCACTTTTAAAAAATTGTCACTCCCGAATCTGTCCTATCGTGTGGACACATTTTTGAAGATTAGAAATACTAAGCGGTTAGTCACTGCGAGGCACGAAGCAGTCTTTTTTGATATGCAATCGGTTAAATAAACAAGAGACTGCTTCGTGCCTCGCAGTGACGTTACGTTGAAAGATAGCGTAAAAAAGTATATATTAGAAATACAAATTATTTGTATTTTATTGTTTTTCAAGATAATAGATAAATTTATACTTTTAAGATTAAAAAAATTAGTAAGAATTCTGTCCACACGATAGGACAGATTCGGGAGTGGCTATAAAATATTTTTTTTGCAAATATTTTTAAAAGTGAATGTCCTGTAAAAACTTGTCAAGCGTAAAAACTTCATTGCAAATTAGCTGTCCATCTACTGCAAATTATGTAAATTCGTGACATACAAAAAGTAATTCACACAAAACTATGAGAAAAATTTTCCTTCTTGTTAGTGCAGCAGTATTAGTAATCATCAGCGGATTAGTCTTAATCAATTGGAAATTCATTTTTTTAGGAATCATATTCATTCCATTAATTATAATGGGGTTATATGATATGTTCCAATATAAACATACCATCCGACGTAATTTTCCTTTATTAGGCAGAATGCGTTATCTCCTAGAAGAATTAGGTCCCGAAATGCGTCAGTATTTTATTGAGACCGATACCGCAGGAAAACCTTTTAGTCGTTTAGAACGTGCCTTAGTCTATGCCCGCAGCAAAAAAGAAGTTTCCACTAAACCTTTTGGAACACAATTGGATGTTTATGATGTGGGTTACGAATGGATTAATCATAGTATAAAAGCTATTTCTTTTAAAGATATTGAAGAAAACCCAAAAGTTCGTATAGGTTCTTCGCAATGTACAAAACCTTATATGGCAAGTATGTTCAACATTAGCGCAATGAGTTACGGTTCACTGAGTAAAAATGCCATTTTAGCCTTAAACGAAGGCGCAAAAATAGGAGGATTTTACCATAATACTGGCGAAGGAGGCTTGTCTCCTTATCACTTAGAAAAAGGGGGTGATGTGGTTTGGAACATTGGTACAGGTTATTTTAGCACCCGTACACCCGAAGGAAAATTTTCAATAGAAGAATTTTCTAAAAGAGCAACTTTGGACAATGTCAAAATGATTGAAATAAAATTCTCCCAAGGTGCAAAACCGGGTCACGGCGGAATTTTACCCAAAGAAAAAGTAACCGATGAAATTGCAGCTATTCGTTTGGTTAACAAAGGACAAGATATCGTCTCCCCTCCTACGCACTCGGCGTTTACAACTCCACTCGAATTAATGGATTTTGTAAAGCTATTGCGCGAACATTCCGGTGGAAAACCTATTGGGATTAAAATATGTATAGGTGATAAATCGGAGTTTATTAGCATTTGTAAAGCAATGGTGGCAACCCAAACCTATCTTGATTTTATTACTATAGATGGTGGAGAAGGTGGTACGGGTGCTGCTCCTCCAGAATACTCAGATTATGTGGGAATGCCGTTGCGCGATGCACTTGCTTTTGCGTATGACTGTTTAAATGGTTTTGGCATAAAAGACCAAATCAAAATCATTGCCAGCGGAAAAGTAATTTCTGGTTTCGATATTATTCGTTGCTTATCTATTGGTGCCGATTTATGTAACTCGGCTCGAGGTATGATGTTTGCATTGGGCTGTATCCAAGCCTTAGAATGTCATTCGAATACGTGTCCAACAGGCATTGCAACTCAAAATCCTAGTTTAACCAAAGGATTGGTACCAGAACAAAAAAGTGTTCGTGTAGCGAATTACCAACACGAAACGGTTAAAAGTGCGGTTGAATTAATGGCATCCGCTGGAATAAATCATCCTGATGGTGTCACCCGTGATGTGGTAAGTACTCGTGTAGAACGTAACATCACCGAAACGTTTGCACAAACTTTCCCCGAATTAGATACAGGTTGTTTGTTGAATGAAAATACCGTTCCTGAGCCGTACAAATACTTTTGGAATAAAGCGAAAGCGGAATCTTTTTAAAAAATATGAAGTATAATCTTTTATTTATTGTTTTGACACTTTTTATCAGTTGTCAAAAAAAGGAAACTAAACAGTTACCAACTAAAAAACGCACTGAAAAGCCTAAAAAGGAAACACCAAAAGAAAGAGAAGTTATAGAGAAAGCAAGTACCGACACCATTGTATTAGGCGATATGAATAATGATAAAATTATTGATACTGCTTTTGTATATACACCTCCAACTTTAAAAACGATTGATGAAAAAGGTGAACTACTTTATAGTTTTGGATGTGTTGATAATAAATGTTTTAATAAAATTAAGTTCAGTAATAACCTACCCGATTTGTATTTTGAAGATTCTGTTTGGGGTTCTGTTGATATTACCGAGGATATTGACAACGATGGAATTAAAGAGATAGTTTTTTGCCCTAGTTGGTTTGTAAGTTGTTGGGGTAATCTTTATTTGTATAGCTTAAAAAATAATAAATGGAAAGAAATAGCAAAAATAGAGTGTAATAGATGTGGTGATGAAAAATTAAAAACACATATAAAAAAAATTAAAAATAGCTATTATTTAATTGGAGTAAAACGAGAAGATGATGGCTGCCGAGTAGAAGATAAAGTAAAAATTCAATTCAATTAGTAAACAATGAACACCCACTTTCCAACTACTCAAGAAATCATTCAGCACTTTGCACAATATATCAAGGTAAGTGAAACCTTAAAAAATGAACTGCTCAACCGATTGTATTATAAATCATTTAAAAAAGGAGAAACGCTTCACGACGCCAATAAGATTTGTACCGAAAGTCATTTTATCATCAAAGGTTTGGTTCGGGTGTATTTCTTAAAAGATGGCAAAGAAGTTAGCGAATATTTTTGTGCTGAAAACGAATGGGTCAACTCTCCCAGAAGTTTACGCCAACAACAAATTGATATCTATGCTATTGATACCCTAGAACCTACTGAAACGTTTTGCTTACCCGTCAAAGATCTTGTTTATCTCTTTGATCATTTTCCTGAAATGGAACGTTATGCGAGGTTATCTATGGGGACAGTTTTTGGACACTTTATGGAACGCATTACTTCGATGCGATTTACTTCAGCCAAAGAACGTTACGAACATTTTTGTGCCACTTATTCCCCCATTTACCATCGCATTCCGCTTGGAATGGTGGCATCTTATTTGGGAATTACCCAAGAGACTTTAAGCCGTATTAGAGCCGAAAAATGATTTTTTGATCTACATCAAAAGTTTTTAATACAGAACTTTTCATTTTTGTAACGAACATGTAATCAATCAAAAATGAAAAATTCAAATTCTTTTAGAACAGTAATTTGCGGATTATGCTTCGCAATTTCATTTATTGCAAAAGCACAAATTACTTTAGCTACTCCTAATGTAGAAAGCCTTTTATATTTGGGCAAAGGCGATAAACAACCCCTAATTGTTGGTTTAGGCGGTTCCGAAGGTGGAAATGCGTGGTCGAGTGATCATTGGAAAAAAACTCGGGATGAATTTATTAGTAAAGGGTATGCTTTCTTAGCTTTGGGGTACTTTGGTGCAAAAAATACGCCTAAAATTTTAGACAAAATTGCAATCGAAGACGTTTACAACGCCATTCAAGAAGCTGCCAAACATAAAAATATAGATTCTAAAAAAATCGCTATTATAGGTGGTTCACGTGGTGCCGATTTAGCTTTGTTATTGGGTAGTTATTATAAAAACATCCGTTGTGTAATAAGCATTGTGGGAAGTAATGCCGTTTTTCCTGGGCATACAGATCATTTTAGTTCCTCTTGCTGGACGTATCAAAAAAAAGAATTACCATTTGTTCCAGTGAATGATGAAGCAGTTCCGTTTTTAATGAAGCGAGATTTAAGAGGTGCTTTTGAAGCCATGCTAAAAGATACCAAAGCAACCGAAACCGCAAGTATAAAAGTGGAAAATATCAATGGCGCTATTTTATTTCTTTCAGCTACCAAAGATGAAATTTGCCCTTCTACACCTATGGCAGATCAAATGACAAACCGATTACAATCGAATAAATTCAAACATTATTTTGAACATCAAGCGATTGAGGGTTCGCATCCCGCTCCATTGCAACATTTTGAGGTGATTTTTAGCTTTTTGGAGAAGCACTTCTAAAATTATAGTTTTAGAGAAAGTAACTTCTAAATCGGCTGTTTTCGATTTCTACATCATCTTATGGGACTCTGTGAACCTTATTTGCAGAGTCTTATAGGGTTTATAATTTTTTTACTATGTTCGTAAAGCTATGCGATACAGTTGTCACTCCGATAACTCCGAGGAGTCGTATAATCTTTTTTATAAATTCTAATCCCGAAGCTTCGGGACTGAATTCTAATTTCTAAATTTTGTTACACAGAGTTTCACAAAGTAAAGCACAAAGTTTCACAAAGGGTATAACCGCAAAGAAATCAAGGTTTTACGCTAAGTTCGTAAAGCTATGCCGTAAAGTTCATCACTACTAGGAACGAGGAGTTTTAATGTTTTTTTGGGATTTAGTTTTCATACCAAGTTATCTAACTTCTAATCCTTAAGCTCAGGTACGTTGAAAACCCTTTATAAAAAGTTTCGTAATCGAGGTACTAAATATTATTCTCTAAAAATTATAGTTTTCAGTTAATCATAGTTCGTACTGGTATCATTATTTTATTGCGTAAACAATTTAAAAGAAGTTTTTGGGTCTAATGAAGAGCAATAAAACCTCAATTCTTCTTCAAAAATATGTTTTATTATAATCTTTTTTTCTTCTATTTTATGTTTCGGAACTTGATAAAGTGCAGCATCATGCATAGGCAGTAAAAATTCAATCTCCTTATCAGTTTGATAAACTTTAATTATTGCTTTTTTTAAAATTAAAGAAGCAGTTCCTTGTATTTTTTGGCTTACCAACCAACCAAAATCTTCTTCTAATTCAAAACCTGGTGTTTTGTACCTATAGTTACCTTGCAGAGTATTTACAAATTTATTCTGAATAAATTCATCTTGAAGTTCTTTTTTAAAAGGCTGAAATCTGATGAATTTATTGAAAAATATATTTAAATCTATATTGGTATATCTATTTTGTATTATTTCGAAAGATGCTCCGTAGCTATACAAAAAGAATAAACTTTTGCATTTTTCTCGATTAAAAAGATTATTATTTAAAAGAATTTCCATATTTGAATAAATATCACCTGAATTGTATAATTTTATCAATTCCGAATCCTGCATAATATGTGCTAAAATTCCAGCTTCAAATTGACTGTAATCTATGTAAATTAGTTCTTTATCTAACTCAGGAATTATTACATCACGATATTCCCTTTTTAATTGTTGAAATGAGGGATTTTTAACCAAGATTCTACTTGTTACTGTTCCAAAATATTCAAAAAAAGGATACACTTTCTGTTCTTCAAAAGAGCCTAAACGAGTAAGAACTGTTTTACTATCATTTAACCTTTTTTCCTTGTAAAGTAGTTCAATCAAAGGAAACTCTTTATGATGGTATTTTAAAAAATTATAATAACTATTTGTTCCTATTTTATCAATATTTTTAGTAAAACTTAAATCAATAATCTTCTGACTTATTTTTGCATAATCATTCGAAGAAAATATTCCGTGTTCTAATTGCAATTGATTCCTGATGTGATACAACTCTATCGTTATCTCATTTATGTATTTTTTTACTAAATCCACATCAATTTTAATTCCTTTTTTTGTTCTTTCAAAAAGTATTGTATTTAAAGGTCTTTCTACTTGTTCAAATCTTTGATTCTCACTTTTTTCAACTAATTCCTTTTTATTTTTCTCATAAATATCAAGTAATGATTCTACAAGAAAAATTAATGCTTTTTCAATTTCTTCACTTTTAGTATTCTCAATTAAATTTTCATAAATTTTTCTATACTCTTTAATGTCAATTTTATCATTTTTATATTTTTTCAATTGAAACCAAAAAGACCATTCCTTATTTGTTTTATCAAAATAATCTTTTGAAAGACCTAAAATTTGTTTCAATTGTTGTTCAATATCTATATATTCATATTTGGATAAATCATTAATATCATCAATTATATTAAAAAAATCAAATGAAATAATTGTCTTAATTCTCTCTACTTCAAGAAAATTTAAGTCATCAAGAATTCTCACTGATGCATTTTTACTTTTAATATAAAATTTGGATATTAGTTTACCCTTATCGTATTTGTTATATTTTAAAATCGCTAATTCCATAATTACAAAGAAATTAATGCTGGGGAATCTTTAATAACGTCTGATATTTTTAAATCTGGTAAATCTGCAACAAAAACCTCTTTATTACGCTTATATAGTTTTTCATGAAAACCTTTTAAATCCTTTAAAATACGTTTTTTTTCAATTTTATTTGGATTAATCATTCTTAATGCCACTATCACATTTTTTTGAAGAAAATAATTATCTCCAATATTTCCATGATTTAATGTTTTAAGCATCATACTACTATATTTTCTCCAATCAATTGATGCTAAATACAGATAAGCTCCTGCTGTATCTGCTTGATTATCTTGATTTGGTAAGTTTACTCTTTCTTTAGCGTAATCAATTAATTTTTTTTCTTTATATTTTGTATAAGCGAGGAAAAGCCAAAGATAATAAGTTTGGCCTTCATAAATATTTCTATACTTATCAAGTAAAATATCTTGAATTATAATAAAATCCTCATTTTTAAAATAAGTTTTATCGATTGCTCTAAGTAATTGAATAAAACTAGCTGTCAACCAAGGTTGATCAACTAATTGTTTCAATACATAATCAATTACAATTCTATAATCCAATGATTGTTTTAATCCAGGAATTCTTGCAAATTGCTGTAATTTACCTATACAAAAACTTATTTTTCTTTTTTTTAAAAATGATTCCTCATCATTATCATCTGCTATTGTATTCTTAAAAAGTGAAAAAGTCATATGTACAGCCTTTTGAACTTCTCTTTTTCTTTTAGTTTTAAGTAGGCTTGAAATTTGTTCTAATTGCAGCAATGAATTAGGTAAATATTCTTCAATTTGTTTTCGATCAGTTTCTTGATTAAAACATAAAATTTTAGTTTTCGATGAATTGAGATTTAGACCGTTTAATCTTAAAGCTTTAGATAAGTCACTTACTGCTTTACGAGATTCTGCTTCTGTATTACATACAATTCTAATGTCATCCATATATCTATAATAACAATTATACCCCAATTCATTGATCATCGTATTATCAATTTTTCTTAAAAAAATATTTGCTAAAAATGATGATGCATCTCTATTTTGAGGTATTCCAAACTCTTTATTTATCAAATTCTCATTCCATTTAGTAATTAGAATTTTCAAATTATTTGTAATACACTTTAGCTCCTTTTCGAGTTTATCATCAGATCTGAAATAATCATGTATTATATTATCTAATTCGCTAATTAAAAGGCCGATTTGTATGTTTTCAAAAAAATTAGTTATGTCAGCCACAACTAAAAATGGAGCATTCACACTTAATTCAGATTTAGTTTGATAGACATACTTCATCCACTGCTCTATTGAAAAATGAAATAAATATTTATTATTATTTTTTCCAGAATTTATTCTGAATGAATAAATTCTATTATCTAGCGCAATGTCTAAATTTTCAGAAAGTTTATCAATATATGCTTGGTAAATTACTCTATCAATTAGGCTAGTTTCTATGCAAGGACGAGTTGAAAATCCTGACTTAGGGATTACATAATGTTTTGCAGGAGAAGTTGGTTTATAACTCTTTTCGATAATCTGTGCAAACTTTTTTATTCGTTTTAATACAAATTCTTGTGGAAACCAAAACTTAAAGTCAAGTGGATCTTGAAACCAATCGTCTCGTAAATCTTGTTTTAACCTTTTAATTGCCCGCCAAATATTAAGTTCTATACCATTAATATTAATCTTTTTATAATCAACAATATTGTTATTGTCATCAACTGTTATAGAATCACTATTTTGTGTTGATTTAAAACCTTCTAATTCTGAATTCTCTTTAGCTAAATAAAAATTTAATTTATCTGCCATCAATTTTTTTGCAACAAAACCATTTGCTAATCCATCTTCATCAGTAATTTCAGTAATCAAACCAATTAAAATGGGTTTATCTTTAATTAATAATCCTGAACCAGAATAACCTGATAATTTTTCCTTAGAATTATAAGATGACAGACTACTTTTACATTCAATTTTAAAGTGGGCATCAGAATTATAATTCACTTTTGTATAATGATGAAAATCATAAGGATCTTCATCGCTAAAATTAGGGAATCCATTAGAAATTAATTTACCATTGTAGATTCCATCTCCTAAGATAATTTCTCTGATACAATTAATTACATCTTTTTCTAATAAAAGAATGGCTATATCAATTGAGTGAATGGCAATTACATTATGTTTGGTTATATTAGATTCATCATATTTATTCCCATTATCATCGTTCTTTCTTTTAACTGATATTTCCTTTAATATTTTCTCATTTTTGTATTTATTTCCATTTCTTTCTCCAAATATACAATGAAGAGCGGTTAAAATGTAATCATATTTAGAATTTGAACTTGTTTTATAAATAATACCACTACCATTAGTTATATCTGAAATACCTTCAAAACTAGCACTAATTTTAACTGTATTATTTTTTAGTAAGTCTTGTTGATTTGTTGTTGATGTATATTCATTCATATTTCTAAGATATATCCGTTTTCGAAATTTTCAGAATAGCACTCAAATTTAAATACATTTTTTTCTTCATCTGAAAAATTTAAACTTTTTAATACTGAAGAATAATTGAAATAAAAATTATCCTGTGAATCAAATTTGTTTTTTCTATTCAGTATTTTAGCAAAGGTTAATTTATTGGGTAAATTTTCTTTTTTTCCATTTGCACAAATAATAAAATTATTACATTTTATGTAATCAAATAGCTCAAAACTCAAAGATTTATGACTACCGTGATGTGAAAGTTTTAAGTAATCTATATACAAAAAATCAACACCTCTTTCATCTAAAATTCTTTTTAATGAATGTATAACATTTCTTGGTTCAGCATCACCTAAAAAAAGAAGTTTATACTGTTCATATTCCATTAGAAATGCTATACTTGATTTATTCTCTATGGAAGTATTTAAATCTTCGATTAATTCAATAAAGATTCTTGAATTACTTTCTTTAAGTTCATTTAATGATAAATTATAATCATTTGTAGAACTACCAATATCTTTGTTTTTTTTTTCAATTTTATTTATATCTTCATTAAAAGGAGACAAAATACTAAACTTTATTTTTGACATAAGTAATTCAGGAGCGCATTCAACAATTACATTTCTTTTAATTAGAAGATTAAATTTGTTTATCAATATTTCTACTTTTTTTGCATCACTATAACTTATATCATTATTTAAAGAAGTAGAAGTTGAAAATGAATTGAACCAAATCATTTTGATTATAGAATTATCAATTTCAGAATCTTCAAGCAAATATTCAATTCCTTTAATGTGATCTTGATCAATATGAGTAATAATTAGCAAATCGATATATTCATTTCTCTTTTGAATTTCAATTATTTCTTTCTTCAAATTGTTTTTATATTCATATTGATTATTACCACCATCAATAAGAATATTGTACTTAGTTGTATTATCTTTAAACGATATTAATATTGAATCACCATTACCAGCTTTTAAAAATTTAATAAGCATTTTTATATATTTTACCTTTTAAACTAAATTCAAATAAAAAATTTAATTTTCTTTTTCTCAAAACATTAACATTCACAACACTTAACAACATATTTCCAAGTTCCTATTTTGGAAAATAAAAATTGAGTTAGGCAAATAAACACAACATCTCCATTACTATTTACTAGCTAAAATTCCACATACAAATTCTCGATGCGTAGCATAGCAGGACGCTATACTTTATTGTAGTAGTTTAGTTTTTGGTTTGTTTGTATAGCAAATCTAATATTTTCTTACTGTTTTTCAAGTATTTCAGTTTATTAAATATTCTTAATATTTTCAAATGTCATTCAATAAATTCATCCTCCAATCTAAAATTCACTAAACCAAACTAAACCATTCCAAACAAA
>JASGCW010000020.1 GCA_030053945.1 Limnohabitans sp.
TTCTATATAATATATATAGGTAACAAAAAAGCTCTTCTAATGTTGAAGAGCTTTTGGGGTCTGTACCAAGGCCATTATAATTATTGCGATGATGTTGTAGACTGTTGTGATAAAAGAGCCTTTCGTTTCTCTCTCCATATTTTTGTCAAATCATTATAATTATATTCTGGTTTAGATTCTTGCTTTTCTAATCTTCCATCTATAAAAGAACGATAAAGAATACTTTCAATAAGATAGTCTTCTGCAACTGATGCAGGTTCATATTTTCTTTTTAAATCTATATTAAACAAACTTGCTGCATTATTAGCCCAAAAAGCTTTCCAACCACTCTTTAAATTTTTAATCAAATCAAAAGTAGAGATACCTGTTTGTCTATGAATCAGCTTAACCAATATCTGCCCATCACGAGTACTAAGCTTCTTCAATCTTTCTTCAAACTCATTAGTTAAATAACTTTCTACAATCTTAAAGTATTTCTTCTTGTCTCTTTCTGACTTTAGCATTTCCATTCCTTGATTTAAACCTGTTAACCTCTCAGCAGCTGTTTTAGCATATGGATAAGTACGCATGACTCTTTTTTGAAGAATCATAAATTGCTTGCGCTCATCATCGGTTTTAAATTTATAGGATTTGTTTGTAACAAATACTTCATCTAACATATAAGATACCTGAACCATTGTATCTTTAACTTCCAACTTTTTTTCAATTTCAGTTGAATCAATTTTAATTTCTTGAGAAAAAGAGATATAAGATCCTAAAAACAATATACTATATAATATATACTTCATTTGTGTTATTTTTTAAATTCAAAATTATACAAATATCTATCAACTGTTGTACCAAATTTCTATTTTAGCAAAAAATTAATTTATGGCAACAAAATCTATACTCACAAAAAAATCAATTGAGTTTTTAGAACAATATTTAAATAATGCATCTCCAACTGGTTATGAGAGTGAAGGGCAAAAGATTTGGATGGAATATCTAAAACCCTATGTTGATACTTTTATAACTGACACCTATGGAACTGCTGTAGGAATTATTAACCCTGAAGCAAAATATAAAGTTGTTATTGAAGGTCATAGTGACGAAATTTCTTGGTATGTAAATTACATTACAGACGATGGATTAATTTATGTCGTAAGAAATGGTGGTTCTGATCATCAAATTGCTCCTTCAAAAAGAGTGAACATACATACAAAGAATGGAATTGTAAAAGGTGTTTTTGGTTGGCCGGCAATTCACACAAGAGGAAGAGGTAAAGAAGAAAACGCTACTCCTACTAATATATTCATTGATTGTGGATGTACTAATAAAGAAGAAGTTGAAAAATTAGGGATACATGTGGGTTGTGTTATCACTTATCCAGACGAATTTATGATTTTGAACGAAAATAAATTTGTTTGCAGGGCAATAGACAATCGTATGGGTGGTTTTATGATTGCAGAAGTTGCCCGATTACTTAAAGAAAATAAAAAGAATCTTCCTTTTGGTCTATACATTGTAAATGCAGTCCAAGAAGAAATTGGGTTAAGAGGAGCTGAAATGATTACCCAAACGATCAAACCTAATGTGGCAATTGTGACTGATGTATGTCATGACACTAGTACTCCTATGATTGATAAAAAAATTGAAGGTGATTTAAAAATAGGTCGTGGTCCAGTAATTGCTTATGCTCCTGCTGTACAAAATAAATTGAGAGACCTAATTACTAATACAGCAGATGAAAAGAAAATTCCTTTCCAAAGACATGCAATTTCAAGAGTGACAGGAACTGACACTGATGCTTTTGCCTACAGTAATGGAGGAGTTGCTTCAGCATTAATCTCACTTCCACTTCGCTATATGCATACCACAGTTGAAATGGTTCATAAAGAAGATGTAGAAAACGTAATCAAATTAATTTATGAGTCATTACTAAAAATTGAAAATAACGAAACTTTTTCGTATTTCAAATAACAATCAAACTAAACCTTTCAGAAATGAAAGGTTTTTTTATAACTTTACTTAAATGAAAAATTAAAAAATGCAATCTAAAGCAAAAAACATTGATGATTATCTAAAAGAACTTCCTGAAGATAGAAAAATTGCTATTTCTAAGCTAAGAGAAGTTATTAATAAAAATATTCCAGAAGGCTTTCAAGAATGTATGAATTATGGTATGATAGGATATGTAATTCCTCATTCTATTTATCCTGCGGGTTATCATTGTACACCAGAATTACCATTACCATTTGCGAATATTGCTTCCCAAAAAAACTTTATAGCTTTTTATCATATGGGGTTGTATGGAAATCCGGAACTTTTTGAATGGTTTAAGACAGAATATGAAAAACAATTCTCTAAGAAACTAGATGCAGGTAAAAGCTGTAGTCGGTTTAAAAAAGTTGAACATATTCCGTATGAACTGATTGGTGAATTAATGCAGAAAATTTCTGTGGAAGATTATATTAAATTTTATGAGTTGACTTACAAAAACAATACAAAAACTAAATAAATATGAGAATTCTAAAAAAACTTTTTTTATTCCTGATAATAATACTAGGAATTATTATGATTTCGGCAGCTTTTATGAAAAAAGATTTTGCAGTTGAAAAAGAAATCGTAATCAATCAGCCTAAAGACAGTGTTTTCAAATTTGTGAAATTTTTGAAAAATCAAGATCAATTTAGTGTTTGGGCAAAAATGGATCCCAAGATGAAAAACCAATTTAAAGGTAATGATGGAGAAATTGGAGCAATTAATAGTTGGGAAAGTGACAATGAAAACGTTGGTATAGGTGAGCAAGAAATAAAAAACATAAAAGAAGGAGAACGAATAGATTTTGAACTTCGATTTAAAGAACCAATGGAAGCAACTAACTTTGCTTATATGACAACCGAAGCATTATCGCCTATTCAAACAAAAGTAACATGGGGATTTACAGGTAACTCACCATATCCTTTCAACTTTATGCTTGCATTTATGAATATGGATGAAATGGTTGGAAAAGACTTTCAGCAAGGCTTAGATAACCTAAAAGTATTGCTTGAGAAAAAATAAAAACTATATTTTAAGTTATAAAATCCGTTCTTTTGAACGGATTTTATTTTACGACTTTAAGCGAAACATCAAGTTGCAAATCTAGCTCTGTAGGATGCTCAAAAAACAAAGGTTTACCATTAAAAGCAGCTTTAATCAAATAATATCCACCTTTAAAATAACATTGTTTAACTGTTACTTTTAAGATACCATCTTCTGCTACTTTCAATTGATGTGGATATAATAAAACTGTTTCTGAAGTACCATTTTTATTAACTACTAATTCATTTACTTCACCGAATAGAGAAGCTACATATTTATTTTTAGGATTTTTATAAATTTCTTTAGAAGGAGCTTTAACCACTAACTCCCCATCTTTCATAACAATTGTTTCATCTGAAAAGGACAATGCGTCTGTACTATCATGTGTTGCCACTATCACTGTAATTCCTCTACTTTTTAGATAAGCAAACAAATTACGTCGCAAAGCATTCTTTCTGAAATTGTCTATATGGCTAAAGGGTTCATCAAGCAATAATATTTGAGGTTCTAAAGCTAAAACTCTTGCTAAAGCTACCCTTTGTTGTTGTCCTCCACTAAGTTCGTTTACTCTAACCCTTGAAAAATCTCCCATCTCTACAATATCAAGCAACTCTTGAATACGAAGACGTTTTATAGCTAATAATTGATTGGATAAAAATTTACCTACACTCTCAGAAACTGTTTCATATGGCATCAAGCCAAAATCTTGAGCCATAAATTTCATAAAAGGCATTCCTGGTACTAGATAATGCTTTGGTCCTAAAACCTGATTATCATCCCAGAAAATTTGACCTGTATGCAAATCATAAAGCCCGTAAATCAATTTCAGAAGTGTACTTTTTCCGCATCCACTCTCACCTAACAACGCAATATTTTGTCCTTTTTGGATAGTAAAATCAATTCCTTTTATGATCGGTTTATCTGTATAACTAAATGATATATTTTTTACTTGTAACATTCTTTATAAAATAGGAGTACAAAAATAATAAGAATACCTATAAAAAAAGCTGTCAAAGAGACAGCTTTTAATGTTAATTTTATTTTTTTTATTGCCCAACTTCTTTCTTAGCATCATTCACCATTTTTTCATTTGCTGTTATGGCAAATTCAACACGGCGATTTGAAGCTCTACCTTCATCTGTTTCATTAGTAGCAATTGGATCAGCTTCACCCATACCTGTAGTAACAAATCGAGCTCCATTTAGTCCTTTAGATGCTAGATAAGCTCTCACTGCTGCTGCTCTTTGGTTTGATAAATTGAGATTATAATCATCAGAACCTTTAGCGTCTGTGTATCCATAAACTTTTATATCTGTGTCGGGATATTCTTTAAAAACTGGAACTAACTTATCTAAATTTGATTTAGATTTTGAAGTTAATGTAGCCTTATTGAAATCAAAGTTTACCGAATTCTCACCTAAAGTCAACTTAATCCCTTCGCCTACCCTCTCCACTTGTGCACCAGGCAATTGTTCACTAATCTTTCTAGCTTGACGATCCATTTTATTTCCTATCACACCTCCAGCTACTCCGCCTATAACTCCACCCAAAACAGCTCCTAAAGCACCATTACCGCCTTTTCCAATATTATTTCCTAAAATACCTCCTAAAACTGCTCCGCCTACTGCTCCTATAACAGCACCTCTTTGTGTATTGTTAGAATTTTTTACAGCTTTACAACCTGACAATGTACTTCCTATTAAAAAAGAAACTGTAATTGCGTATATAAATATTCTTTTCATTTTTATTTATTTTTTTTGAATTGGTAAACAACTTTTGCTTTATTATTACCTACTTGAACAATATCTGTTAACTGAAAAGATTCTAATGTTTGATTCCCTAATGCTAAAATATATCCCTCTTTAACTTTTCTTGCTTTAGCACCTTCAGATAAAAATTTTAAAACAACTTGTTGTTCTTTTGTAACATACCATCTAAAATCTGAAGCGTAACTTGGACAATCTGACTTTGTAAGTGACATTTTTCCTGTATCATTGTTAGAAACAAATTCCCACGTGCTCCCTTCAAAACATTTTGCATCTGCTATTTCAAAAGCTGTGATTTTAAAATATTCTGATCCTGGAAAAGAAACAGAAGTCAAAGTCCAACTTCCTTTCATTCCAACTTGAGCTCTCCTATCTACTGTAGTTGAAACTAATTCTTGTTTAGGCTTACAAGAAAACAATATTCCAAATAATCCAATTAAAGCAATGTATTTATTCATTTGTTTTTCTATTTTGATTTATGTACAAAGCTAGTAACAAAAAAACAAATTTCACATAGAAAATATACTACAATTTCCGTCAATTTGTCATAATACTTCTTTTGGTATCTATTTTGAATAGTACTTTTTATTAATTATTAAATCAAAAAATATGACAACAGGAAAAATTAATGTTTCAGTAGAAAACATCTTTCCCTTAATCAAAAAGTTTTTATATAGTGACCACGAAATTTTCCTTCGTGAATTAGTCTCAAATGCTACTGATGCTACATTAAAATTAAAACACCTAACCAGTATTGGCGAAGCTAAAGTAGAATATGGAAATCCTATTATTGAAGTCAAAATTGATAAAGAGGCTAAAAAACTTCATATCATTGACCAAGGTTTAGGAATGACCGCTGAAGAAGTTGAGAAGTATATCAATCAAATTGCTTTTTCAGGTGCTGAAGAATTTTTAGAAAAATATAAAGATTCTGCCAAAGATTCAGGTGTAATTGGTCATTTTGGTTTAGGTTTCTATTCGGCTTTTATGGTGGCTGAAAAAGTTGAGATTATTACAAAATCTTTTAAAGATGAGCCAGCTGCACATTGGACGTGTGATGGTAGCCCAGAATTCACATTAGAACCACATACTAAAACGGAAAGAGGAACTGAAATAATCCTTCATATTGCGGAAGATTCTGTAGAGTTTTTAGAAGAATTCAAAATTCGTGAATTACTGACTAAGTATAACAAGTTTATGCCAATTCCAATTAAATTTGGCACTAAACAAGAAGCATTGCCAAAACCAGAAGATGCTCCAGAAGACTATAAAACAGAATACAAAGAAGTTGACAACTTTATCAATAACACTAATCCAGCTTGGACAAAACAACCTTCTGAATTAACGGATGAAGATTACAAAAACTTCTACCGTGAGTTATATCCAATGAATTTTGAAGAACCTTTATTCAATATTCATTTAAATGTAGATTATCCGTTTAACTTAACAGGTATTTTATATTTCCCTAAACTTTCGGCCGATTTACAAATTCAAAAAGATAAAATTCAGTTATACCAAAACCAAGTATTCGTTACAGATAATGTAGAAGGTATAGTACCAGAATTCTTAATGATGTTAAAAGGTGTAGTAGATTCTCCAGATATTCCTTTGAATGTATCTCGCTCATATCTACAAGCTGATGGCAATGTAAAGAAAATTTCAAACTATATCACTCGCAAGGTATCTGATAAATTAAAGTCATTATTCAACGAAAATCGTGAAGACTTTGAAAAAAAATGGAATGATATTAAGGTTGTTTTAGAATACGGTATGTTATCTGAAGCTAAATTCTATGAAAAAGCAGGTGATTTTGTTCTATATCCTACTACTGAAGGCAAATATTACACTTTAGCTGAATTAAAAGAAGCTTTAGCAGCTACGCAGACTGATAAAAATGGCAAATTAGTTGTATTATATGCATCTAACAAAGAAGCGCAACACAGTTATATTGACATTGCAAAAGAAAAAGGATATCAAGTTGTACTTTTAGACTCCCCTATTGTATCGCACTTAATACAAAAATTAGAAGCTGATAACGAAAATCTAACTTTTAGCCGTGTAGATGCTGACCATATTGATAAATTAATCCAAAAAGAAGAAACAACTATTTCTAAACTTTCGGATGAGGAAAAAGAAAAATTAAAAACTTCTATTGAAGCAGTTATACCAAAAGAAAATTATACGGTACAAATGGAAGCTTTAGATAGCACTTCTTCTCCTTTTATCATCACGCAACCAGAATTTATGCGTCGTATGAAAGAGATGAGCGCTACAGGCGGTGGTGGAATGTTTGGAATGGGTAACTTTCCTGAAATGTATAATCTTGTTGTAAATACTAATTCAGAGTTAGCTACTTCTATCTTAAATAGTTCAGAAGATGCTCAAAAAGACTTAGTAAAACAAGCTCTTGATATTGCTAAATTATCCCAAGGTTTATTAAAAGGCGAAGAATTAACTTCATTTGTAAAACGTAGTTTTGAAGCTTTGAAATAAGATAATATCAATTATAAAATCAGAAACCTGCCTTTAAAAAAAGCAGGTTTTTTTTATTTTTGACAAAAATTAAATGATGACACGATTAAAAACTTTTATTACAATTCTAATTATTATTTTAAATAGCAACATATTTTATTCTCAAAATAAAGTTGCTGTAGGGAACTTGCAAGATGATGTAGTTCTTTTTCAGTTGGGTATAATGAATCAAGATTCAAATAAATATTCTATTCAAGGACTTAAAGAAGTAATTGAAAAAGATTTTTCTGAACTTAAAGTAAGAGACTCAATTGCATTGAGATATATAAATGATAATATTAATATTTTTATTAGCATAAATGAAGATACTAAAGTTATTAAAGAAAATCTACCTAATCAAGAATACTTAAAATACTCAAGTGAAGGTTTAAGTGATATACAGAAAAATGAATTAAACAAAACAAATCAAATTATTCTTTTCAATTTTTATTTTCCAAAGGAAAAACTTTACAAATCATATCAAATCGCTAATGAATTTATTGATAAAATTACTTTAAATAGAAATGTAGTTTTATATGATTTAGAAACAAGGTTGTATTATGATAAAAATTTTTGGAAACAAAAAACCGCACTAAAATCAGAAATAATCAATATCATAAAACATATAAATATTCATGTATATCAAAATGAAAACGAATTTTGTCGAGCAATAACATTAGGAATGCATAAATTTGGATTACCAGATATTTGCATAAACAATATAAGTTGTTCTCAAATTGAAAGTGTTGAAAATTTGATTAATCTAACTGCTCAAACCCTATATGAAAAAAAAGAAATTGAAAAAAATGGGCAACTAGAATTGGATATAGATATAATAAATAGTGTTGAACTAAAAGAGAGTTTATTAAGTTTCATTTACGAGAATGCTGAAAAAAAAGCTGTCATTGATATAGTTGAAGGAAAACTCGAGGAAGGCGATCCTGATAATAGATTAATCGAAATATCGTTTCCTAAAATTGATACGCAAATTTTTCAAAAAAAGATATTCACAAAATTATTTGGGTTTAATGACAACATTCAATTCGTTAAACATAATGAATTGATTAAAAAAGAAAGTCAAAAAGCCAAAGACAAACTACCTGAACTTTATAAGAAATTTAAACAAGGTCTACCAACTAATTCTTCATTACATATGAAATTTCAATTTACAGATGACCAAGGCAATAGCGAATATATGTGGGTAGAAATTATAAAATGGGAAAAATTAGATGCAATCACTGGAATATTAAATAATACGCCCTACGTTTTAAAAAATGTTAAAGCAGGGCAAAAAATAACAAAAAAATCAAATGAGATGTTTGATTATATTTTATACAATCCTGATGGAACTCAAGAAGGAAATGAAACTGAAAAATTGTTAGAAAAATATAAAATTAAGTAATACTGTGCTAAAATAAATAGGAAAATGATAAATTAATTTATTGAGCATTACCACAAATAATCATTTAAAACAAAGAGTGTACATAAGCATGCTCTTTGTTAGATTATTTAAACAATAGAAAGAAATGTATTCATAAAAATTAGTCAGTATGAAGTATTTTAGAAATCTCCATTATTACTAAAACTTGAATGCAGTAGCAAGTCATATAATTTTTCAGTTTCAAAAGGCTTAAAAATAATTCCTGAAAAATATTTATTAAAATCTTCTTGCGTATCTGCTAAAATATCCGCAGTAATTGCAAAAATAGGAGTCGAACTATTATAATTTTGTGTAGTTCTTATTTTTTTAGAAACTTCAAGCCCATTCATTTCTGGCATATGAATATCCATAAGAATAAAATCAAATACTTTATTTTCCGCATATTTCAATGCTAATTTACCACTTTCTGCATATTCAGTTTCAATCTCCCATTTCAATAATAATTTCTTAAGTAAAATTGCATTCATCTTTGTATCATCAACTATCAACGCTTTTTTACCTTTTAACTCGTTATGTTTTATAACTTTAAAAATAGATTTTTGAGTTTTCTCTAATTCCAACTCAAAATAAAATTTTGAGCCCTTACCTAATTTACTTTCCACAAAAATCTGGCTATCATGCAATTCAATAAGCTTTTTTACAATAGCTAAACCTAAACCTGTTCCTCCTTGTTTTCTAGTTAAATAAGGTTTTAGTTGAGTAAAAGTATTGAAAATTTGAAAAATATCGGTTTCAGGAATACCCTCCCCTGTATCAGTAATTGCAAAGAAAATCTTATCTTTATTTTCTATACTTTCAATAAGCTTAATTTCTAATTTTACCTTCCCTTTTTCGGTAAACTTAATAGCATTACTAATTAAATTATTTAAAATCTGTCCAACCTTTGTCTGGTCAATTAAATAATTAGTATCAGTACTTATGTTTGATACGTATCCTAATTCAATATTCTTTTCATTTGCCAATCTATTAAAAACTTCAATGCTGTTTTGGCACAAAAAATTAAGATTAGTTGATGAACATTCTAATTTAGAATTATTCGTATCCAATTTATTAAAGTCTAAAACGTCATTAACAATATTAATCAAATTATTTGAAGCAAACTTTAAGTTATTAAGCATAATTTTTCCTTCTTTTGAAACTTCATCATCTAAAAGTGAAATAGTGGAAGTAATAGCATTACTAATTAAATTATTTAAAATCTGTCCAACCTTTGTCTGGTCAATTAAATAATTAGTATCAGTACTTATGTTTGATACGTATCCTAATTCAATATTCTTTTCATTTGCCAATCTATTAAAAACTTCAATGCTGTTTTGGCACAAAAAATTAAGATTAGTTGATGAACATTCTAATTTAGAATTATTCGTATCCAATTTATTAAAGTCTAAAACGTCATTAACAATATTAATCAAATTATTTGAAGCAAACTTTAAGTTATTAAGCATAATTTTTCCTTCTTTTGAAACTTCATCATCTAAAAGTGAAATAGTGGAAGTAATAGCATTTAGAGGAGTTCGAATTTCATGACTCATTATTGATAAAAATTCTTGCTTTTTTCTATAATTCTCTAATTCGTCTCGATTTTGTTTTTTTAACAATTCTTGTTTTTGCTTTTGAAGTTCGGCTTTTTTTTCAAGCGACTTCTTTTTATCAATCATTTCATAATTCTCAATAACTTTAAGTGTCTGAGAATTAATTACTGACTCTTTCTCCTTTAAATGTTGTTCTAAATAATGAAGTGCTTTTTCTGAATTTTCTTCTTTTTTATAAATCAAATAAATAAGTTTGTTCAACTTAATAGTTGACATTGATAATTTTAGAGAATTCGCTAAATCATACCCTTTAAGTGCGTATTCTAATGCTTTTTTTAGATCATTCATCTTTAAATACAATTCGCCTAACTTGGTATAAGTCATAGTTATACCAGTATTTTCTCCCATTTTTTGATGAATTTCTAAAGCCTTAAAAAAGAAATCTTCCGCTTTTATGTTTTCATTTAGCTGACTATAAACTTTAGCTTTACCATATAATGCATATGCCATTCCACGAATGTCATTGGTTTGTTTTTTTAACTTAATTGATTCATTTATCAATTTCATTGCAAAACCTAACCTTCCATTTTTAACTAAAATACCAGAAACATTATTGTAAACATTAGACACTAAATTACTATCATTGATTTTTTTAGCATTTTTTACTGCATTTTTATAAACGGTAAATGCATTAGATGTATCACCAATAAATTCATATATTGTTCCTAAAGATTTTTCGGTACGCGACTGATTATAAAAATCATTATGTTTTCTGTAAATTTTTAATGCCTCTGTAAAGTTTATGAGCCCCAAATGATATTCATTAGTTTTATAATAAACACCTGCTAAACTATATTGAGCATCCGCTAAACCCTTTTCATCATTTAATTCAAAAAAAATTGAAATAGATTTTTTAGCATATTGAGTTGCTAATTCCATCTCACCAACTACCATTTTGTATAATGCCAATTGACTTAAACTTTTAGCTATAAGCGGTTTATTATTACTTTCTTCAGAAAGTAATAATGCTTGCTGTGTAATCTCAATACTTTTAGATAAACTATTTATACGTATAGAATGAGCATCAGACAAAAGCTTTTCGATTTCAAAGATTTCATTCATAAAATTTATGCTTAAAACATCAAGAGAGTTACACTTTATAAATATATGACTAAAATTTAAATCAAAAAAAATAATATCCCCTAATGAATGAATTCATTAGGGGATATAGTCAGCTAAAATATTGATAAACAAATTACATCTAATTTCCTATAATACCTCCATTCTCCTCTTTCTTCTCCTTATTAAGCATATTAGGTGCTTCTTTTGCTAACTTATTCTTAGTTGGCAATTTATAATTGATGCTAAATCCAAAACGGCGTGTATCATATTTATTATATAGTGATATAGGAGTTGCATATGAACTAAACACCATTCTATTCGTATTTAAAATATCATCAAAGTTTACGGAAACAGTCAACTGGTTTTGCAAAAATTTCTTAGAAAAACTCACGTCTAAACTTTCATTAAAAGTCTTTTGTGCTACAAAATATTGAAAGTTTCCACCAGAAGTAAGATGACTATAATTAACAACAAATTTTATATCTGATGGTAAAATTATTTGTGACATAAAATTAAGAATCCAAAACGATTTTGCATCTACTTCAGGGATTTGATGTAACTGGCGTCCAGCATACACATACAAAAAGTTTATCTTATCTGGATTAACACCTCCTTGAGAGGTCATTTTCATTGTTTCTTTCAATCCTTTAGTGAACAACATATACGGTATAGGAAAACCCATATTTAAAGTATGAATCTTCATTTCAGGCACATTGATGTTTTCATTAGATACTAAATTACCATTTGAAGTAATTCTTGTTACTACTTGATTCTTTGCTGAACTTAAACTATATCCTACAAATGCATAATCAAAAGCACTCATCTTTGCTTCATAGTTATTAAAAATTGTAGGTTGCAACTGAGGGTTACCTGCATAATTAACATTCGGGTTTTGGTAATTTGTATTATTAGGATTTAATACTGAGGTACTTGGCAACGTAATTTTATTATTATAATTCACACTAAAATAAATTCCTTTGGTAAAATTATATTGTGCACTTGCATTAGGAAATATTCTATACTGTTTAAACGGAATCAAATCACCAGAAGTTGTCTTTCCTGAAATATCATAGTCTTCTCCTCTAGCACCAACTATAAAGTCAAATTTCTTCAAGGTAGCTTGTAATTCTAAATAGGTAGCCGCAGTTCTACGACGGTAATTCAAATTCGCAATTCCTTTATTTTTTGTATCAAAGAACATCTCTTCATATAAAGTTCCGAAACTAATTTTTCCGTCATCAAGGATTTTTAACGATTGTGAATAATCTGCTTTAAAGTTAAATAGATTTTGATCTGAACTATTATCTAAAGTTGGCACATTATAGGTAATAGAGTTCAAAGCAAAATTTGTATTGAACTTATTATAGTTAAAAGCAAAATCTAATTTTTTAGTTTTATCATTAAATCGTTTTTGATAAGTAGCTACAGCATCTTGACGTATTGATTTTGTGTCTCCTTTATCAAAAGTTTCGAATGTTTGAGAGCTTGGTAATGTACCAAAAGCTTTTGTATAACTATTGTTTTTATTATAAATCACATCATAATTTAATAATAACCTATCCAAACCTAAATCAAAAGTTAAAGCAGATTTTGCGAATGTATTTCTGTTTACTCTATCGGCATCATTTTTTGTTAAAATTGTTGCTAAATTATTTTCGGTTTTAGTCACATCACTCCACATACCTCGTTCCATATAATTTTGACCAATGTTTAATTGCCAACCAAAAAGTTTATTTTTCGAATTCAACAATAAACTGTTATTAGTACGAAAACGAAGTTTCTCATAACTTGTAGCATTTGTACTATTTGTATAAGTAGCACTAAGGTAATTTTTAGCTTTCTTATTAGTAATGATATTCAAAATAGCACCTCCAGAAGTGGCTGGAAATTCGGCACCTGGTTGTGTGATAACTTCAATTCTTTCTACCGAATTTGCAGGCATACCTTCTAGAAACGAATTCAGTTCATTAGAAGATATATTCAACGGACGACCATCCATATAAACATCAAGCTGCTTTCCTTGATACATTATTCCTGCTAAGTCAGAAGCTACTAATCCGGGTAATTTTTTAATACCTTCTAATACAGATCCCGAATTAAGATGCGATTGACTTGAAATTTCAAAAATTGTACGATCTGGTTTTTGCTCTACGGCTTTTCTTTGGCTTACAACAGAAATCTCATTCAGTTGCTTGGCTTTATCTGCTGAATTTTGAGTTTTTTCTTGGGCTTTTAAAGACATAATTCCAGACAAACATAAAACTGGAATAATTATTTTTGTTTTCATTATTGTAATTAATTTCAATAATAGACACACTTTTCAATCTTTTGTTACAAAAAAAAAGAAAAAATGATAAAAGATATTTTTTTAATTAAACCTTTATAAAAAAACAATGTCATATAACTAAACAATTAAAACAAAAAATTATGAAAACCTATTTAGCATCCTTATTTCTTGTGTTAGGAATTTCAACAGGAATTGCGCAAGAAAATGACACACCAGAGTTCAATGGCGATAATTTTAGTCTAGAAGGTGCTCTAGCAATGTTTAAAAGATCAGCCTCTTTAGAAAGTTTTGAAAAAGCTATTAATGAAGAAAATAACAATGTTAATAATCTCGATTTAAATAATGATGGGGATATAGACTACATCACGGTAGAAGACATTATGGAGGGGACTAACCACGTTGTTGTATTAAGTGCACAATTAGGAGATAATGAAAAACAAGATGTCGCGACTATAAATATCGAAAAAACAGGAAACGAAGAAGCACATTTACAAATCCTAGGTGATGAAGATTTGTATGATGAAAATACTGTTGCAGAACCTTTTGATGTTGAAGAAAAAGCTATTGAAGGGAAAGGTCCTAGCGCTATAGAAGTTATTCCTACAAGAATAATTGTGAATGTTTGGGGATGGCCTTGTGTGCGTTTTGTATATGCTCCAAGTTATAGAGTATGGGTTTCTCCATTCCGTTGGGCAAACTACCCACGTTGGTGGAGACCTTGGAAACCATACCGTCACTCTATTTTCATTGGTAAATGTGCACCACATAGAGTGTATTTCCATAGAACTCGTAAAGTAATCATAAAACACGGTTTTTATAGTTCAAGAAGAAAATCATCAACTATAATAGTTAAAAACCGTAGAGGTACTACTGTAATCCGTAAAGGAAGAGGTGGAAGAGTAAGAGCTGTTCATTATGGTGGCGGAAGAAGAAGATAAATTTTAAAACGTTCGAAATTTTCGGACGTTTTTTTTAAAACCAATTTTATTTGTTAGAGTCTAACTTTAAAATATTTCTTTATGAAAAAATCAACTCTTTGGTCATTACGTCTAGGCTTTTCTGGTAAGCAAAGTGAAATTATTAATTCTTATGGTTTGGAGAATTTCTTAAACAATTCTTTTGAAAATAAAATTGATTATTCGATACCAACATTTTTAAACGAAAGTCCACAAAGTCTTACTGAGCTTCGAGAAAGAAGAAAAACTTTAAAAGAATTAAGTCCGGAAGAAGCTAAACAGATGATTGTAAAAGAAGCTAAAATTTCTAATGAAATGAAAGCCTGGTGGATTGATAAAATGTTAGTAGAAAAATATCCTTTAAGAGAAAAAATGACCTGTTTTTGGCACAATCATTTTGTGGCAACATTTCAAAAAGTGAAAGTGAATCATTGGATATTTCAATATAACCAAATGCTACGTGAAAATGCTTTCGGGAATTTTAAAGATTTGACTAAAAAGGTACTTAAAAGTAATGCGATGGTTCGTTATCTTGATAATGTAGATAATAAAAAAGATAAAATCAATGAGAATTTAAGCCGCGAATTACTAGAACTTTTCACATTAGGGATTGGCAATTATACTGAAAATGACATTAAAAATGGAGCTAAAGCACTTGCAGGTTTAGGAATTGGACAAACCGAGGCAATGTATCGACCTGCGTTTGAAAACAATGACACAATCACTTATCTAGGAAAAACTGGAAAATTTAAAGCAGATGATTTAGTAGATATCATTTTTGAACAGAGAAATATTCCGTATTTCATAACAAGAAAAATTTTACAGTGGTTTATTTACGATGAGCCAAAAGAAGAATTAGTTAAATATTATGGTGATTATTTTAGAAAAGTAAACTTTGAAGTAAAACTACTTTTAACGAAAATTTTTACAGAAGAATATCATAAAGATAATTCAGGAAGTAAAATCAAAAACCCATTAGAATACAGTTTGCAGCTAATATCTGAGCTTGAAATCACATTACATAATAATAAAACTTTGGTGTTCTTTCTAAAAGAACAAGGAATGGATTTACTTAACCAACCTAATGTAAAGGGTTGGGAAGGTGGAAAATCTTGGCTTACTTCTCAAATTTATTTACAACGCAATAATGTAGCCGATTTGCTTTGTAATGGTAAAACCATTAATAGAAAAATGTTGAATCAACAGGATAATAATACTAAAGCGGAACTTGAAACTATTCCAGTTCATCTCGATTGGAAAAAAGGGACTAATAAAGATATTATTAAACAGCTTACCGACAGATTACTTTTTACAGTAGATGAATCCAATCAAAAAGATTTTGAATCCATTTTAAAATATGACTTCAATTGTGAAGCACCTAACGCAGAAAAAGCCATGTTACGATTATTTAATTCAATCGTCAAAACTCCTGAATTTCAGTTGATCTGACTGGTGTTAGGTGATGGTACTTCGACAAGCTCAGTAACCTTTGGAAGATGGATGATGGGTGACGTAACTTGAAACTAAAAACTTAAAAAATGAACAGAAGACAATTTTTATCGCTTACAGGGACATACACTGGTGGGATGCTGGTGTTACCTGATTTTTTATATGCTTTTGGGTCACAACAAAATTCAAATCTAATTGTTGGTGAACAATGTTTAGTTTTTATTCAACTAAATGGTGGAAATGACGGACTGAATACGTTTGTTCCTTTTGAGGATCCAAATTATTATTATAACCGCCCAAAAATTGCACTTTCAAAAGATGAAGTCATCGGTAAAAACAATGGAATGGCATTTCATCCTGCATTAAAATCATTTGCCCAAATACAACAAAATGGTGATTTAACAGTCATTCAAAATGTAGGTTATCCTGAACCGAATCGTTCACATTTTCGCAGCCAAGAAATTTGGCAAACAGCTTCAGCTTCAAATCAGTACATCAATGAAGGTTGGTTAGGTCGCTATTTAGATTTACAATGCAAAGACCACACTCCTACTGCAGGAATTAACATTGATACTATCGATAATTTAGCTTTAAAAGGGAACGAGCCTAATTCAATTACTGTAAAAGATCCTAATCGATTTAAAAGCAAAAACGAATCTGATGAAGGAGTCAAATTATCTAATAATCCACAATTAGATTTTGTACGAAAAATTGCCAATTCGGTTACAGAAGGGGCAGATGAAATTCAAAAAGCATTATCACAATCAACCACTCAAAATACTTATCCTAAAACTGGATTAGCAAAAAATTTAGAGTGGATTGCAAGATTAATAAAAGGGAATTTGAATTCTAAAGTGTACTACAGTTCCTTAGGAGGTTTTGACACTCACGACAATCAATTAGCTATACATAAAAATAAATTAACCGAACTAAATGATGCGATTTTTAGTTTTTATACGGATTTGAAAGCAGCTAAACTACTTCAAAATGTTACTATTGTTGTTTTTTCAGAATTTGGAAGAAGAGTAAAAGACAATGGCAACGGAACAGATCACGGAGCGGCAGCACCTATGTTCATTATTGGAGGAAATAACAAAGGGAAAGTCCTTGGTAAAAATCCAGATTTAACAAATCTCGATAATGGCGACTTAAAATTTGAAACTGATTTTAGAAGTGTTTATGCAACATTACTTCAACAGAAATTAAATTTTGAGACAAGTAAAATTGGAATTCTGAATAAGGCATTAACTACAATTTTTTAAAAAACAAAGCCTCAAAAATATTCTTTTGAGGCTTTAAAAATCTAATTTGTAATATTTCAAGATTACTCTTAAATGGTTTAAATTAATCCATTTTCATTTGAGCATCCTTTTTATTAGAATCTACTGCTTTATCATTTTTACCAGACATCACATCTTTCAAACTTCTAACTTCCATATATTTTGGTTCAACAAAAGGAATCATCATAAACAAATTTGCCTGTAAAATTTTAGTTTTTGTATCTGATGAATTATTAGAATATTTACTTGTATAAATTTCTATTTCCTCAGGAAAATCTTGTCCAAGTCCATAATCCCAATCTTTTTTTATAAATTTTTCTGCTTTATATAACTTGACTGACGAAAGGGCATAACCACTTTTTTTCTCTTCTTCAATATATGTTTTAAGTTCTTGATCTGTTATTGTTGTAGTAGTATCATTTTTTATAATATATACCAAACTATCGATCACCACAAAATCTCTATTTGAGTATCTATGAAAGTCTAATGAGTTTTCATTTGTTTGATAAGTTTCAGTAATAGTAACAAAACGTTCATTATTTAAATTAAGAATACCGCCTTCATCAGGAATAGCGCATTGAAACACTTTTTCTTTGTTTAACTTGAAAGTGTGAGTTCCTTCTGGAATTGTAATAGTAATACTTGTTGAATCTTTAGGTAATTTGAATTTAGTTTTCCCATCCATTACTAAAACACCACTTTGAGTATCTGAATTGAAACTCACATCAACAGCGACGTGCTCATTTTTACAAGAGAATAGGACTAAACTAAATAAAATGAAAAGAGAATTTTTAAATGCCATACTTTTTATATTTTTATAATTTTGTAATAAAAGTAATAATAAAATCAATATATGAGAATAATTTTTGGTCATAATAGTTATGTTGTAAAACGAATAAATTCTAAATCACTGGGTATCATAAACGAAACAGAGAGTTTCGAAATTCAACTAAGGCAAAAATACGCTCATTTATATTATATTCCAGTCTTTCCTATTGGGCAAGTATGGGTCGCACAACGTAATGGCAATCTTTATGATGTACCCGAAAACTTAAAACCTATATTAAAACGTGATTATCCAAGTAGTGTTCATTGGGGGGCATTTGCATTACCGTTGCTTATCGTATTAGGATTAATAATTATGGAAATTTATGCGAAAATTGAACATATGAATTATGAAAATCAGAGACAAACAGAATCTATTGCTAATGGAAATAATCTAAAAAGCGCTTTACAAACCATTACAAATAAAAACACGTTACTCTCATTTTCTACCGATGACTCAGACATCGATACTTATGGTAACTATTTATTTGTGGTTTTAAAAGTCGAAAAAGATAAATTATTAATAGGCAGTATATCAGGCAAAAAAGACAACTGGCCTAGAAATTTTGTTTCAAACAGAATGATAAATGAGTATAGAAAATTTAAAGATAACGGTATATCAGAAACTTTTTGGATTAGTAGAAAAGAACTAGAAAACGCAATCAAATTAGATGAAGATTTTACCTCAAAACTTATACCAAAAATATCATCTACTGAAAAAATATGTCTTCACGCAATTTATTTTATAAACGACGCTTACTTTGATGAAGACACTAATGCAAATGCCCAAACAGAATTCTATAAAGAATACATAAATTTCGGATTAGATGTGGTTTTAGATAGCATTGTTCCTGATAAAAAAGGAGAAGAATGGAAACTTTCACAAAAGAAAGAAATAAAATTTGGCGAAAAATTTGCAATCAAAACAGAAAGTAATGATTCAGCTAAATTATATTATCACATTGCAAATGAAAAAAAATCTCTAGTTGCAAATGTAACCAGATATGATATAGACAACAATTTAAAGGACGATTAAACAATGATATAAATTTAAAAAAGAAAGTATATTAATTACTCCTTTTAAAAAAAATTCAACTTTTGACTTTTAACTTTCAACTTATCGTATATTTGCCGCCCTTAATTTTGAAAGAATGTCGAAGAATAGTGTTTTAAAAGGAGTTTTTTTAGTTGGTTTAGGAGCTACAAGCTACGGAATGTTAGCCACTTTTGTAAAATTAGCCTATAAAGAAAATTTTACAACTGCCGAAGTTACTTCCTCACAATTTATTTATGGAATTTTAGGAATGTTACTAATTAACGTATTCCAAAAAATAAAGAAAAAGGAACAAGTAATTAAAGCGACAACAAAAAATATTACACACCTAATGCTTGCTGGAACATCATTAGGAATGACAAGTGTATTTTATTATTTAGCAGTAAAATACATCCCCGTTTCCATAGGTATTGTATTATTAATGCAAACCGTTTGGATGGGTGTATTACTAGAATGGTTTCTTGATAAGAATGCACCTTCATTACAAAAAATTATTTCCGTAGGTATTGTATTAGTCGGAACAATTTTAGCCACAAACTTATTTAGTAAATCATTAGATTTAGATTGGAGAGGGATTATGTGGGGATTATTAGCCGCCGCTTCATTTACAACCACAATGTTTACTGCAAACAGGATTGCCATAGACATATCTTCTGCACAACGAAGCTTATATATGCTTTTAGGTGGCGCAATAATTGTTTTTGGATTTTCAATGGCCACTCAAATGACACCTTTCAATTTAGGAATATTTACGAAATGGGGAATTGTTCTAGCTTTATTTGGCACTATCATCCCTCCTATTTTAATGAATGCTGGATTTCCTCATACAGGAATCGGATTAGGAAGTATTGTATCCTCATTAGAACTACCTGTTTCTGTGACAATGGCATTTATAATTTTAAATGAAAAAGTGATACCTACACAATGGCTTGGTATTTTTCTAATTATAATAGCCATAGTGATAATGAATATCCAATTAAAAAAAGAATAACTTATTAATTTTCATATATTTGGTTATAAACAAAAAACTAAATTGTTATGAAAAAACTTTTTGCAGAATTCTTCGGTACCTACTGGTTAGTATTTGGAGGATGTGGTAGCGCGCTTTTAGCCGCTGGAATTCCAGAATTAGGAATAGGATTTACTGGTGTTTCTTTAGCCTTTGGTCTAACTGTTCTCACTATGGCTTATGCAGTAGGACATATTTCTGGAGGACATTTTAATCCCGCAGTGTCCATAGGGTTATGGGCAGCTGGAAAATTTGAATCTAAAGACTTACCTAAATACATAATTGCTCAGTGTCTAGGAGCTATTCTTGCAGCGGGCACCTTATATCTAATTCTTTCAGGTAAAGAAGGATTTTCAATCGACAATACTAAAGCTGGAGCTTTTGCTTCAAATGGATATGGAGCTTTCTCTCCACAAGGGTATTCCATAACTTCAGCATTTGTAATCGAATTTGTTTTAACTGCATTCTTTTTAATTGTGATTCTTGGAGCTACAGATAGCAAAGCAAATACACAATTTGCAGGAATAACAATAGGATTAGCTTTAACATTAATACATTTAATAAGTATTCCTGTAACAAATACTTCTGTGAATCCTGCTCGTTCATTATCACAAGCGATTTTTGCAGGTGGAGAGCCTTTGAGTCAAGTATGGTTATTTTGGGTAGCGCCTATAATTGGAGCTATCACAGGCGGATTTATTTATAAAAATATTTTAGGAAAAGAAGAGTAATATCAAAAAAAATAATTCTAAAGCGGTGAAAATTTCGCCGCTTTTTTATTTTTGTAATATGAGTTTATTCCCCGACGAAAAAATAACATTCAATTTACCTGATGCCGAAGTAGAATACTTTCCAGCATTTTTTTCAATAGAAAAAGCCAACGAACTATTTGAAAAACTAAAAAGTGAAATCCCGTGGCAGCAAGATACGATTACAGTTTATGAAAAAAATCATTTGCAACCACGCCTCACTGCTTTGTATGGAAATGAAGGAAATCCATATGGTTATTCTAACATTATAATGCAACCACACCAATGGAATCCTTTATTAATGTATATTAAGGAAGAAGTAGAAAAAGAATGTCAGGAAAATTTCACTACTGTTTTATTGAATTATTACCGCAACGGACAAGACAGTATGGGATGGCATGCAGATAATGAAAAAGAATTAGGTCGAAACCCAATTATCGCTTCAGTAACATTTGGTGCTGAGAGAACTTTCCAACTCAAACATAACACTCTCGAATCCGCAAAACAAAGCATCAATTTACAACACGGAAGTTTACTGATAATGAAAGGAAGTACTCAACATTACTGGAAACATCAAATTCCAAAAACACAAAAACCAGTTGGAGGCAGAATTAATTTAACGTTTAGGATTGTAAAATAATTAGTAATTTAAAAATTAGGTAATCATAAATTTAACTTCAGATTTAAAATAATTAATGTAAATTCGTGTTATTAGTGTTCGTATTATGATAACCGAGATTGTAAATTATTTTGAAACCATTCCGTCATCCCATAGAAGTATAATGCTTTTTGGCGGAATTGCATTTTTTTGGATTATTGAAAGTGGAATTCCTCTATTTAAATTTAAGTATAACAAAGTTCATCACGCTGGAATTAATCTATTTTTTACCTTTACAACTATACTCATCAACTTCAGTCTAGCTGGAATACTTTTTAAAAGTTCTGAGTGGGCTACTACAAATCAATTTGGTTTATTACATTGGGTTAAAATTGACAATCTTTGGCTACAAGCTATTATTGGATTATTACTTATGGACTTAATTGGAGCTTATACTGCACATTATGTAGAGCATAAAGTAAAATCATTGTGGCGCTTTCATTTAATACATCATACCGATACTTGGATAGACACAACTTCTGCTAATAGGCACCATCCAGGAGAAAGTGTCATCCGATTTATTTTTACTTGCATAGCAATTTTGATTGTAGGCGCACCAGTTTGGTTATTTTTTATGTACCAATCATTTTCAGTGCTACTTTCACAATTCAATCACGCTAATATGAAAATGCCTAAACGATTAGATAAAATAATCAGTTATGTAATCGTTTCGCCAGATATGCATAAGATACACCATCATTATAAATTACCTTATACAGATAGTAATTATGGAAATATTTTCTCTATTTGGGATAGAATATTTGGAACTTATTTAAAAATGGACAGAGAGAATTTAACCTATGGTGTTGATACTCATATGAGTTCAAACGAAAATAACACATTATCAAATTTGCTAATGATACCATTTCAAAAATATAGAAATCCAATAGAGTAAAAAAAATTTTAAAAACTCAATCCTTTTTACTAATATTGGTATAAGTATTGCATAAAAAGTTTAATACAATTGTTTTAAAATTTAAATGAGAAAAACTAAAATCGCTGATTTAGACAGAGAAACTTTAGAAAGGCTAGTCAGCATGGCACAGGAAGAACGCAAACCCTTTGAGGTTATCAAAGAAGAATTTGGGATTTCAGAAAATGAAGTAACAGAACTAATGCGTAAACGTTTGTCGAAAGACCAATTTGAGCTATGGAAGAAGAAAGTCGCAGCGGCTAAACCGAAACCCAAGCCCATAAACATCGATGATTTTGATGAAGACCTAGATGGAAAATATTATCTAAAAAATAAATTTGATTAATTTCTAACTCCTGCTATCAGGAGTTTTTTTGTTAAATAAATGATAATAATCAAATAAAAACCTAATAAAAATTTACTTTTACACACACATTTAATAAAAAAACAACTAGATGAAAAAAATCTTTTACTCACTAGCAATTGCTAGTTTACTATTGAGTTGTAAATCTTCTCAAATTAATAACGCGGTACCACCTGAAGTAAAAGTTACTATTGATCTAAATTCAATAAAGGATGATAAAGTAATGGTTACTGTTATTCCAACACCTACAAAGGAGGAAACCATAACATTTAATTTCCCTAAAACAGTACCTGGAACCTATTCTGCAAACGATTATGGTCAATTTATAGAAAACGTAAAAGCTTATGATGCAAAAGGTCAGACGCTATCAATTGCAAAAATGAGTGATAACACCTACGAGATCAGAGATGCAAAAAAATTAGCCAAAGTTACTTATTGGGTAAATGACACTTATGATACAGAAAAAGGTCAAGGTTTTGGAGCAGATGATGTATTTTCACCAGCAGGTACAAATATAGACTCTAATTGTTTTATGCTAAACACTCACGGTTTTGTAGGGTATTTTTCAGATAAATTATCCACACCTTACACAACTACAGTTTTGCACTCTGATAAACTATTTGGTATATCTTCAATGAACGATTTAGACCCTAGTACTACTTCAGATACATTTAAATCGAATCGTTATGCAGAGCTTTTAGAACACCCAATAATGTATGCAAAACCAGATTATACTTCTTTTAAAATAGATGATATGGATATTTTAATTGGTGTATATTCTCCTTCTGGTGCATTCAAAGCTGCCGACATTACGCCTGCAATGGAAAAAATGATGCGTGCTCAAAAGAAATTCTTAGGAAGTATCAATAACACTAAAAAATATGCCGTTTTAATCTACTTATCTAGTATGGACAAACTAGACGCTAAAGGATTTGGAGCACTTGAACACCCAACTTGTACCACGGTAGTTATGCCTGAGCAAATGCCAAAAGAACAAATGGATGAACAATTAAAGGATATCGTTTCTCACGAATTCTTTCATATAGTAACTCCCTTAGGTGTACATTCTAATGAAATTCATTACTTTGACTTTACATCTCCTAAAATGTCTAAACATTTATGGATGTATGAAGGTGTGACTGAATATTTTGCAAACCTTTTCCAAATAAACCAAGGTTTAATTACTGAAGAAGAATTTTACCAAAGAATGGCTGACAAGATTAGTCAATCTAAAGCTTTAGATGACACAATGCCTTTTACAAAAATGAGTGCTAATGTTTTAGAAAAACCTTATAAAGACCAATATTTAAATGTTTATCAAAAAGGTGCATTGATAGGTATGTGTATGGATATTATCATTCGTGAGAAAAGTAACGGACAAAGAGGTATTCTAGATTTAATGCAAAAATTAACTAATGAGTATGGACCAGACAAACCTTTCAATGACAATGAATTATTTGACAAAATCGTTAGTCTAACTTACCCAGAAGTAGGCGATTTTATTAAAACTTACATTGATGGTCCCACTCCTATTCCTTATGAAACCTTTTTTGCAAAAATGGGTATTACACAAGCAAAATCTAATGTACCTGGAAATGTTTTCTTAAAAGGACAAACGCCATATATTACTATCAATAAATCTACCAAAGAAATCATTATGCTTCCTGAAATAACTTTACCAGAATTTTATACTAAACTTGGCATAAAAAATGGGGATACTATTTTAGCAATAAATGATAAAAATTATAATTTAGATAATATATATGATATGATAATGGCTAGCCAAAACTGGAAAGAAGGCGATGCTATAACTGTAAAAATTAAGCGTGATGGCAAAATTCAAGACCTAAAGGGAAAAGTAATATTGCCATATGAAGAAGTTGAAGGATATGCCTCTACAGACAACTCTAAAAAAGCTATTAGAGAAGCTTGGTTAAAAGGATAAACCTTAATAAATAAAACAAAAATCCTCAATTTGAAATAGTTCATTTTGGGGATTTTTTTATTACTTTGCGGCAAAATTAAAACTATGTACAAAATAATTATAGCTGCGCTTTCATTAGTCTTATTTACTGCTTGTGGAGATGAAAAATTAGCAGAAAACGAAGTCTTGATTACTGGAAATGTTAAGGGATTAAAAAAAGGAAAACTATTTATTCAAAAAATTGAAGACACTACGCTAGTAGCATTGGACACTATAACTTTAAATGGGGATTCACATTTTGAAAGTAAAATCAAACTTGATTCACCAGAAATGCTTTATATTTTTGTTGACAGAGGAGTGACAAACTCGGTAGATAATAATTTATTATTTTTTGCAGAGCCGGGCAAAATAAATGTAGAAACAGAACTTGAGTTTTTCTTAGGTAAAGCAAAAGTTACTGGCTCTAAAAATCAAGAATTGTATGATGAATACAAAGGCATTATTTCGCAATTTAATGACGAACAGCTTAAATTGTTAAAAGAGCAAATTTTAGGCACTAAAGGAAATAAAAACTATTCTGCTGAAGCAAATAAAACGAAACAAGATCAATTGCTCAAACGTAGATATCTATATGCTGCAAATTTTGCCATGACACACGCAGACTTTGAAGTTGCTCCATATATCGCATTAACAGACATCTATGATATGCAACCAAAATATTTAGAAACTATTCACTCTAAAATGACAAAAAAAGTAGCTGATTCAAAGTATGGCAAGAAGTTTGCGAAATACCTGAAGGACCAAAAAAGCAATATATAATATTCAAATTATATGATAATAAAAGCTTAATTCTTATTAAGTAAAAAGTTTCAAACCTCGTTTATACACTTTTAAGCGAGGTTTTTTTATCAAGTTTAACAATAAACAAAGCTTTGTTTAGTTATATTTAAACTATTAAATATTTTTATAGAATGACATTATTCAAGAACAAAAAAATGATGAAAATTATTAAGATAATTCTTATTTCTATAATAATATGTAGTTGTAATCAAACATTTGACAAAAAAAATAAAGGCAAATACTATTCTGCACAAGTTTTCACAGAAAAAAATGCAACTTTTTTAACAAAGTTAAAGACTAATCAAACTCCTGAACTAGATGTTTTAAAATTTGTGAAATTATCAAATTCACTACTTACACAAATTCAAGGCAAACCAATTAAATTAACTTATAAAATTGATGCAATAAAAGCTAAAAATACAAGTAAAATCAGTTTTTACCACCCTCTATTTATTTCGTCTAGTAATAGCATAAAACGATATTCATTTAATCCTGGTAAAGACAATAATGCATTACAGATTTGGCTCTTGGAAGCAAAATATAAAGATTCAATTTCAACTAATAAAGTTTTTAAAGAATTACACTTTCAATCTGGAAGAATTCAGAGTAAAATTGACCATTACCCAGGGTTAACATATACTAATGACTATGTAATCAGATCTAACAATAAAATTTATTGGTTAAATTCTGGTTGTGCGATTAGCTTTTCAAATCATCAAAAATTAAAGAAAATTATGTTACAATCTTTACAAATCGACAAAATTCAAGATTCTATCTGGTGTAAATGCGGCCAACCAGAATGTAGTCTATAACACAATTAAAACACAAAAGAATATTTAATGAAAAAATTAAATACAGAAATTTTAATAATTCTTGTACTTTGGCTAAGCATAATTTTATCATTATACTTTAATTTCAAATTTGACATATTTTTTATTATAGGTATTTTTGGAATATCAATTGTTTCAGCAACTTATAAAAAATACAATGAAAATAGTTTAGCCATATTATTTCTAATTTTAGTTTTTTCATCATTTGACTTAATAAAATTTAGTTGTGCATTTGGCATTAATTTAGGAATAATAAACATCATTAGTTTTAGTTTATTACTAATTTTAGTCTATAAAAGACGAAACGAATTTTTTGCATTAAAAAATAAATGGTTTGGTGAAACTTTTGATGAACAAGAAAATGGAAAAATAACGAGAATCGAATTCTTTAAAAAAGAATTTAATCATTTATCAGAGACTGAACTTAACAAAAAACTGAATGAAGAGGTGTTAACCAAGGAAGCTAAAACTGCAATTATAGAAATTCTTAAATTGAAAAAAGGTCAAACAGAATAAGTCTCTAATAGTTACCACAAGTTTGTTTCAAACAATTGAAAATTATAGAAAACTGATGATTAAAAGAGAATTCAAGACGAAATCAAACCGAGAAAGCAAACCATTATTGTATCGATTTATCGGTAATTACCTATAACAAATAATTATTAAACATATGCCAAATAAATTTACAGTACTATTTCTTTTACTTTATATGAATATTTTTTCGCAAGAAAAAATAAAAAACAATGATGATGGAATAGATACGATTACAAGTCATACTTCAGAAACTGGCAAAGTTGAAAATAGAATTTACAATTGCGGTAGCTTCAAGTGGAAAATAAAAATACCTGAGAACTATTTTTTAACTGAAGAAAAAGAACTTGAAAAATTAGAAGAAAAGGGCAACGAAGAAATAAAAAAAAATCTTCAAAGAAACATCAGAATTCAAAACAGAAGACACTTGATTGGTTTTAAACTAGACAACCAAAATACTTTTTCTGCAAGTTTTAACCCGCTAGATAAAACTCAAAAAATCACTTTAGACGAACACCAAAAATTAATTCTCGAATTGTTAAAAAAAGCATTTTCTAAAATTGAAAATGCAAAATTTGAATTCAAAACTTCAAAAGAAAAACTTGGTGATTATCAATTTTACAAAATAAAAGTTGAAGGCTATAACAAATTAGATAACAAATTAGTAATCACACAAATTTATTACAATAGTTTCATAAAAGAAAATTTATTTGGAGTCCTGATAACGTATAATTCTGCAAGTCAAGGAGAATTATTAGAAACTAATTTTTTAAATTCTTTAAACAATTAAAAACACAAAAAAACAACAGTTTTGCTGTGTTGCTGTTGAATGATAACCTAATTTGCCTTTTGACAGACTAATAATTTTATGAGAAAAACAAACTATTTTATATTGATATTAACAATAACTTTTTCTTGCTTCGATAAAAAAACGAAACTAAAAATATTAAAACTAAAAATATGGTTTCTGACACAGTTCTTAAAACAGAAGAACCGAATGAACTAGAAAACATTTCCGATTGTGTGTTTGATGATAATTACAAAAAGATAACCAAAGAATGGTTAAATGTAGCTGATATAAAAAAATATACTTGGAATTCAAAAATCAACAAAGCTACATTGATTTATGAGGGCGATACTTTAACACTATACAAAGGAGGTTGTAATCATTTTATTAGTTCGATAGAAATTAAAACTGGTGTTTATCCAAATGAAACGTTGGACAGTACTTTAATAAAAAAAATAAATAATATAGCTTGCAAATTTAAATTTGACAATTATTGTAACAAACTCATTCAAGGTAAATTTAAAAAAATTGATAATGGTAAATCATCATTTTTTTTAGAATTTGAAGACGATAATCCAGAAGACAATTTAATTTTTGAAGGAATTCAAATTTTAGTTAAAGAAAAAATGACAACTATTAAAATATCAGAATATTATAATTAAAACCTACTTTTATAGTGATATGAAGATACATTAATATAATTTCATACTAAAAACTATTATTTTTAAAATAAAACTAGCAATTACAAATCAATACAAAACAATTATCAAATTTTAAAAAATATGACATTATACATTTTCTTTTTACTTATTATCGCAATTGGAGCATATTTTGCTACCAAAAATGGCAATAACACTAAATCTAACATCAAAAAA
Organism: Limnohabitans sp.; assembly: GCA_030053945.1. Classification (GTDB taxonomy): domain Bacteria; phylum Bacteroidota; class Bacteroidia; order Flavobacteriales; family Flavobacteriaceae; genus Flavobacterium. The sequence continues at coordinate 28,767 of JASGCW010000020.1, forward strand.
AATGCTAATGAAGAAGAAAATGACTTTATGGCAAAAATGGATGCGATGATAAAAATGATTAAAGAAGAAGAAGGCTCTGATTGTGATGAATTACCTAATCACATCGGAGAGTTTGGATATTCAAAAGATAACCCAATACCATTAACTAGTGTTTCTGAATCAAGAAAATACTTAAGTAGATTAATTTACATTAAACCAGGTTCATCACAATATACTTGGCAACGAACAGGCTCAATGCATAGTACTATTGTAAAAGCCCCTATTGATGAATACAATTTACTAGATACTGATTCCAATGTTGTTAAAACAATTTACATTTGGCCTTACAATCGAGTAAACTCAAAAAAAGTTCCAGAGGGATTTGGCTTAATGGATGAATAAATTCAAAAATGCCTAATAAAATTTACAATTTTTAAATCAGATAGAAAAAAAGAGCTTGACCTAAATCAAGCTCTTTTTGAATATTAAAACTCATTTCTTATTTAAAAACCACTGCAAAAGCATAAATTTTTCCTATTATTAAATCACCTTGTGTAAGCTGAACTCTGTCCAATCTATCCTTTATGTGATTTTTAACTTCATTATCTTTTGTGCTTACATCTAAGATTACAATTTCGCCATCAGAGTTTACAGTAAAATATACTCTTACCGTATTAACATTTTCAAACTTATCTTCAACTATGCAATTAGTAAGATATTCTTTGATTTGTGTCATTGCTTTAGGAAAATCTTCAACAGGAGAAAAACCATTAGCAAATACCATACTTGTGCTCATTAAAAATACTAAAATCGAAAATTTGATTACTTTTTTCATTGTGTTATTTATTTTGTTTGACAAGTCAAAGGTATGTCCATAATAAAGATTAAACTATAGCTAATCAATTCTTTAAAAAAAGGATAACACTAAAAAAATGTCAAAATTTACAATTCTAATGCATTTCAAAAAAAGATGAGTATTTTTTCATTTTTCACAATAAAAAAAGTTAAAACAGAATAAAATTCAAAAATAACAGTAATCAACAAGTTAATAATAAAAAATTCACAAAACACAAGTTAACTATATGGTAACAAAAAATCCTGCCGAAGCAGGATTTATATATTTAAAATACGATGTAAAATTATGACAAAGCCGCTTTAACTTGATCTGCTGCCTCTTGGAATTGAACCGCAGATAAAATTGGCATACCTGAATTATCAATTAATTCTTTAGCAATTTCAGCATTTGTTCCTTGTAAACGAACAATAATTGGCACTTTGATATCGTCACCCATATTTTTGTAAGCATCTACAACACCTTGTGCAACACGGTCACAACGAACAATACCACCAAAAATATTAATTAAAATTGCTTTTACGTTAGGATCTTTTAAGATAATACGGAAAGCAGTTTCAACACGTTTAGCATCAGCTGTACCTCCTACGTCAAGGAAATTTGCTGGCTCATAACCTGCATATTTAATTAAGTCCATAGTTGCCATTGCAAGACCAGCACCATTAACCATACACCCTACTGTACCGTCAAGGTCAACATAGTTTAATCCAGCTTCTTTAGCCTCTACTTCAATTGGACGCTCTTCTGTAATATCACGCATTTCTGCTAAATCAGCATGGCGGAATAATGCGTTATCATCTAAAGATACTTTTGCATCTACAGCCATAATTTTATTATCAGAAGTTTTTAATACTGGGTTGATTTCAAACATAGATGAATCTGAACCAATATATGCTTTGTATAAAGCATCAACGAATTTTATCATTTCTTTGAATGCCTCACCAGATAATCCTAAATTGAAAGCTATTCTACGAGCTTGAAAACCTTGCAAACCTACAGCTGGATCAATTTCTTCTGTAAAGATTTTATCTGGAGTATGTTCTGCTACTTCCTCAATATCCATTCCACCTTCTGTAGAATACATAATCATATTACGTCCAGTACCTCTATTCAAAAGAACCGACATATAGAATTCTTTTGTTTCACTTTCTCCTGGATAGTAAACATCTTCAGCTACTAGTACTTTATGAACTCTTTTCCCTGTTGGAGGTGTTTGAGGTGTAATTAAGTCCATTCCAATAATTTGACCAGCAATTTCTTGAACTTGATCTAAATTTTTAGCTAATTTAACTCCTCCTCCTTTTCCACGTCCACCAGCGTGAATTTGAGCTTTGATAACATGCCAACCTGTACCAGTTTCAGCAGTCAATTGTTTTGCTTTTGCTACAGCTTCTTCTGCATTATTTGCAACATAACCACGTTGCACACGCACTCCGTAGCTAGCTAATATTTGTTTCCCTTGATACTCGTGTAAATTCATAATAAAGATTTTGACTTATTAATCCCGAAGCTTCGGGTGCACAAAAATAATAATTTCTATAAGAATACACACTTTATATTATTCTTTTTTATACTCCATAGAATTTGAAAATCAAAATAAAATGTTATAAATATAACAAAATGTTGTTTTTTAATTAATTTCAATTATTTTCTTTAGGTTCTAAAAAGAAGATTATACTTTTACAAAAAATAATAGAAATGGAATCACAACAATTATTACAAATTGCCAATGAATTTGGAGCTCCTATTTATGTGTATGATGCTCAAAAAATTGAATCGCAGTATCTCAGATTACTAAATGCTTTTTCAAAAATTGAACGAAAGCAAATAAATTATGCTGTAAAAGCTTTATCAAACGTTTCTATTTTAAAATTATTCAAAAAATTTGATTCTGGATTAGATACCGTTTCCATTCAAGAAGTACAATTAGGATTATATGCAGGCTTTTCTCCTAATAAGATAATGTACACCCCAAACGGAGTTTCTCTTCAAGAAATTGAAGAAGTTGCAGCACTAGGAGTTCAGATAAACATTGATAATTTATCTATTTTAGAACAATTTGGATCAAAACATCCTAAAATTCCAGTTTGTATAAGAATTAACCCTCATGTAATGGCAGGAGGAAATACAAATATTTCTGTTGGTCATATAGACAGTAAATTTGGAATTTCCATACATCAACTACCGCATATTTTCAGAATTGTAGAAAACACAGGCATGCATATAAATGGTATCCATATGCATACAGGTTCAGATATATTAGATATTGAGGTATTCTTATATGCTTCAGAGATATTATTTGAAAGCGCTAAACATTTTAAAGATTTAGATTTTATAGATTTCGGTAGCGGTTTTAAAGTACCTTATAAAAAAGGAGATATTGAGACTGATGTTGAAGAACTTGGAAAAAAATTAAGCAAACGTTTTTTAGCTTTCGAAAAAGAATATGGAAGAGACTTAACTTTGATATTTGAGCCTGGAAAATTTTTAGTGAGTGAAGCAGGTTATTTTTTAGCAAAAGTAAATGTAGTAAAACAAACAACCTCAACTGTTTTTGCAAGTATAGATACTGGCTTCAACCATCTTATAAGACCTATGTTATATGGTTCTGAACATCAAATCGAAAACATTTCTCATCCTAAGGGAAAAGAACGTTTTTACTCTGTAGTAGGTTATATATGTGAAACCGATACATTTGCTACCAATAGAAAAATTTCGGAGATTAAGGAAGGTGATATTTTAGCTTTTAGAAATGCAGGTGCTTATTGTTTCTCTATGTCGTCTAATTATAATTCTCGCTATAAACCCGCAGAAATTTTATGGCTTGACGGAAAAGCAAACTTAATTCGTACCCAAGAAACATTTGATGATTTACTAAGAAACCAAATTGAGATTACTATATAATAACAAATGCCTGTTTTAGCAGGCATTTGTTCATTTATTTTAACTCAGCAAAAGTATCTCCTTGTCGTATATCACCAGTTTTATACCCTTTCATAAACCAAGATTTTCTTTGCTCTGAAGTTCCGTGTGTAAAAGAATCTGGGTTTACATAGCCTTGCATTTTGCTTTGTATTGCATCATCTCCTACTGCTTGAGCAGCACTCAAAGCTTCATCTATATCATCTGCTTCTAAATATTGCTGATTTTGTCTTGCCCAAACTCCAGCATAAAAATCAGCTTGTAGTTCTAACGCAACCGAAAGTTTATTACCTTGAACTTCATCTACTCGTTGCTGCAATTGTGAAACCTTACCTGAGGTACCCAGTACGTGTTGAATATGATGACCTACTTCATGTGCAATTACATAAGCTATGGCAAAATCTCCTCCTTTTGCACCAAAACGTGTTTTTAGTTCTTGGAAAAAATTAAGATCCATATATACTTTTTCATCTCCCGGACAATAAAATGGCCCTGAAGCAGCCGTTGCTGAACCACAAGCTGTTTCAACTGCATCTGTAAACAAAACCATTTTAGGGTTTCTATATTCAATATTATTTTCAGCTAATACTTTATTCCAAGTATCCTCGTTGTAAGCAAAAACCGTTTTAACAAATTTCCCCAGTTGAATTTCCTCAGGCGTAAGCTCTTTTTGCTCACCAGAAGAAGTTGTTGTTTGTTGCTGATTCATTTGCTCTAACATAGGGGTAATCATTTGACCAGTTTTGCCCCCAAAGAGATTTAATAATAATATAATAATTCCTAACGCTCCACCTCCAGCTACTATTTTTCCACGAGAAGACATTCCTCTTCTATCTTCAACATTATCACTTTCTCTATTACCTAACCATTTCATATTTTTAAATTTTATTTGTTTGTTATGATTTCAAAGTATCAGGAGTTCTCTTTAAACAATTTAATTTTATTATACATTGAAATAAAAAATCTTGTATTTAACTTATTTTCAATAGTATATTATAAAATCATCATTAGTAGAGATTTTTATATTTTAACTTTTTTTCGCTAACTAAAAATATAACATTTCTTTATTCTGATAACCATTTCAATAATATATTTTCAAAAATATCTTTATTTATAGGTTTAGATATATAATCATTCATACCTGATTCTATACATTTTTCTCTTTCTCCTTGTATAATTCCAGCAGTAAGTGCGATAATAGGTATCTCTGTATTTATTTTTCTAATTTCTAGAGCTGTTTCATAACCATTCAATACGGGCATTTGTATATCTAGCAATATAATATCAAGTGCAACTTCATTAAAAACATCCAAACATTTTTGACCATTTACAGCTTCATAAATTTGAGCTTGCGGTAAAATCTTTTTTATGAGTGTACGAGCAAGCATCATATTAATTTTATTGTCTTCTACAATCAAAATCTTTTTGTTAATTACTGACTGTTCCATAGGATTGATTGATAAGTTTTCATATTCTACTAATACTTCGTTTGCATCACGACTAGGAATTATTTCATTTTCTGCTAGTGAGTTTTCAAATTTTAATTTTAAATCAAAATAAAACTTACTTCCTTTATTTACATTACTTTCTAACTGGATTTCGCTATCCATTAGTTTCAATAATCTCTGAGAGATTGCTAATCCTAAACCTGTACCACCGTATTTCCTCGTAGTTGAGTTATCTTCTTGTGAAAATGGTTCGAAAATTTTAGAATGATTCACTTTTTTAATACCTATACCAGTGTCTAAAACAGTAAAACGAATAGTAATATACTTACTTTCCTTTTCTAGCTGTTCTAACTTTATTTCAACTTTACCTTTATTAGTAAATTTTATAGCATTAGAAACTAAATTTAGCAGTACCTGTTTTAATCTAAAACTATCCAGAAATAAGATTTTAGGAATCTTTTCGTCAATAATTAGATTTAATTCTATGCTCTTCTTTGCAACATCAAAACGTAATATATCTAAAACTTGATTTATTACTTCATAAATATTAACTTTTTCTAGACCTAACTCAATTTTACCTGTCTCAACTTTAGAAAAATCAAGTATATCATTAACGACATTTAATAAAACATCTGCCGACTCGTTAACTGTTGTCACATACTCTTTTTGAAATGCTTCAAGTTTTGTTTCATTTAGTAAATCTGTAAAACCTATTATAGCATTAAGAGGAGTTCTAATCTCATGGCTCATATTAGCCAAAAATTCCGATTTAGTTTTATTAGCTTCTTCTGCAAGTTCACGAGCTTTAATCTCAGATTCTATAGCTTTACGTTCTGTAATATCTACAATAATTCCTTGAAGTAAAATTTCTTTTTTCTCATTTAAAATTGTATCCCCAAACTCTTCTACCCAGACTATTTCACCATCTTTTTTTACAATTCGATAAGAAACTCTAAACTGTCTATTTTCTGCAACAGCCAAGTTGTTTTCTTTTATTGTTTCGTCTCTTTCTTCTGGATGAATTAAATCTACTAAAAACACCCTATCCTCTAAAAACTCCTCTTTGGTATAACCTGTGATTTTTGCAATTTCGTCATTAATATACAGCTTGGTAAATTTTTCATCAAAGCGTGATAAATAAACTGCACCAGGCATATTATTAGCTAATAATTTAAACTTTTGCTCACTTTCTAAAACCAATCTTTGATTTTCTATTCTTTCTATTGCATTAGAAATATTATTAGCTAAAATTTGAAGCACTTCAATTTCATCCGAAGTCCATTTTCTTGTACTTGTACAATCATCAAAACCTATAGATGCATAAAATTGTTTCTTTACAAATATTGGAAAAATTAGTATTGTATTAATATTTTGCTTTCTTAATCTAGTTCTGACTACTTCATTATCTATATCATCTATATCCGATTGAAATATTTTATTGCTTGAAAGTGGCTCAACAAACATCCAATTATCTTTATGAGCCATTGCTTGTAGCTTAGGGTTATCTATTTGCGGAACAATCCCTTTACTATCGTTGGTCCATTCAAACTTAATAGACATAGTCTTTGCTTTTGCATCATTTTCAAAATATGAAATTCTATCCACATTTGTTGCTCTTCCAATAATGGAAAAAATTTCAGGGATAAATTCATTTACATCATTATTTTTTAGAATGATTTCTGAAGATTTTGCTATGGCCGATAAAATTTTAGTTTTTAAGGCAAGTTTGTTTTCTGATACTTTTCTCTTCTCTGATTCTATGGCTATGGCAACAATTTCAGAAATAGATCTAGAAAAATTAATATCATCTGCATCCCATCTTCTTATTTGTGTTGTTGATTCAAAACACAAAATAGAGTCCAAAACTCCATTTACCATCACAGGTAAATCTAACATAGATTTGATATTATTGTCAGGAAAATAATCATCAACAAATTCTCTTGTTGATTCTGATTCATAAACATTTGAAGCAACAATTATGTTATCCTTTTCTAATGCTTCAAAATAATTAGGACTTTCTTTTCTTACAGTTTTAAACCCTCCCGAAAAAGAATTACTTTTTAATTCATATAAAGAAACACATTCTAATTCTTCATATTTATAAATCCAGTAACTAATCCTCTCTATACCGGAACCTTGAGATGCTAAACTCAAAATATCATTTATTTTTTCTAAAAAAGTCTCTTTATAATCATATTGTTTGCCATAAAGCGCATTTACAACTTGATTGAAATCTGAAAGTTTCTGTTGTCGTTTTTGTTCTTCAATTTCAAGATTCTTATACGCTGTAATATCTCTAGCGATAGCAACATAACTTATTATATTCCCCACGCTATTTTTAGTTAAGGTAACTTTTTGAGAAACCCATAACTTTACACCATCTTTTTTAATAATTGGGAATTCAATATACGGGACCTCCATTAGATCCTTGGGAATATTTAAGTAATACTGAAGTACCACATCAAGGTAGTCTTTATCGACAAAGTCGGAAAAATGCCTACCTAAAAGTTGATCATTTTCATACCCTAGTAGTTTTTTTGTGAATGGGTTCACAAAAGTAAAAAGCCCTCTTTTATTTGTCTCAAAAATAATGTCTGATGCAGATTCAACTAATTTTTGGTATTGATTTTGAACCTCTACCTGTTCTGTTACATCTTGACCAATTCCTAGATATATTTCAGACGAATATTTAGAATCTTTCCATTGAATATATTTATAAGTACCGTTTTTACATTGTAATTTACGTATATATAAATTTGGATTTATATCATAGTTAACAGTAGTAAATTCAGTATCTTTTGTTAGTTGCCAAAAATTGAAACCTTTTACTTCTTCTGGTTTATATCCTAAAATATCAAATATCGTATCACTACAGTAAATTACTTCACCTTTCAAATTTACTGCTATTACAAGTGACGTACCTTTATTAACAATATTGTCAACAAATATAAAATTATCCTTTGTTCTTAAATTAACTATATATCTCAAATGATTGATAACTGCAACTAAAAATGTTGAAGAAAGCATTATTACAAAGAAAACTTTATTTATTATTTCCACATAATACAATCCTACAATTAGCAATAAAGTAAATATCACATAAAACCAATATTCGCGTATGGATTTGAAAATGCTATAGGAAAGCACATTTAAAATTATAAAATCTGAATAAGTTGAAATATATTGAGGTGTTACTACTATTCTATAAAATGTTAATCCATAATACAATAGAAACATTATTATAAAGAAAGTTCTAATATTATTGTAAACAAAAGAAATCTTTTGACTTAAATAATAGATGATTATTAAACTGAAACCAAAGATTAAATTAAATTCAAATGATTCTTTTTCTCTAAGATTAAAAAATTCAATTATAAATTGAATCAGAGGAAAGGCAACTCCAAAATATAAAAAATAAAGAGCATATTGCTCATTTGTGTTTTCTATATCTGAGTTTTTTTTGATTACATCATTATTTATTAATATTACTTTTTTATACCCATAAATAAGAATAAGAAGTATGCAAGAAAAAAACAAAAGCATAAACCACCAAGTATGATATATCAAATATCTTTGGTTCTCAAATAAAACGTTTATGATAAAGGTATTTTTCAAAAAAGTTTTTTACAGATTAAAAATAATAAAAATAAATTAATTTTCAGAATTCAAACTATTCTTTAGTTCAATCCATTTTGACATAAACTTCAAACTATTAAACTGATTTTGAACAAGTAACCTTCCAGTAAAATTAAATTTCCTTGCTTTTTTATAATTACTTAACAAGTATGCTATTCTTACATTCAAATCCGAATTGTAAATTTCTTTATTAAACTTAGAACGTACAACAGCTTCTCCATTTAACTGAAATTTAGCCCATAAATTTTCATTAGTATAGGTTAAAATTGCTTTTTCACAAAAATCAACTTCATCGTTACAAATAAAACCATTCCAATTTTCATATGTTGCTATTCCTTCAGAACCTATTTTAGTGGTAATACTTGGAGTTCCATTCACCATTGCTTCAAGCAATTTACCTTTTATACCTGCCCCAAAACGAAGTGGGGCTAATAATACTTTTGACTTTTCTAATACTTCAAAAGCATCTACAGCCCTACCCTTTATTAGAAAACCTTCTCGCTCGTTATGCAATTGCTCCACTTTTTGAGAAGAATAGGCACCATAAACATTCAATTTAGCTTCTGGTAATTTATTTTTTATATTTTTCCAAATACTCTTCAATTGCAAAACAGCATCATAGTTAGGGGCGTGCAAAAAATTGCCAATAAAAACAAAATCTTTTCGCTCTTTAAAAGACAGATAATTAGATTTTTGATCATAAAACATTGGCAAATAAAATAACAAGGATTCATCTATTTTGAAAGTATTTTGCAATAATTCCATTTCAAAATCAGAAATAATCAAAGATAAATCACATCGGTATATACTCGCAACTTCTCTCAAAGCAGCATCTTCATTCAAAATATCATCAACTATAAAATCAGAATTATTTTTTATGGCTTGTTGACGTGCATAGCGCAAACAATGTAAATCTTCTGTATCCAAAATTCGTATGGCATCAGGACAATTTTCAATTACTCTCCAACCAAATTGCTCTTCAGAAATAAATCTGTCAAACAAAACTATACTTGGATTTAAAGTACGAACAAATTCATCAAAAGAAGAATCATTTAATTGTATTTGAACTGTTTGAATATGTAGAGTACTCAAATCAAAAGAGTAATCTCCTGTTTGAGCCGCAGAAGCAAATGTAATTTCAAAAGATTGTTCCTGGAACAACTCTATTAATTGCAGCATTCTAGTACCAGCAGCAGATGATTTAGGCTCAGGCCAAACTAACCCAATTATTAAAATCTTTTTTTTCAAAACGATCAATTTTATGCAAAATAACAACTATAATTTAGTACTAAAAAATGTAATTTTGCAGTTCAATCTTGAAAATATGTTAGGATTAAAATTAAAAACAGACCCAAGATGGGCAAACATAGCTGAAGGAAACCTTGCAGAAATTCTGTCAGATCATGCTTGGTGTGAGCAAAAAGCTGCAACAAATGCCATTAATCTTATTATTAATAATTCAGAAAAAGAAGATTTAGTTTCTGAAATGACAAAAATTGCTATAGAGGAAATGGATCATTTTAGAATGGTTCACGACATTATAAAAGAAAGAAATTACGAATTTAGCCGTGAACGAAAAGACGACTATGTAGGTTTATTAACTAAATTCTTAAGAAAAGACGGTAGTCGTGAGCAATCTATGATAGACAGATTATTATTTGCCGCTATGATTGAAGCAAGAAGCTGTGAACGATTTAAAGTACTTTCTGAAAACATTAAAGATGAAGAACTAGCTGTTTTTTATCGTGAATTAATGATTTCTGAAGCAAATCATTACACTACTTTTTTACATTTTGCCAGAAAATATGGTGAAAGAGAATATGTAGATAAACGATGGAAGGAATGGATTGATTATGAAGAAAGTATCATTATAAACTTTGGAAAAAAAGAAACTATGCATGGTTAGTATTAAAAAGCATTCAAAAATTTTGAATGCTTTTTTTGTAACAATTACTTCATTAGAATTACTTATAATAATAAACTTAAAAAATTATAATCATGCAAGCACACGAAATTGATTACCATATTTATGGTGAAGAAATGCAATATGTCGAAATAGAATTAGATCCACAAGAAATAGTTGTAGCTGAAGCTGGCAGCTTTATGATGATGGATAATGGAATAAAAATGGAAACCATCTTTGGCGATGGTTCAGCAAACCAAGGAAGTGGCATATTCGGAAAATTATTAAGTGCCGGTAAAAGAGTTTTGACTGGAGAAAGCTTATTTATGACTGCGTATCAAAATCAAGACTCAGGAAAAAGAAAAGTATCATTTGCATCACCATATCCAGGGAAAATTGTAGCTATAGATTTAATGCAATACGGAGGAAAATTTATATGTCAAAAAGATTCTTTCTTATGTGCTGCCAAAGGAGTTTCTGTAGGAATTGAATTTTCAAAAAAATTAGGTACTGGATTATTTGGAGGTGAAGGTTTTATTATGCAAAAAATAGAAGGCGACGGAATGGCATTTGTTCATTCTGGAGGTACACTAGCACGTAAAGAACTACAGGCGGGTGAAGTATTAAAAGTCGATACTGGATGCATTGTAGGCTTCACAAAAGACATAGATTATGATATTGAATTTATTGGAGGTATAAAAAATACGATTTTTGGTGGTGAAGGAATGTTTTATGCTACTCTTCGTGGTCCTGGTATTGTGTACATACAATCGTTACCATTTAGTAGATTAGCCGACAGAATTATTGCAGCGGCTCCTAGAGCTGGAGGTTCAGGACGAGAAGAAGGAAGTTTATTAGGTGGAATAGGAAGACTATTAGACGGAGATAATGGATTTTAATACTAAAAAAGCCTTAAGAAAAAATTCTTAAGGCTTTTTAAATTAATAAAGTGGCTTTAAAATTATACTTGCATATTTAAATAATAATCTGCTGAATTTTTTCCGCTTCCAAAAAAGAAGAAAAAAATAAAAACACCTAACATAACAAGTGCCAATACAAAGTTTTGAATTTCCATTTTTCCTGTAATATTGATAATTGCTGCACCAATCAAAATCGGAATTTGAACCAAGATTACCCACCTTGTCAACAATCCTACAATTATCATTATTCCACCTACCACATTTAAAGCAACGACTAAATGAACTAGAGCGATTCCTCCTCCAAATTTATTCAACTCTTCACTAAATAAGTCATAATACTCAGGTTCAGACATAAATGATAAACCTTTATAAAGCAAAAATACACCTGTCAAAACCCTTAAAAGATCAATTACAAAGTAAGAATGAGAATTTGCCCACTTATTCCATTTTTTAATTGTTTTCATAATACAGGTAGTTTTGGCAAGTACCAAAATACCAAAAATATATTTATTTAACAATTAAAAAAACATAAAAATAACTTTTTAACAGTTTACCTGTTATTGTTCCATCTTAAAATAATAATCAGCTGAATGTTTTCCACTACCATAAAACAAGAAGAAAACGCAAAACATAAGCAATAAAAAAGAGGCGAATAAATTACCATAATTCATCACTCCGATAAAATTAATAAGGAAAGCTCCTATCAAAATTGGAATTTGTGCCATTATAGACCATCGTGTAAGTAAACCAAAAATTATCATTATCCCTCCCATAATATGAGCAGCTGTTACATAATGAATTATAATCATTCCTCCTCCCATATTTTTGAGTGGTTCAATCAATTGTTGATAATAATCAGAATTTGTAATAAAGGAAATTCCCTTCCAAATTAAAAATGCTCCCAAAGACATTCTTAAAAAATCGAGCCAATAATAAGTATGCGCATTCGCCCACTTATTCAAACATTTAATTGTTTCCATAGTTATTTAGTTTAGAATTACAATTGTAATTTACTAAATATTACAGAAATAAAGTGTTAAAAATCAATATTTTATATAAAATACTTTTTTATCCGGTTGAATATCACTCAATGACTTTATTTTGCCCTCTAATTTTACCCAATTATTTGTTCCTAACACTCTAACTGATTTACCTCTAATTATTAAATCAATTGGCATTTCGAAATTAGGTTCTTCTGTTTTCCAACGCATTTCAAATTGTTCTCCGCTTTTACGTATTTCTAATTCTGGAATAGAAGTATATTTCAAATATTGGTTAAAAATTGATGTTAAATTCATCCCTGATTCCTTATTAAAGAAATCTATAACTGTTTGTGTGTCTATAATTTGATGACGATAAGTTTCTGTGTATTTTTTTAGTATGGCCCACCATTTATCTTTTCCAACCACATGACGAAGTGTATTTAACATATTAGCACCTTTATAATACATATCACCACTCCCCTCTTTATTTACACCATAAGAACCAATAATAGGTCTGTCATTCGCTATATTGTTTTGTACACCTTGGCAATATTCCATTGCTTTATCATAACCAAACTCACATTCTAGATAAACCACTTCAGAATACATGGTAAAAGCTTCATGAATCCACATATCAGCGATATCACGACTGGTAATACTATTTCCAAACCATTCGTGACCAGATTCATGAATGGTAATATAATCAAAAAGAAGACCTACTCCTGTACCTGACAAATCACTTCCCATATACCCTTTAAAATATCGGTTACCATAAGCGACTGCACTCTGATGTTCCATTCCTAAATATGGTGTTTCAACCAGTTTATAACTATCTTCCTTAAAAGGATATTCGCCAAACTTAGACTGGAAACAATCCATCATAGGATGTACTTCTTGAAAATGTGTTTTTGCCTTTTCTAAATTATCTCTCAAGACATAAAAATCTAAATCTAAACCTTTGTAGTTTTCGCCAAAATGCACATAATCTCCAATATTTAAGGTCACATCATAAGTATTTATTGGATTTTTAACTTCCCAATCCCAACGGGTAAACCCATTTTTTAAATCTTCATTACCCAGTAATTTTCCGTTAGAAACATTCATCAAACCATTAGGTACTGCTACTTTGATAGAAGCACCTCTATCAGGTTCATCACTTTGAGAATCTTTTACAGGATACCAACAACTAGCACCAAATCCTTGACAAGCTACCGCTACCCAAGGATTACCATTACCATCCTTAGTAAAAACAAATCCGCCATCCCAAGGTGCTCGTTTAGCTACCACCGGATTTCCTGAATAATAAAATCTTATCTTGTATTCATTTCCTTTTTGAAGTACCAACGGAAAATCTATAAAGGTTGCAATTTCATCACGTTTGAAATTTAGTTTTTTCGAATTATAGATTATACTATCCACTTTGAGATTTTCAAATAAATCAATTTGGATTTTAGCTGTATTTTCAACTGTTTTAAAAGTAATATCATTAAAACCTTCAATAGCTCTTCTATCTATATCAACTTTAATATTCAAATCATAGCGTTGCACATCAAAACAGGTACGCTCAACTCTCAATCCCCCTTGAAGGGTATCACGATGTGTAAAAAAATCTTTAGGAACGTTTAACTGAGCCGAAACTGAATTAACAACAAATAATATTACCAAGAAATTAACTATTTTCCTCATTTTGATATAATAAAAAAATCTACCACGTAAAGTTAGTAGTAGATTTTGATTTTCTATGCTTTTTAAGAAAAGTTTAATTATTGGTAAATCAATTCACTTGATTTAAAAACTTTACTCCACTTTTCTTCAAAAGCTTTGCTTATTGTTTTTTGCTTAATTCCAACAAGATTTACATACAAAGACGAGTCTCCTTGAATAATATAATAAACTTGTGATTCTGGATTAGGATCATCTACATATTTTTCAACTTCAATTTTAAACAAAACCCATTTATGATTTGAATTTTCATTCTTTTCAATAATAGTTAGTTTAGCATCAGGCGCCTCTTTTTTTGTTTGTTCATAATATAAATTTACTGCAACATCCATAGAAAGATTTTTGACACCTTTTAAAGACATCATCGTTCCTATAATAGTCCATTTATCTAAACTTTCTTTCTCAGGAATTAATTCGACAAAATGAACTTTTTCATCTTCTTGATTATTCGCAACTTTCCATTTAAATTCTTCAGGCCAATTAACTTTAAGATTTTCTATCTTACCTTGTGAAAAGACTGAAAAAGAAAAACTACAAAATAATACTACATATAAAATTTTAGTTTTCATCATACAATTAATTAAACCTGAATAACCCCTAAATTAAACTGTCTTTCTATAGGAGCGTGATTTGCTGCTTCGATACCCATAGAAATCCAAGTACGTGTTTCAAGAGGGTTGATAATTGCATCTGTCCATAAGCGTGAAGCAGCGTAATAAGGCGACACTTGTTCGTCGTATCGTGCTTTGATTTTATCAAACAATTCTTGTTCTTTTTGAGCATCAACCTCTTCTCCTTTTGCTTTTAAAGAAGCAGCCTCAATTTGCATCAACACTTTTGCAGCTTGTGCACCACCCATTACAGCTAGTTCTGCACTTGGCCACGCAAAAATTAATCGCGGATCATAGGCTTTACCACACATTGCATAATTTCCAGCACCGTAAGAGTTTCCTACCACTACCGTAAATTTAGGCACCACACTATTAGCAACGGCATTTACCATTTTAGCCCCATCTTTGATGATTCCTCCGTGTTCAGATTTACTTCCTACCATAAATCCAGTAACATCGTGAACAAATACTAATGGGATTTTCTTTTGGTTACAATTCGCAATAAAACGAGTGGCTTTATCCGCACTATCTGAATAAATAACACCCCCAAACTGCATTTCGCTTGGTTTTGTTTTAGCACCAGTAGTTTTAGCAATTAATCTTTGATTAGCCACAATTCCCACTGCCCAACCATCAATACGTGCATAACCTGTGATAATTGTTTGACCATAACCTGCTTTATATTCATCAAATTCAGAATTATCAACTAAACGCTTGATAATTTCCATCATATCGTATTGCTCTGCTCTAGATTTAGGCAAAATTCCAAATATATCCTCTGGATTTAAAGCTGGTTTTTCAGATTTGATACGATTAAATCCTGCTTTATCATAATCACCTATTTTACCAACAATACTTTTAATTCTATCTAAAGCGTCTTTATCATCTTTAGCTTTAAAGTCTGTAACGCCTGAAATTTTACAATGGGTTGTTGCACCACCTAATGTTTCATTATCAATCGTTTCGCCAATAGCCGCTTTTACTAAATAGCTTCCAGCTAAGAAAATACTGCCTGTTTTATCTACAATAAGTGCTTCGTCACTCATAATAGGCAAATAAGCACCTCCGGCCACACAACTTCCCATAACGGCTGCAATTTGAGTAATTCCCATACTGCTCATCATTGCATTATTTCTAAAAATACGACCAAAGTGTTCCTTGTCAGGAAAAATTTCATCCTGCATTGGTAAATAAACCCCTGCTGAATCTACTAAATAGATTATTGGCAATCTGTTTTCCATTGCAATTTCTTGGGCGCGAAGATTTTTCTTAGCTGTAATTGGGAACCAAGCACCTGCTTTTACCGTAGCATCATTAGCCACTACTACACATTGTTTACCTTGAATATAACCAATTTTAACCACCACTCCACCGCTAGGGCATCCGCCGTGTTCCTTATACATTCCCTCACCAACAAAAGCGCCAATCTCAATTGCATTCTCATCATTATCAAGTAGATAATCAATTCTTTCTCTTGCCGTCATTTTGCCTTCACTGTGCAATTTAGCAATACGCTTTTCTCCACCACCTAATTTCACTTTTGCTAATTTTTGCTTGAGCTCTGATAATAAAAGTCTGTTATGATCTTCGTTTTTATTGAAGTTTAAGTCCATAGTTGTATATACTTTATTTTGGATGGCTAAATTACAAAAAGGGAATTAACATTAAAATAAAGATTAATCCATAATAACTTAAAGTTAATATGCAATTATTAATAACTTAACCTTTTCTTAACATTAGGTTTTTAGTTTTGCGCTCGAAATTAAATTGATAAAAAATGGCATTTAGAGACATTATTAAGTTTTTCTCACCAAAGGATACTACATTTTATCCTTTGTTTATCAAATCAGCTAAAGATTTATTAGCATTATCTGAAAATTTACACGAAGCGGTAAATATAGGTAAAAGCGAAATGGAGAACA
The DNA here is from genome assembly GCA_030053945.1 of Limnohabitans sp. Taxonomy (GTDB): domain Bacteria; phylum Bacteroidota; class Bacteroidia; order Flavobacteriales; family Flavobacteriaceae; genus Flavobacterium. The sequence goes on from JASGCW010000020.1 coordinate 45,666, forward strand.
GAAATAACTACTATAAACAAGTAGAACAATTAGTAGCTGATATCGAAAGCGTAAATCATAAGATGAATATCGAATTGAGTAAAAACTTCATCACACCTTTTGATAGAGAAGATATACATATGCTTACTACAACTATTACTGAAGTAGCAAACAATATTTATACAGCTTCAAATCGTATGAATTTATATAATGTTGCAAAAATCAGTAAATCTATTCGTAAATTAACAGAGATTAATTTAGAAGCTTGTGGTCACATTAACAGCGCAGTTATCGAATTAAAAGATTTAAAAAATCTTGATAAAATTAATTCTGCTGTAAAGAAAATCAACAAATTAGAAAGTAAAGCAGATTTAGTATTTGACAAAGCTGTAGCTGAATTATTTGAAAATGAATCAGATGCTGTTAATATTATCAAATACAAAGAAGTACTTTCTGCATTACATCATGCTACAGACAAATGCAAAGATGTATCAAGAACATTAGAAGCTATTTCAGTTAAGCACGCTTAATCACAACTTTGATTTATAACAAATGGATTTTACATTATTAATTATAATAATTGTTGTGGCTATGGCATTTGACTTGGTAAACGGGTTTCATGACGCTGCCAATTCAATTGCGACTGTTGTTTCAACAAAAGTATTATCTCCTACACAGGCGGTAATATGGGCTGCCATTTTTAATTTTGCAGCCTATTGGGTTTTCGATATGAGTGTAGGTAACACGGTAGCAAAAACGGTAGATAATTCTGTTATAGACCTTTGGGTAATTTTATCAGGATTATTAGCTGCTACTATTTGGAATCTACTTACTTGGTGGTTAGGAATACCTTCTTCCTCATCTCACACCTTAATTGGTGGATTTGCTGGTGCAGCAGTAGCACACGCAGGTTTTGATGTTTTAAAAATGGAAGAAATCACAAAGCCACTAATGTTTATAGTTTTAGCTCCAATTATTGGTGGAGTTATATCCTTTATCATTACAATGATGACCATTCAAAGAAGGTTTTTTGTTAAAATTAGCTGCTATATAGCGCTAACTGTATTTACAGTCTATATGACTTGGTTATACAAAGATGTCTTTGATATCAAACCTATTATGATTTGGATTATCGGTATTTTATTATCTTCTTTTGTGTTAATTTTTATCATTTTCGAATTAGTTGTTGGTAAAAATAACACCGCAATGAAAGAAGGTAATTTATACAAAAAATTACAGCTTTTATCTTCCGCTGCCTTTTCACTAGGACACGGTGGTGCCGATTCTCAAAAAGTAATGGGAATTATTTGTGCTGCATGTATTGTTTATGCTAACGGTGTACGTAGAGGAGAAATAAAAGGAGATATTCCTGAAATGTTACAAGTTACGGAGGTATTACAAGTGAAGTACACTAATGACGAGGGGAAAATCAAAAAATTCAAACCAGCAGTAAGTGTATTTGATAAAGATACAGTTTATATGGATGGTAAAAAGATTATCGATTTATCTACTAAAGAAAACATTTATGAAGATGAAAAATTAGTTGCTAACGTAAATCCAAACAATCCTTTTATCTTACATTTAAAGAATGAAGGTATTGATTTAAATAATTTCGAAAAAGCTTCTAAAGAATTAAAAACTCTTCATGTTTATACAGACAAGAAAGACGTACACGATACAGACACTAAAGAAGTAATTTTTAAAGGTAAAGAATTAAATCCTGAATATCGTTATGCTAAAATTTTCGCTAAGTATGTAGATGAAAAAGGAACGCTTAAAGAAGATATCAAAGCTAAAGTAGAAACTAAAGTAACTAACAAAACGATGCCTATTTGGATAGCTTTTGGTTGTTATTTAATGATAGGTTTAGGAACACTTATGGGTGGTTGGAAAATTGTAAAAACAATGGGAACCAAAATCACTAAAGTAACCCCTCTAGAAGGAGTTTGTTCTGAAACAGCTGGTGCGTTGACACTATTTACAGTATCTCAAATGGGAGTTCCTGTATCTACCACACATACTATCACAGGATCGATAATTGGTGTAGGTGCAACAAAACGTTTAAGTGCTGTTCGTTGGGGAGTTACCATAAACCTTATTTGGGCTTGGGTTTTAACTATTCCAGTTTCTGCCTTAGTTGCAGCAATTATTTATTACATTTTATCAATTTTTAATTAATATCAAAGGCTGTCAATCGACAGCCTTTCTTTTTATATTTTCAATTATTTCTTTTCTTTTTACTTTTCCTGTTTCAGTTTCTGCCAATTTTGATACAAAATGAATTTCTTTAGGCTTTTCATATTTTCCTAATTCTGAAAAAATTGTTTCTTCTAGGACAAACTCTTCTCCTTCAATAACCAAAACTACTTTTTGACCTAAAAGAACATCTTCTATTCCAGCTATAAAAAACTTTCTGTTAAGGTAGGGTTGCAATTTTTCTTCAATTTGCTCAGGAAATAATTTAATTCCTCCACTATTAATTACATTATCTGCTCTGCCTTTCCAAATAAATTGAGTTTTCGAAATCAATTCCACTAAATCGTTTGTAATTATTTTTTCTGAATTTATAAAAGGAGCATCAATTACCAGACAATCTCTATCATCTAACGCAAGTGCAACATTTGGTAATGTTTCAAAACACTTTTCTCCTATTCTACGCAAAGCAATATGTGTCACCGTCTCTGTCATACTATAGGATTCATATGCTTCGCATTGTTCTTCTATAATTCTTGAAGCTAACTCTTTACTTATACTTGCTCCGCCTATAAGTAATTTCTTTATTTGATGCAATTTATCAATAGAATTTTCAACCTGAAGAGGAACCATTGCCACAAAGTCATAAAACTTTGACATAGGTTCAAGTGGATTTGATTTAGGTTCAACTACCTCTAAATTCCAACCTAAAACCATAGCCCTAACCAACATCATCCTACCTGCTATATATTTTACTGGTAAACAACATAAAGCTGTTGTACCCGAATTCAAATTGAAAAAAGCAGCTGTTGCAATAGCAGAATTAACCATTGCTTGTTTGCTAATTTTTATAAGTTTTGGCTTTCCAGTTGTTCCTGAAGTTTGTACTTCAACAAAATCATTTTCGTCCAACCATTGTGATAAGAAAACACCTAAGTCTGATTGAAACTCCTTTTGATTATTTTTTAAGTCGGAAGCAAGCTGAACTAATTCATCTTTTGAGTAAAATTTGTCATTTAAAGCAAACCTTGGATGCAATTCTTTATAAGAAATCTGATTCATTAGAAGTATTTACAGTATCAATTTTACCGAATAATTTTTCGTTCCAATTTGTCCAGCCAAATTTCTTAGCAAATACTAGTAATAAAATTGGAAATATGATTACCACAGGAAGAATTACTTCAAAACCTACATCAGGGTTAGAAATATCAATCAAAACAGAATTAGTTTGCAAAGCTGTCCACTCAGAAGTAACTAATAAAGCTGTAATTAAATTATTAGCTGCGTGGAAACCTAGTGATAACTCCATTCCTTCATCCATCAAAGTCATAATACCTAAAAACAAACCCGTTCCTATATAATAAATCATAATAATAGGTCCCATTTTTTCTACTTCAGGATTAAAATAATGTAATCCCCCAAACATAACCGATGTAGCAATCAATGGTAACCATTTGTTTTTGGCTAAAACTCCAAAACCTTGCATTAAATAACCTCTAAAAACAAACTCTTCTGCGCTTGTTTGAAGCGGAATCATTAAAACAGAAATTACCAATAAAATTAAGAATGGTTCCAACTGAAAATTCCATTTATAATCTTCTGGAGAAGCATAATAGGTTATAACCGTAACGATTATTTGAAATACTGCCCAAATAGAAAATGAAAAAAATACTCGTTTCCAATCAAATTTCAAGCGTGATGTAAGCATATCTTTAAAGGGTTGCTTGTGTAACCACTTTGTTATAAGAGGCATTGCAAAAAACACAAATGCAAAGGATAGTAACATAAAAAACAGTGTAGTATTTTTATCTAAAACTCGCATCATTTGTGCTTCGTCCATATTAAAAAAGCTTTTACCCTCAGAAGTTAATTTATAAACTATGGCTCCCATCAAAGGCAACTGTCCTATTATTGTTGCCATAAAAATAATAATGACACCAATTATATATTTCCAAAATTCATTTCCTCTAAAAAAAGCTTTTAATAAAAACATAGGCTCAATTTTAAACTATAGTTTATAAGTACAATTTAATCTATTTTTGTTACATCTAAATTAATAAATTATAATGATAACTATTTACCACAATAATCGTTGTTCTAAATCAAGAGATGGTGTATGCTTTTTAGAAAATACCAAACAAGAATTTACAATTATTAATTATCTAGAAACTCCACCATCTACAGAGGAATTGAAAGAATTAATCAAGAAATTAAATATAACTCCAATAGAATTAGTTAGAACCAAAGAAGCCATTTGGATTGAAAATTATAAAGGAAAAACACTCACTGATGAAGAAATTATACAGGCAATGATAGACAATCCTAAACTAATAGAAAGACCTATCATTGTAAATGGTGAAAAAGCAGTTATTGCACGACCTACTGAGAAAATAAATGAAATATTATAAAAAATCATTTAACATTACTTTAGGAATTAATAAAATCCCTAATACTATTTTTGTTTTATTAAATATTCTTCAATGAAATCATACTTTTATTATTTTATACTTTTATTATTAATTAACTCCTTAACTATTTTCTCTCAACAGCGTCCGACAAGACAACTTGATGGAAAAAAAATAACAATAACTGGAACAATAGTTGAAAAATCTACTTCTCAACCATTAGAGTACGCCACTATCGAATTTAGAAGACCTAATTCACCTAAAGCAATTTTTGGTGGAGTTACTGACAATAAAGGACAATTTTCTGTTGAAATAAATGAAGGAACTTATGATATAAAATATGAATTTATTTCATTCAAAAAAATCGAAATCAAAGCAAAATCTTTTACAGAAAGCACAAATTTAGGCATCATAAAACTAGAAGAAGATGCGAAACAACTAAATGAAGTTGTAGTAAGAGCGGAAAAAACTACGGTTGATATCAAACTTGATAAAAAAGTCTATAGTGTTGGTAAGGATATTCTTGTTCGTGGTGGAACTGTTAGTGATGTATTAGATAATGTACCTTCTGTATCTGTAAATGCGGAAGGAGTAGTTGCGCTGAGAGGCAATGAAAATGTACGAATTTTAATTGATGGCAAACCAGCTAATGCAAATAGTGTAAACGATGCCTTAAAAATGCTTTCGGCAGATGCTGTAGATAAAGTAGAAATTGTTACTAATCCCTCTGCTCGTTACGATGCTGAAGGTGGTGGAGGAATTATAAACATCTTACTTAAAAAAGGGAAAAATCAAGGTGTTAATGGAACGCTAATAGTTTCTGCTGGTTATCCCGAAAACTCTAGCATTTCTGCTAATTTGAATGTAAAGAAAGAACAATTTAATTTTTTTACTACCATAGGATATAACAAAAGACAAAATCCAGGAAGCACCCTAATTAATCAAGAAAATTTAAATCCAGATGGTAGCCTTAAATCTTATATTGAGGAAAGACGAGATAGTAAAAAATATGGTCAGGGAGCAAATATCAATTTTGGTATTGAAGTTATGATTGATAAAAAATCATCTTGGACTAATGCTTTCAACTACCGAAATAATCGTGGTGGAAACCTAGAGGACGTCTTATATTATAATTACAACAGCTCAAAGAATTTTATAAATACAAGTCAAAGGTTAAATGACGCCATCAATGATACTGAGAATGTAGAATATACCACAAACTTTGTAAAATTCTTCAAAAAAGAAGGGCATAAATTATCTTTTGATGGGGCATTTGGTAAAGAAAATGAAAATGAAAATAACATTATAGACGGGCGAATTGTGGAGACAAATAGTTTTGTTTCTGCCGAAAAAACAAGAAAAAAGAATACTCAAGGTAGAAATTTACTTCAAGTAGATTATGTTTTACCTATTGGAAAAGTCTCTCAATTTGAAGCAGGATATAGGGGTAATTTTATTAATGCCTTCCAAGATTTTGAAGTAAAAAGACTTAACACTGCTACTAACACTTTTGAAAATGTAAAGAGTTTTACAAATCAAATGAATTATATCGAAAATGTAAATGCTCTATATACACAATTTGGCACTAAATTGAATAAATTCTCTTTCTTGTTTGGTGTTCGTTACGAAAATTCACATATTGAGGTTAATCAATTAACTTCTTCCATATTTGTAACTAAAAAATATGAAAACTTTTTTCCAAGTGCCTTCTTAACCTATCAGTTATCTGATAAAACAAATATCTCATTAAATTATAGTAAACGAATTACACGACCAAGAGACAGATTTATCAATCCGTTTGCGTCTTATACAAGTAACATAAACATATTTAGAGGTAACCCAGATATTAATCCTGCTTTTAGCAATGTATTTGATTTAGGTTTTTTAAAAAAATGGGATAAACTAACTTTAAATGCTTCTGCTTATTATAATCATACGACTAGTGCATTTCAATTTGTTCGCAGAGAAAGTGGCGATTTTGTAGGTACTACACCAGTAATTGAAAACACACCATTCAATTTAGGTTCTGAAGACAAAACTGGTTTTGAATTCACTTTAAATTATATCCCTAAAAAATGGATCACATTAAACGCTAATTTCAATTTCTTTAATAGTAATTCAAAAGGCGATTATACTTACATTAATTTTCAGAACAAAACAATAGTTCAAGATTTTAGTTTTAATGCAAATACTTGGACAAGTAGATTAACATCAAAAATTATTTTACCAGCTAAAATAAATTGGCAAACTAACGTAACCTATAATGCTCCTCAAAATTATGCACAAGGAAGAATGATTGGGATACTTGTTGCTAACTTAGGCCTTAGTAAAGATATCTTGAAAGATATGGGAACCGTTTCTGTTAATGTAAGTGATTTGTTTAATACAAGAAAAAGAATACAAGATTTACAATTACCAACAGTAAATTCATATAGTGAAATGCAATTTAGAGTTCGAGTAATTACCTTATCTTTTACGTATAGATTTAACAAGAAGAAAACTGAAAAAGAACAAAAACCTAGACAACAAAACGAAAACGGAGGTGATTCCGATATGATAGGTGGATAATTTCTAAATAAAAAGCCACGCTGAGCGTGGCTTTTATATTTTAGAAAACTATGAGATTTTAATTTTCTAGGGTTTCTCTACTTGCTCTTTTTTGCTTATATTGATCCCATAAATAACCTCCTACCCAGTAGAATACGAAGTTTACAAGGAAAATCATTAACCAAAACCCCATTGTTAAAATGGTTAAGAAGATTAAGAAACCTAAATACTGTTGAAATTCAAACATATTTTCCGGAATTATTTGTATACCCTACAAATGTAAAATGATTTTTTGGGTTAATCAATAAATAACATAATTAATTTTTAACTTTTTAATACCATTTCTTCCATTTGAAGTATATAATCATAAATATAAGCATGAAAACCATTGCGCCTAAAATTATAAAATAACCATATTTCCAGTGCAATTCTGGCATATTATCAAAATTCATCCCATAGACCCCAACGATAAAAGTCAAAGGCATAAAAAACACCGAAACCACCGTGAGGGTTTTCATAACTTCGTTCATTTTATGACTTTGGGAAGAGAAAAAATAATCGGATGCACTATGAAGGGCGGCTAAATCATACTCTATTTGTTCGAGTAATTCTAAACATTTTTGATGTAATCTATCAAAAAAACTATAATTTTCTTTTTCAATAGCATTAAAGACATTATCATCTTTCATACTTTTAATAGAATATAATGAATCACGAAGAGGGATAATTCCTCTTTTCAAAAAATTAAAATTATCTCGATGTTTTTCTATTTGCTCTAAAACTGAAAGATTAGTACTGGTTTTAGCTAAATTTATTATTTTCTCTACCTTATCCTCTTCATTTTCGATCGTGATATAAAAATTCTCCATAATGGCATCAAGCAAAAGATAAAGTAAATAATCTGTCTTTTTCTCTCTTACTATTCCTGAATGAGTTCTTAATCGTTCTCTCAAATGAGCAAAAAAGTCGCTCTTTTTTTCCTGAAAAGAGGTTACAATTCCATTTTTTAATAAAAAACTAATTTGTTCAACATTAATTTCATCAGAATTAGGTGAAGCTGGCAAGATAGATTTAACGTTAAAGAAAAGCACATCATGATATTCATCTAATTTAGTCCTCTTAGTAGTATTTAGAATATCTCCTAACATAAAATTATCTACATTCAAAAAATCACCAACTTCTTTGATAGTCGAAATTTCATTAAGCCCATGTATATTTAACCAATTTTGTTTTGTAAAATCTACATTTTGTGATAGTTGTAAAAAAGTCAACGATTCACATTCTGTCAGATCATTATTATCGTAAACAAAAAGTTGCATCTCGGTTTTAACATCTTTATATATACCAGTATATTCTAAAAATGTAGGCACGACCTTCTTCCCTTTTTTGTATTTTATTTTTCTCACTAGATTCGTATTGTGAAAGTAATATTACAAAAAATATCTTATCTAATTGTTAGATTATTATGCAGAGCATTCGCTTTTAAAAATATTTGAAGAAATAACCACTCCCGATAGCTATCGGGAGCACAGATTTTATATTCTGTTTTTTTAGAAAATTAATTGTAAAATTATCCGCTTTGCGGAAATAAATATTAAAATTTATATTTTATCAATTTATTTTTATCTGTGTATCTGTGGCATTTTTTTAAACGCGAATGCCGTGATTATTATGGGTGATGGTGCTTCGACACTTCGAGAGCCTCAGTGTCCGTTCAGCAACCGATGGAAGATGGAAGATGGAAGATGGAAGATGGAAGATGGAAGATGGAAGATGGA
>JASGCW010000268.1 GCA_030053945.1 Limnohabitans sp.
ATAAATATATTTCCATAGAAATTCTGCTCCCCTCAAAGAAAATTAAAAACAATTACTTTCTAACGATTAATAAAAAAAGAAAAGAAAAACATTTAAGTTATTGGAAAGATAAAAATAAAGTAATTAACAGCAATTAAGTTGAAAAATATAATTTTTAAAAGATGTTTAGGAAATGTTTTTTATTTTGATGAATTTTTCCTTCTTGTTATTAATGAAACTACTAAATTATTGCTAAAATTAATTGTTTATTGATTTTCGATTTAATTTCAAAAACTATTATAAAAACTAGTAGCTTATTCAAAAAGCTTTTGAAAGGAATTAACTAATGATAATAGCGCTTGTATTTTAAAATACTACCTTATAAGTAAATTCAATTAAAATATTATTGATTGATAAATTTAAAAATTAATTAAAATGATGCGTTAAAAAATGAAGGCAGTTTTTCAAATAACCATAGAAATATTTTTATTTTCAAAACAATACTATCAAACATAAGATTAGAAATAAGACATTTCAATTTTTGAACTAATTTGAATTTTTTCATTTGAGACTTATATTTTTTTAATGATGAATAAAACAATTGAAAAAGTTTCTCAAATAAAGGTTGATTAAAAGTTAATTATAATCATTAAATTGAATTTATTTTTAATTTAGATCCCTAAAGTTGATGGATCAATTTTCAACAGTAAACTATTTTTGGAAAATTGGAAAAATATGCAAAAAAGTTATTATAAATATTTAAAAGAGTAAATAAATGATTTTAAGAAATTGTTTAAATAATAATATGAATCTTATTAAAATTTTTTGAATATGTTTTTCAAGATTTGACATCATTGAAGCAGATGAATTTGGCTATTGTACTGCAGATGGAAACTATACTGGAGTATTGGGATTGATTCAAAGAAAGGTAATAAATCATTGTTTTTATTTTTGATTTTTAATAATTTATTTAAGGAAGTTGATCGAACAACAATTCCTGATGTTATTGAAACAGATCAAAAATACTTCACTTTTACGAAAGTAGTTTTACAGAAAGATTATATAATCGTTTCTGAGAGACCAGTTTCTAAAATTATAAACCTTAATTTGATTGATACATTCAAAGTATTTGATATTTACACGTTCATATCATTTGTAATGTTATTTCTTGTACTCTATATTATTGTAAGAAAATTCATGAGTATAAGATTTATTGATGACACAGTTGGCAGCATAATTGGTCAAAATTATGATTACGATGTGGATGAAAACAGAGGAATCAGAAGAAAATTTTTATTTACTTGGATTTTCTTGTCCTTTTTTCTCGTTAAGCTATTTCTTGCTTCATTTACTACCGATCTAGTTGAAGTTATTCCTTCGAAACCGATTGATTCAATTGAAGATCTGGCTGAATCTAATTATAATATAAGTTTTCATCCGTTGCAATCAGCTCATAATCTATTCATCAATAGCAGTAATGAGAAATATCGAAAAGTGTGGGAGAAATGTGGAAACAGTTTCGAAAAATGTAAATTCAAATCAATGAATTTAGACAAAGATAAACTTCGAGCAATTATTTCTCCTGATAATTTTTATTTGATCTTTAAGAAACTTTTTTGTAGAAAAGATATCAGTTCAAAGACTAAATCTTTTTATAAAAATAAGATATTTCACCAATCAAAGAAGTTCAGTTCACAATTAACTGCTTATATTACATCAAAAAATTTAGATCCATCGTATAAAGAATATCATGAGTTTCTGTAAGATAAATTAATAATTTCAGTTTCTTATCAATTAATTTTGTTTTCTAATTATTTAATTTTTCTTAGGAGTTCCAATATGATTGAATATGGACACATTTATTTTTTAAATAGATTTTTTAACAATTATTTCATTAATCAAAAGTTAGTTGATAAAATATGCATGAAAAGTATCGATAATGAATCGGTCATAAAAGACGAACATGATGGAAATGAAATTGGTAATCAACTAACAATTCAGAATTTTGATTTTGTGATTCTTGTCTTTGGAATTTTGATGGTTATATCGCTTGTTTCATTTGTTGCACAACTGATTTGAATGCATTTAAAATATATATACATCAAATTATTCATTTCAATATTTAAAATTCATTTATTTTAAACTTTAAAAAATGTAACAAGTAAATATAAAATATTAATAAATTATCTCACTCACAAATAATTTTGTTTTTGTTCAATTTCATTACACCAATGCTGAAACTAAAGAACTGTACTGACGAGCTTCAAAAAAGCTAAATTTGGCAAATATTTGAGCTTCAATAAGTATCAAAAATTTCTCCACAGCCATTTTTTTCCTCTGATTCACTATATAAGTAAGCCTTTATGGCTCTCACTTGTAAGAGCTAGAAATAGCTTTCTTTTTTGAGGGCAGAGGAAGGAATGACCATACGTCTGTTAAAAAATACATTTTTTTATTCTCAATAAAATATGAATAAATTTTTAATATTTACAATAAAAATTTCTAAAAATTCTCAATATAATGTCAAAATTCAGATACTTTAAAAAACAATAAAGATCAATTTTGCGATCAAAAAGACATCGATTTATGAAATCAGTGTTTTAAAATTAAAACTATCGCCTTCTTTTAAT
>JASGCW010000269.1 GCA_030053945.1 Limnohabitans sp.
AATCATAGAATTAACAAAAATACCCAAATTAGCCGCATAGAGTAAAAAAAATATACACCCTTACGTCTTCGTTAATTCTGTCTGGAATGATTACATTGATTTTGCACTTCTTGTAATGGATTTCTTTAGAAGTAAAGCCGTTGTTTTCAATTATAAATCGGCAGATAGGAACAATTAAATTTTCAAAATAAACGGATGCAAGTGTAGCAGATGGAAAGAAGTTAATTTCATCGTCCGAGCTTGAAAGAAATAGACTTCTTATGTCGTTTACTGCCGAAGTAAAAGTGTCCATTTGTGATTTGTCAAAATACGCTAAACTAAGTCCATTGAAATCTGATAGTAGTTTAACCTCTTTGTCAATGAGGAATGCACACTTTGATGTTCCAAGCCGTCCAGTAAATAAACCAAGTTCAAATAATACATTGTCTCTTGGTTGCATAACTTCCTTACCTCTGAAAATTACTTTGTCGTCATTAGTTCCTAATAGAATACCGAAGTCAAATTGAAGCGATACTTTCAAAAGGTCTGAAAGGAAATTTTGATTTATTTTAAAAACAGAAGTGTCCCAAACTTTCTCGTTCCAAATAGTAACGTCAAAGTCCTTTTCTAAAATAGATTTTGCAGCTTGTGCAAGTCCAAGTTCTTCCGTAGAAGAACCGATGAACAATTTCTTTTTTATCATACTCTTACTGTGGTTTTAAAATCAATAAAGATTGCTTCAACCTCTGCTAAAAGAAGTTTTAGGTTAGTCAGTTTAGCAGGTCTGTTTCTATAAATGTATTCTTTGCCGTCAACAGAAACTAAATCGTCAGCGTGAGTTTGATTTGTGCAAATGCTTTTCATTTGATTATACAAAACTGGAACAAGTTCATAGAAAGACAAGTTCTGATAATCTGAAACTTTTATGTCGTAACAAATAGCGTTGATGTCAAAACTGCTTAAATCTATTTCGTGGTCAGAGTTTGCTTTACTATTCTTTAAGAACCTAATCATCTTTTTTAATCTTCCATTTGTTTCTGAACTGCGTTCATTTATTCTTTTTATACTTAGAAACGGAAAGTCCGCACTTTCTCTTGAATGTGTTTCTTTGTTGTAAATTTGAATACCTCTGGAATCGCCTTTGTCATTGATTACAGAAGATACATCATCATACCAGTTTGCAATTACAATATCAACTTCACGATTAAGACTAAGATTTTTTATTTTTATAGCCTTTGGTTTTGTCAAGTCACGAGTTTGATAAACACTGGAAAGAATTCTTTCGCTATCAAGTCTTAATTCTCTTAAATCGTTTAAAGCATTTCCTGTGTATGAAGTTAGATTGATTTCTTTTTGAAGTTTGTCAATAGATGTTTGATAGTATTTGGCTCTTCTTTCAGGAGTTTCAATAATTTCTTTAAAATTTCTTGTGTCTGGTTGGTAGAATTTTTCGCAAATAGTTAGCAAGTCAATGTCGCTATACCCTTTTATGTGGGTGTCTGTCATTACTGAACCTTGATATTTGAAGGAAACATCTTTTAATTCTTTTCCAAGATGTTCTTTAACTCTTTCTCCAGCGTCTCGGCTTTTCTGAGTGTATTCGGGTTCAACACCTTTCATTGCAAGTCTTATGTAAGTCAATACATCGCTGTATGAAATTGTCGATAGTTCGTCCGAGAACGCTTTTTTTATTGCGAAGTTTTCAGGATTTAGTCGTCCTCGAATACTTTCAGTTAGTTGTCTATAATTTTTTGCCATTGTCTATTGGTTTAAAGTTGTACTGTCGGTCTGGTAGCCTTGCCCATAACGTTCTCGCGCTACACGCAGGCTGGGATTAAAGATGCGTATTATTTCCGATATGCACAAATTTTACAAATACAAAAACAACTTTAAATTAATAACAAATACCCAGCTTGCTTGTAGCGTGTGTTGGCGGTTCGGTTTTTGGTTATGCTTCGTACAGTTTAATTTAATTTTTTAGTTTTCTTAAATAATTGTAAAAAAGAATAAAACAAAATGCCAACAACAATTGAAATCAAAACAGAATATTTGAAATATGTATAGTCAATTTCTAAAAGTCTATTGTGACCAAATGTCCTTTTCCAATGTCCACCATCATTTGCAAAAATTTTTTCAGGATTAATATAAAAATAACCCGAAACACATATTGATATAGATATGTATACTCGAAAAATAAATGTTATTATCTTATTATTCATTTTAGTTTTATATGGTTAATCATTCCGCCATTTTAAGGGAATGAAAGTTAAAATTAATTATTATGTTTTCAAAAACAACAAAATTAGAGACTTGTAATAAAACAGATTTATTACAAAAATCAGTAACTATTTACAGATTTCTTTGGCTTCCTTTTTTTAAGTCAACCAAAGAAATAGTGTATAATAAATAGCTATTTTTCCAATAGAAACGTGATTGAATACATATAAGCCGTAGTTGAATTTAAAATTACAGGAGTTGTTTGAATAACTTTATATCCTTCTGATAAATACTTATCAAGTATTGGATATTCTTTTTCTGTGAATTTTTTTTCTTTGTCAATAATGTTAGTGTGTGTTCATGCCTGAATATGGTTGACCACTTTTTGCAAAGATAAAACATTTTTTAAA